>CAMUZZ010000013.1 GCA_947165355.1 uncultured Clostridium sp.
AAACCATCCACTTTGAAATAATACTGCTTTTTCAATTGTATTATATTTAAATAAAAACCATAGTATTACAAAGCAAATTATATCTAATACCGTACTAATAAGGCCAAATTTAAACATAAATTCTTTTATACCATTGGTGTTCCACTCTTTTGGCTTTTTAATATAGTCATCATCTACATTATCAAATGGCATTCCAATTTGTGCAAAATCATTTAATAAATTCTGAATTAATATGTGTACTGGAAGCATTGGTAAAAATGGTAGAAAAATACTTGCAATAATAACAGATATCATATTTCCAAAGTTTCCACTTGTAGCCATTTTTATATATTTTAGTAAATTGGTAAATGTTTTTCTTCCGTTAATAACACCTTCTTCTAAAACATTTAAATCTTTTTCAAGAAGTATGATGTCGGCAGTTTCTTTTGCAATATCAACAGCTGTATCTACTGAAATTCCAACATCAGCTTGCTTTAGCGGTGGTGAATCGTTTATTCCGTCACCCATGTATCCAACGGTATTTCCGTTTTCTTGGAATATTCTTACTACTCTTTGTTTTTGTAATGGCGATAGCTTCGAGAATAAATGACAATGCTTTACTTTTTCTTTTAGCTCTTCATCTGAATAATTGTCTAAATCTTTTCCAGACATGCTATTTTTAACATTAATTCCAACTTTTTCACATACTTTAAGAGCAACGCCTTCGCTATCTCCTGTTAAAACTACTGTATCTACTCCATATTTTTTTAGAGCACTTATTGCTTTTTTTGCACTTACCTTTGGAGGATCTAGGAAACCAACAAATCCAATCAAAACCATTTTACTTTCATCTTGTACACCAAATGTATTAACATCGTGAATTTCGTTTTTCTGCGCAACGGCAAGAACTCTTAATCCCTCTTTATTGTTTTCTTCGTATACCTGATATGCCCTTTTTCTTAGCTCATCCGTTAATTCAACAGCCTTACCGTCAAAATCTATAAAAGAGCATATTGATAAAATTTCATCTACTGCACCTTTTGTAATTAATTGTCTTTTTCCATTTTCATCTCTTAAAACAACACTCATTCTTCTTCTTGAAAAATCAAATGGTATTTCATCTTCTCTAACATATTTCTCTTTTAAAATATTTAAATTTTCTTTTTCTGCTCTTGATATAATTGCAACATCAATTAAGTTCTTAAGACCTGTTTGGAAGTAACTATTTAAGAAAGCATGTTTTAAAATTCTTAAACTTTCTTTTCCTGTAGCATCCATGTACTTTTCCAAAACAACTTTATCTTCCGTTAAAGTACCTGTTTTGTCAGTACACAAAATGTTCATTTGTCCAAATGTTTGAATACTGCTTAATCTTTTTACTATTGTCTTCTTTTTAGACATTTGAGTAGCTCCCTTAGCTAATGTTGATGTTGTAATAACAGGTAACATTTCTGGGGTTAAACCAACTGCAATTGTAATAGCAAATATTAATGAAGACCAAATGTCGCCAATAGATAAGAAATTAACAAATAGTACTATTGGCACCAAAATAAACATAAATTTTATTAATAGCTTTGTTATATCATCAATTCCTTTTTCAAAGCTGTTCTTTTCGCTAAATGTGTATAAAGATTTTGCCATGCTACCAAAATAAGTATTGTTACCAGTAGCTATTACTAAAGCCTTACTGCTTCCACTTACTATATTGGTTCCCATAAATCCAATGTTAGATAAATCTGTTATACTTTCATATTCTTTTAATTCGTCAAACTTTTCAACGGGATTTGATTCTCCTGTAAGTGATGCTTGATCAATAAACAAGTCCTTTGTTTCAATAAATCTAACATCTCCTGGTATCATATCACCAGATGATAACTTAACAATATCTCCAGGCACAACATTTTCAATATCAACAGTTATTTGATTTCCATCTCTAATAACTTCCATTTTATTGCTTATCATTTTTTTAAGTTTTTTAGCAGCATTTTCAGACTTTGTTTGCTCTCTGAAAGATATTACAGCTGAAATAAAAACTGTACTAAGAATTAAAATAAAAGTAGCATAATCCTTTTCTTCTGCAATAATTACATCTGTAAAAAATGTAATAGTTGCTACAATTAGTAAAACAATGTTAAAAGGATTTATAATAGCTTCACGAATTCTGTGCCATAAGGTATTTGTATCTTTTACATCTATTATATTTTTTCCATATTTATCAATTCGTTCTTCAATTTCTACAACACTTATACCATCTTTCGAAGTTTCGTATTTCTTGTAAAGCTTATCTAGTTTTAACTTACTATTCTCTAAAATTTCCTTCTCAACAGCACTGTTTTCATTAAAGTCATTTGCTTTTTTCATTTCAAATTTTCCTTTCTGCGTTCTTAAGCAACATACATTTTAATTAAGCATAAGTAATAGCTATACATTAATTTTTCTGTAAGCTTTAGCTCCTTTGCTCATTAAGTATCTGTATATTATAATTCCTCCTACAAAGTTTATAGCTAATTGACCTAGCATGGCTAGTTCAATACAAATTACTTTACTTAAGAAATAAATAATAGCTGCACTAACAATAAAAACTGCCATTCCTGCAAACACTGAAACTGACGAACTCATACTTTGTTTTACTACCTCTGTATCACTTGTAGCATCCATTTTAGGGTACTTTAAGTTGAAATATAATCCTAAACAAGCAGTAATAAATATAACAACAACATTCATTACTAAAAGTAACAAAATGTACCAAATTCCTGGGTTAAATTTAGCAGAAAAAATAATATCAGATACCAATAAAAATGGTAATTCTATTACAAAGCATGCAAGTATTTTGCTCTTTAATATTGTTTTTTCACTAATTGGTAAGCTTTTAGTTATATTTATGGTTTTGCCTTCAAGAGATATACTTGATGAAGTTATTGATGTTGAAAACGCCATAAATAGAATGAAAACATAGAAGAAAGCAGTTATTGAAAGCTTATTTTCCATTCCTAAATAATTAGCTATCATATTAAATACCTCTGCTCCTTTAAAGCATAAAAGTACTGAAACAATAACGCACATAAATAATCCAACAGCAGTATTAAACATATATACTGAAGATGAAAAATATCTTTTTATTTCCTTTCTTGCAAGAGCTACAATTGATTTTCTTTTTACAAATTCCATCTTTTTATTTTTGCTCTTTACTGAGCTTACTTCTGATGATCTTGAAATAATTCTAAAATAAAATTTAGCTGCAATTAGAATGAATAGTAAAAATGGAATAATATTTATAGCTAACAATTTTATTAAATCTAGTATTTCAAATTTTGTAATTAAGTTTATGTATAAACCTAATGGATAGTATATTTTCATTACAATATCGTTTATGCTAGTTGCATTTTCAGTAATACTTTGCATTAATCCCTTCATATTTAGGCTTACAAAAAACACTCCTATAAACAAAATACCAGATAAAATTGTTTGCATTAGTTTCTTTGCCTTAAATTTAGATGAAAGCATTTTAACCATATAACCTAAAGCACTAGCTATAACCGTTGGAATTATTGGAATTATAAATGTCATCAATAATGATATTAAATAAAAACTTACACCAGGTCTTTCAAAATATGCATATACAACAATTGCTGGTAATAAAAACATTAAGTTATATAAATATTGAAATACCAAAAGTTTTAGTATTCTAATAAATAATATATTTGACTTTTTTATAGGAAGTGCAAACAATAAATTATTGTCTTTTGCGTCAAATAGTATTCCTTGCGACTTATATATTCCTTCCATAAAAGTTAACATTGTAACAATAAACGCAAATAAGCTTAGCATTACATGTGTTAAATGCAATGGTGCTAATCCCTCAGCCAAAGAATAGGCTAATGTTCCTATTGCATAACATACAATGCCAAATATAAAAACTGGAAGTAAAATTTTTGCAGCCTTACTAGAATTTTTCTTGGCTGAGTATTTAAAAAGATTCATATCTTGACTAAAAGTAGCCTTTATTAACGCTAAAAGTTTCATTACTCTTCTCCCAACTCAAGGAAAATTTGCTCTAAAGTTTCGTCTCCCTTGATTTCTTTCATATTTCCAATTTTAACTATTCGTCCGCTCTTTATTATTGCAACTCTATCGCATAATCGCTCTGCAACATCTAAAATGTGTGTTGAGAAAAAAATTGTTTTACCTTCTTTAGCCATATTTCTCATTATTTCTTTCATATCAAAAACAGATTTTGGATCAAGCCCAACAAATGGTTCGTCCATAACCAATACTTCTGGATTATGTGAAAGTGCTGCAATTAGTGCAACCTTTTGTTTCATTCCATGAGAAAAAGAAGAAATATCTTGTCCTAAATTATCAAAAATTTCGAACATTTTTCCATATTTTTCTATATTGGATTTTCTTTCATCAGCTGGTGTATTGTACATATCACATATAAAATTTATAAAATCTATTGCTGTCATATTTTCGTATAAATCTGGATTATCTGGTACATAAGCCATTTTCATTTTACAACCAATAGGATCTTTTTTTATTGATTTTCCATTAACTAAAATGTCTCCATCTTCAAAGTCGTGAATTCCAACTAAAGACTTAATGGTTGTTGTTTTTCCTGCACCATTATGCCCAATAAAAGCGAATATTTCTCCATCATTTACATTAAAAGAAATATTTGATATTGCAACTTTATCGCCATATTTTTTAGTTAAGTTCCTAATTTCTATCATTTTCTATACTCTCCTATAAAATTATTTTTAATACCTTAGACACCATAATTATATGATTTAAAGTATATTTTTTCAAGATATTTGCATACTCATTTAGTATAGTTCATAATTTGTTTTTTTATCGAAATATATGTTAAAATCTACATTTCCATCTATTCCATCAATATGACCCGTTTCTGTGTATTGCCACATACTAAACTCATATGGATAAAGCGGTGTTTCTAAATAATCTGCATACCATTTAAAATAATCATTAAACTCTTCTAGCTTCATTTTTGTAGTAAACGTTTTGCTGTTTCCATATATTCCAGGTTCGTATCCATTTTCTTTTATAATTTTGCAGAATTCTAAAGACATTTCGTTTATTTCTTCTAAAGTTAAATTATCTGTTCTTGCTGAATCATTCTTTATTTTTTCTAAATCAAAGAAAACCGGAAGCATTATGTTTTTCCCCTTAATACATTCTAGAACAGTATCTGCTTCTTCTTTTACCTCATCTGTGTTAATAGCCTGCGAAAAAAAGTAAACACCAACATACATTCCATTGTTAATTGCATTTTTGTAATGCTCTTCAAACATAGAATCAATTACAATATTACCAGCACTTCCGTAACCTCTATATCCTACTCGTAGAATTACAAATTCAACTCCTTCAGATTTCAACTTTTCCCAATCAACTTCCTCTTGATAATTAGATAAATCTAATCCAAATATTGATTTATAGTTTTCATCTTCGTAGTAATAAAAACCATTTTCCTTTTTTAAGCCATTATCCCAGTTATAACTATGCTTATCTGCTAATTTATTGTATGGTACTTTTAAATATCCTTCCTCTATATCATATATTGTTATTTCATTTTGATCCATGATTGTTAATTCTTCATTTTCTGCATCGCTATTATTAAATTGATTCATCTTACTAGTTATATTGCATGCTAGTATAATACCAAATAATAAAACTGCAATTATTATCATCGTTAATAAAACTCTTTTCATAAGCACACCTCTCCTGAATTATGTTGGTAAAATTATATCAAAAAAAATATAATAGTGCTACTTCTATTGTAATAACTGTACTTTTTTCCTTTAACATTTTTTTATAATTTGATATATAAAATTTCTTACAGTATAAAAAAAGACCCACTTTATTTCACGTGGATCTTTTGGAGTTACTCATCATAAGCGTACTGCATGTATGCTTGCCACTTTTTTTCGTTATTTGTAGGGCGAAAAATTCTAATGGAGCATTCTTTGTATATTGAAGGAACTTTAACAAGAATTCTTTCATATGCTTTGTTAAACTCATTCATACACGAAATCCATGTCTCTCCTTCTGACCAAACAAATGAATATTTTTTTGTTTTTCCATCTGTATTTATGCATCTTTCTCCATACGTATAACGCTGTGATGCTCTCCATCTTTCTCCGCTCCGAGTCGGAACGTAAAATTGTGGTTCACCTATCATTGCTATGTTGCTCTTAAATCTTCGCTCTTCGATAATTCGGTTATTCAAATCGCAAGCACAAAGAAATAGATTTTTTTCATTCGCAATTAAGGTTGCTGAGTATACTTCCATGAAAACCTCCTATTTTTTCTAGGCTGATTTTACTTGCTAAATATAATACATGGTAACCTTTATGTCAATAGCAAATTGATGAAGAAATATTTGATTTTCTCCTTTTTTCTAAACTTTACACTAATTACAAATTATGATATATTAAAACAAAAATTTATTGGGAGAAAAACAAATGGATAATAATTTTGTACCAGAGCTACTTGCTCCAGCTGGTGATTTCGACTGTCTTAAAGCAGCCGTACAAAATGGAGCAGATTGTGTATATTTTGGAGCCGATTCTTTTAGTGCCAGAGCATCATCAACTAATTTTTCATTAGAAAACATAGCTGATGCTATTAATTATGCAAAAATAAGAAACGTAAAAACTAATTTAGCATTAAATACTCTTATTAAAAATGAAGAATTAAATGAAGCAATTAATATAGCACGAGTTGCCTATGAAGCTGGAATTGACGGAATAATTGTTCAAGATTTAGGTCTTGCAAAACATTTAATTAGTATATTCCCAGACCTCCCAATTCATGCAAGTACTCAAATGACCATATATAATTTAGAAGGTGCAAAATTAGCCGAACAAATGGGATTTTCTAGAGTTGTTTTAGCAAGAGAACTTTCAATTTCCGAAATAAAAAACATTTGCAAAAATACTAATTTAGAAATTGAAGTATTTATTCACGGTGCATTATGTATGTCTTGCTCTGGTCAATGTTTGCTATCTAGTATGATTGGTGGAAGATCTGGAAATCGTGGAAAATGCGCTCAGCCATGTAGATTGCAATATGACTTAATAAAATCTGACGCAATTTCAACAGAATCTATGGATTCAGGATATATCTTAAGTACACGTGATGTATGCGGAATAGACTATCTCCCAGAATTAATAAAAGCTGGTGTTAAAAGCTTTAAAATTGAAGGACGAATGAAAAATCCAGAATATGTTGCCACGGTAACACAAATATATAGAAAATACATGGATTTAGCTTTAGAATCTAAACCATATAGCGTTGATTACAGCGATAAAAAAATACTAATGCAAGTTTTTAACCGCGGAGGCTTTTCAACTGGTCATTTAGGAGATGAATACAATAAAGATCTTGTATACAAAGAAAAACCAAATAATATGGGACTTTTACTTGGTACAGTAGAACATTTTAATGCTAACAATGGTCATATAAAACTAACATCAAATGAAGTACTTTCTATTGGCGATACTATAAGCTTGGAAAAAGAAAAAGGAGTTTATACTATTTCGGAACTAATGCTTGGAAATAGTAATATTGAAGAGTCTTTTCCATTCCAAACAGTTACAATTGGGCGCATGAAAGGAAATATTTCTGTTGGAGACAAAGTATACAAAATAACTAATAAAGAGCTTTCAAGAATTGCTCTTGATAGCATTAATAAAGAAAATAAAAAGCTAAAGTTTAATTGTGGTGTATCAATTAAACAAGATACTCCAATATCAATAACAATAGCAAGTGTATCTGAAGACCCACATGATGTTTCAAGCAATATTTACTTTACAGTATCATCGCAGGTAGTACCTATTCAAGCTAAAACCTCACCAATTACTGCAGATAGAGTTATAAACCAAATTTCAAAAACAAAAAATTCCCCAGTAGAATTTGAAAACATACATGTAGATATAGATGAAAACCTTTTCTTACCTTCAATTAGTGCACTAAATGAACTTAGAAGAGCAGCCATTGAAAAAATTGAAACAGTTATAGTGAATAGATATTCAAGAGAGCTACAACAGCCTATATCTCCTATTGAATTTGAGAAAAATAATGAAAATAAAAATACTAAAAAAACAGTATCTATTTTATTTAATAAATTCAATAAATACTTTGATTATTCATTACTTGAAAAAGTAGACAGAATATATATTCCATATATATTTTTTACTGATGAATCTTACCACGATGCAATAAAAACTGTTAGCAAAAAATATAATACATACATATACCTACCTACTATTTCAAAAAACTTTTCAAAATATCCATTTGATAAGATATTAGAAGAATATTCAAAAGTTAAAGGCTTTGTTTTATCAAACATTTCTCATTTGGAGCTAATTGATAAATACAAAGATAAATATGAATTTATAGCCAACTATACTCTTAATATTTTTAATGATTTAACATTACAAGAGCTTTCAAACAGTAATATAAATTTGCTTACAATATCTCCAGAGCTAAGTAAAGATACTCTAAACAGCCTAACAAATAAATACAAAACCGAGATGATTGTTTATGGCAATTTACCTGTTATGAACTTGAATTATTGCTTACTTGGAAGATCAAACAAATGCTATTTAAAGTGTAAAAAGTATTGTAACTATTATTCAAACTTTTATTTAAAAGATAGATTAGGTTTAGAATTTAAACTATTATTTAAAAATGGTATTACAACAATTTATAATTCTAAAACTACAAGCATTGAATCAGACGATTTAAATGTAAACAGCATTAGACTAGACTTTTTAGACGAAACACTTACCGAAATTAATACAGCAATTAAAACACACTCAAGTGGTCAAAAGCTAGAAGGACAAAATTATACAAACGGAAACTTAAATAGAGAAGTTTAAATTTCTAAACACTTATTTAAACTAATGAAAAGAACTACATAAAAAAAATAAGCAGAAATGGAATCTATTATGAAACTTGAATATACTGTAAAACAAAACGATAACTATACAAATTTAAAAGAACTTTTAAAAGCCTATTTTAATATATCAGATAGGCTTTTATTAAAGTTGAAAAAAAGCAGTTGTATTCTTGTAAATAGCTCTTCTCCTCTGCACATATCTCAGGATCTCAAGCCCGGTGATTACGTACAAGTAGTTTTAGATTTTGAAGAAGATAATTCAAACTTAGTTCCTATGCAAATGAACCTGGATATTATTTATGAAGATGAATACTATTTAGTAATAAATAAAGAGCCAAATACCCCTGTTCACCCATCTATGCTACATTATGATAACAGTCTTTCAAATGGCGTACGCTATTATTTTGACTCAATTGGTTTAAAAAGAAAAATAAGACCTGTAAATAGACTAGACAAAGATACTTCAGGAATTGTAATCTTTGCTAAAAACGAATACATTCAAAACTGTTTAGTGTATCAAATGCAAACAAAAGAGTTTAAAAAGGAATATATTGCAATATGTGAAGGAATATTTGAGAAAAAAAATGGAACAATTGAACTTCCTATTGCTAGAAAAGAAGGAAGTATTATAGAAAGATGCATTGATAAAAATGGTGATACAGCAATTACACACTATCAAGTATTAAAAGAAATTGATAATAAAATATCTGTTGTTAAATGCCTGCTAGAAACTGGAAGAACTCATCAAATAAGGGTTCACTTATCTGCCACAGGTCATCCAATACTTGGAGACACATTATATGGCTCCTCTAAAAATAAACAATCTGAAGCTCCACGTCAATTGCTTCATGCTTATAAAACATCATTCATACATCCCATTACAAATAGAGAAGTGTTGTATATTGCAAATATTCCTGATGATATTTTTAAGTATTCGGGTTCAATTACCATTTAAACTATTAGCTTTTAATATTGAATTATATAAACAAAAAAGTGCAACATTAAAGTTGCACTTTTTATTTTAATTAATAAGTAAATCTATAAGCCGGGTTCTGTCGTGAATAGTCATTTATCTAGTACATATATTACTATATGTCTCAAGCCACCAGATTAAGAAGACGACGAGCAGTCTTAACCTTCTTGTCCCGGTGTTGCTCCAGATGGGGTTTACACAAGGCCCAGTATGTCACCATACTAGCGGTGAGCTCTTACCTCGCCTTTTCATCCTTACCAATTTCCATATTTGGATATTGGCGGTTATTTTCTGTTGCACTTTCCTTAAGGTTTCCCTCACAGGACGTTATCCTGCATCATTGCTCTTTGGAGCCCGGACTTTCCTCGTACGCTGTCTTTCGACAATGCTATACGCGACTATTCAATTTACTCTATTAATCATTTTATATTATTTAGTAATCTTTGTCAATTAAACTATAACTCAATATCATCTTTTTCAACTTGTTTTTTTGAATCTGCTTTAGAATCTATTAAGTAACTTTCCATTAAATACTTTATTCTGTTTTCTGCACTTTTACGTTGTGATCCAATTGCAGGTGCTGCTATTCTTTTTCTTTCAAGGTCAGCTAAATCTTTTATTGTAGGAACTATTTTTTCATCGTATTCATTGTTTACAATACGATTTTTAGTATGTGATATAAGTACTTTTCTCATTTTACTATCATTTTTAATTGTATAAATTGGTTGATCTCCTAACCATCTTAAGCATTGCATAGAAGCTAAAAATGCATTAGGATCTAGCCCTACATCATGAATGTTACAAAGTACTTGATATAATTCAGGCGCATTAATTTTAGAGTCCTCTATTTTATCCATAATCATTTTACGTAGTCTTAAATGATTGATTGTTGATATCGTGTAAACTTTTTTGCACTCATCAACCATGTTGTACATTTTTAAATATAGACTATAATCCTTAGATCCTGGTACATATGTAGCTTTTCCACACTCAACTAATCTTTTTATAATTGACATAGTATTTACTTGATTTTTTTGAAAATCTGCCATATTTCCCATAAATGTAACATGTACACCATCATTAATTAATTTGTTAATTTTTTTCATTGATGTTTCGCTAGCATCAAAGTCTTTAACAATAACGTTTTTTTCTATATTTTTATTTAATTCTTGATTTTCTTCTAATACGTTAGGCGTTTCCATAAAACCTCCTTAAATCTATATAAATATCAATACACAGAATTATACCAATTTTCAATTAATTTGTCAATTATGTAAAGCTATAAACTGCTTATTTTGTAGCTTTTACCTGCTAGCTATCTAGCACGTTAAGCTGTTAAATTGTAAAGGAACTATATTCTTAATCGAATACAGTCCCTGTAGTTTCTATTTTTTATTATTATTCAGAGTATGATACAGCTGTTAGCTTTTTTTCACCTGATTGTCTATTAAATACATAATATTTTTCATTTGATTTAACAACTATGTTTTCTCCTAAAGTTTGTACGTTGTAATACCCACCGTAATCATCAAGATTTGCTGTCCATTTAATGTTTCCTTGTAAATCTGTTTTCATCACAGCTTCGTCTGGTTTGTTTCCAAATAACAATAATCCATCTTCTAACTTTCTAACCATTATTTTTTCACCGACAAATCTGCGCTCTACGGTATCTTCTCCTGTTTTGGTGTTAATTGTGTATAGGTAATTATTTGCCACTAAGTATATGTTATTAACTGTATAATCATATGTTGCAATTAAAGTATCCTCAAATTCTCCACTCCAAATTTTATTGAATGATTTATCGTAATATTCTACTGTAAGTATCTTCATTTGAGCTTCGTATCTGAACATAAAGAAGTGTTCAAAATCTGGCGCAAATTCTATATATCTTGTAATATCCTCATTTCCAGAAAATGGATATGGACTATAATTTCTCGTATCTGAAATTGATCCTTTATTTAATGTAAAGAAATACTTACCAAAGTTATTATTTGAAATGTTATCTAACTCACAAACATATGCATAGTTATTGGCAAAACTTGTAGAGCTTGTAAGAGCCTCTGTATCATTTGCTTCTCTTATTATTACACTGTTATTAAATATTGCTTTAGCAACATCCCTTACATACTTTTGATCAAACTTATATGCAGTTCCATCCATTGTAGATAATCTATCGTCATTATTCAAATAATACTTTCTGTGAATATTAATTGTAGGTATCGAATATTCTTTTCCGTCAATATTGTAACTATCTATACTATTGTACACTCCGTATATTTGTATCCAATCACCCTTTATTAAATGTGCATCTTCTTGTTTTCCTTTTATAACTACAAAGTTTTCTTTATTTTTTTCTACATACTCTTCGTAAGACATGCTTACGCCACTTCTGAAGTTATCCCAGTATTCGTAGTAATGTTCGCTCTTTCCAACCCACAATACAACTTCAAAATCGTTGTCATCTGATTTTATAACATTATATACTTGTCCACCTAGTTCTAACTTTGAACCTTTAAAAACTTGCGGATATCTTATCATAAATTCATATTCAGGTGAAAAATAATCATTGTCAAAATAATCCATTACTTTTTGTTGCTCTTTAGTTAGATTCATATTTGTACTGTCTATTTTTATTAATCTAAGACCTAAATCTGTATCATTACTTGGACTACTATTATTTCCAAATCCTTCTTTTGTATTTACATCAATCTTAGCTGGTTCTTGCTTTTTACCATCATCAACATTTGAAGCTACTGTTGAATTTTCTGAATTAGGATTGTTACCATTATTTCTTCCTAATAATAAAACAACAACAGCTGCTGCAAGAGCAATAATAATAACAGCAAGTATTATAAATGCAATTACGCTCTTTCCACCTTTCTTTTCACCTTCAACTTTAACCTTAGCTCCGCAATTCTTACAGAATTTCGCATTATCTTCAAGTTCATTACCACATTTTTTACAGTTCATTTGTATATTACCTCCTTTAATCTAGTAATATTTTATCAATCCGTTAAATACATGTCTAGTTTTTAAATTATTTTTTTGTAAAAAAATAGCAGACATTTCTTGTCTGCTTTGTAATATGCTATAAATATATGTTTCTATACCTAAATTCTAAATACTTTCAGTATGTCGTTATACGTTACATATAAAGAAAGTAGTATTATTAGTGAAAAACCAATCATTTGAATCATTGCTTCATGTTTCTCTTGCAATGGTTTCTTTCTAATTGCTTCAATTATTAATAAAACATTTTTTCCTCCATCTAATGGTGGAAATGGAAGTAAATTTGTTATACCTAACGATAGTGATATTAAAGCCATAATATTTAAAAACTCAGATATACCATCTGTTTTCTTGGCAACAACTTTAGAAATTCCTACTGGACCCATCACATCATCAGAGCTAACGTCTCCAGATATTAATGTTTTTAAATTATCTACTATTGAAAACGCAAAGTCACCCGTTGAATACCAAGCATAATACAAGTTATTCGATAAGCTCTGTGGCTCCTTTTCAAATCCTATTCCAATTAAATAACTATACTCTGTAACTGGTTCTGCCTCAATTTCAACGTTTTTTCCAGCTCTATCTATTACAAATTTTGCTTTTTTATTATCTTCTACTGTTTGTAAAACCTCTGCAACTTTTGTTACATCATTTTCTACATTAACATTATTTATAGAAATAATTTTATCTCCTACTTTAAATCCTTGATCTTTAATACAATTCTTTTTATTAAAAGCCTCAATAATTGTACTTTCCTCAGATTCAAAATAAGCTCCGGTTGATTTGTATTTTACCTCATTTGGAGTTATTCTAAATTCTATTATTTCACCATTTCTTTCTATTTGTATTGAAAGATCATTATTCTTTGATTTAGATACAATATCAACAATATCTTTTGCTCTTCTCATTTTTTTGTTATTGATTTTTACAATTTTATCACCCTGCATTATACCAGCTTGCTCTGCAGGATAATTGGAAATTAAACTTTGCACTCTTGTAGATTCATTATTACCTTTAAATACCTGTACTCCAAAGAATAAAAGGATTGCAACAATAATGTTAACTAATCCTCCCGCTGAAACTATTAAAATCCTTTTTATTATACTAACTTTGTTAAAGGCTCGCTCTGAATCTGATCTGGAACTTTCACCTTCCATACTTACAAATCCACCAAGTGGAATTAATCGAAGCTGATACTTGGTTTCTTTACCTTGTATTGAAATTAAAACCGGACCAAATCCAAGAGCAAATTCATTTACCTTAACTTTACACAACTTTGCCGCTATAAAATGTCCAAATTCATGTATAAAAACCAAAAAACCTAGCAATACGATTAACTTTAAAGCTACTACTAAAAAACTAATCAAAAATAGATTCCTCCTAAACTAAAAAATTAGTAAGAACAATACGAATGCAAATGGTGCTATAAACATAATACTATCGAATCTATCTAGCATTCCTCCGTGACCAGGAATTAAATTTCCAAAATCCTTAATTCCTGTATATCTTTTAATGCTTGAAGCAGAAAAATCTCCAATTTGGCCAACCAAACTTAGTACAAAAGATATTCCTAAAATTATAAAATAATTAATATTAAATCCAAAACAATTATTCAAAACTATTGTATATACTGTTGATAAAACAATAGCTCCTATTGTACCTGCCACACATCCTTCAATAGATTTATTTGGACTTACCTTGCTAAATTTATGTTTTCCAAATCTTCTTCCTATGGCATATGCAAATACATCTGTACCCCACGAAATGAATACTATATACCAAATATAAAATTTACCATTATCTAAACCAAATATCATTGGTATACAAGCATAGAATATAACTATGTATAATATTCCAAACAATGTAACTGCAATATCTGCCGGTGTTGTTTTAAGCTCTGAAAATATTACATGGCAAAATAGCAATAGCATTGAGATTGGAATAAATAAACAAATTGCGTAAATTAAATATTCGCTTTTTATAAAATGTAATGCCGCAATCGACAAACACGATGCATAGCAAATCCATGAAATTGGCTTTGCCTTTTCTTTAGACTTAAAGCAACTAATATATTCATACATACTTATAACTGCAATGGCTGACACAAGTACATCTATTATATGCACATTTCCAAATATAAATACTAGAACTACAAATATAAATCCTATTAATCCAGAGATAACACGCTTAAAGTTCATTATTTATTTCCCTCCAAATTTTCTATTCCTCTTTTGATAAATTTTAATAACATCATCTATATCTTTTTCATTAAAATCTGGCCAATATTTTTCTAAGAAACAAAATTCTGAGTATACTAATTGCCAAGGTAAAAAATTGCTTGTTCTTAGTTCTCCGCTTGTTCTTACCAAAATGTCTGGATCTGGTTGACCAGCTGTATATAAATACTTTTCAATTGTTCCTTCTGTAATGTCTTCAGGACTTAAAATTCCATCTTTTACTTTTTTTGCTATAACTTTTACAGCATTCGTTATTTCTGCTCTTCCTCCATAATTTAATGCTATATTGAATGTTAATCCAGTGTTATTTTTAGTTCTGTCAATTGCATTGCGTATAGATTTTTTTAACCCTTCTTCTAAAACTTCTATATCTCCTAATACTTTGATTTTTATATTTTGTGTATCTGCTCTTTTTGAAAACTTATCTAGGTAAAAGCCTAGTAATTTCATTAAAGCTCCAACTTCTTCTGCGCTTCTTCTCCAGTTTTCTGTTGAAAAAGCATAAACAGTTAAATAACGTAATCCTATTTTATTACAATAATTAACAATATTTTCTAGTGTTTCGGCTCCTGCCTTGTGACCATCTGGTGTGTTTACACCTTTTTGTTTAGCCCATCTTCTATTACCATCCATAATAATGGCAATATGGTTAGGCATATTTTCAGTATCACTCATATTATTCCTGCCCCTTTATTTATTTCTTGTACTAATGTATTTGGCAAGTTCAATTAAAAACTCATTATTTTTATTATAGTTGTTTAAAATGTCAACCGCCTCATTTGTTATATTCTCTAACATCTCTTCTGCCTTTGATAAGCCATATTTTGTAACATATGTGCATTTTCCTCTTTCTCTGTCATTTCCAACTGGCTTACCTAATAGAGCTTGGTTTCCAACCTCAGATAAAATATCATCTCTAATTTGGAAAGCTAAACCAATTTTTTCAGCATAATCACCAAGCTTTTCTATATCTTCTTGAGATGCACCTGCTAAAATAGCACCAATTTTAACCGAAGCTTTTATAATTGCTCCAGTTTTATTCTCGTGCATATACTCTAGATATTCGCTTGAAATTTGCTTTCCTTCATACTCTGTGTCAACATATTCTCCAGCAAGCATTCTATCCACTGAATAAGAAACTTCGTATAAAGCTGTAATTTTTCTTTCTTTTTCCTCTGGATCAACCGTACTTGCAATGTCTTCTATTAGTATATGATATGCTCTATTTAATAATCCATCACCAGCTAAAATAGCTGTTGCTTCATTAAACTTTTTATGATTTGTTAAATTTCCTCTACGATAATCGTCATTATCTATTGCAGGTAGATCATCATGAATTAATGAAAATGTATGAATCATTTCCATTGCTACAGCAAATTTGTATACGTATTCTGTATTGTCTTTAAACAAATTATATGACGCCATTATTAAAATAGGTCTTAATCTTTTTCCGCCTGCTAATAAACTATATGTCATAGATTCATTTAAAATTTGCTCTGGGCACTCTGTTTTGATAGCATATTTACTTAATTCATTATTTACCACGTCTGCATATGCTTTTAACTCTTCCTTAAAATCCAAGATGTTTCCCCCTTAACGCTTATACGCTCATTACTTCTTTTTCTTTGTCTTCTAATAATTTATCAATTTCAGCAATATATTTGTCTGTAATTTTTTGAATTTCATCTTCAGCTAATCTTAATTCATCCTCTGTCATTTCTGAATCTTTTTGTCTTTTCTTAGCTTCTTCAATTCCATCTCTTCTTATTGATCTAACAGCAACTCTTGCATCCTCTGCTGTTTTCTTTATATCTTTTACTATTTCTTTTCTTCTCTCTTCGTTAAGCTCTGGGAAAGCAAGTCTAATTACCTTGCCATCATTGTTTGGATTAACACCTAAATCTGCTTTTAATAACTCTTTTTCAATCTCTTTTAAAACACTTAAATCCCATGGTTGAATTACAATTAGTCTTGCCTCAGGAACTGATATACCAGCCATTTGAGAAATAGGTGTTGGAACACCATAATAATCAACCTTAATTTTATTTAAAATTGCAGGGTTTGCTCTACCTGCTCTAACTTCTGCTAAATTATTTGCAAAAACATCAACTGTTTTTTCCATTCTACTTATTATTTCACTATAATCCATTTTGAAATCTCCTTTAAAAAATATATTCAAAAACTATTTTACAATAGTTCCTACTTTCTCACCTTTTACGGCTTTTATAATATTGTTTGGTTCGCTCATTGCAAAAACAACTAGAGGAATGTTATTCTCTCTACATAATGATATTGCTGTAGCATCCATAACCTTTAGGTCTTTGTTTATTATATCTAGGTATGATATTTCATCGTATTTAACAGCATTTGGATCTACTTTTGGATCTGCTGAATATACACCATCAATTGTTTTAGCTACTAAAATAACATCAGCTTTTATTTCAGCTGCTCTAACTGCGGCACCTGTGTCTGTTGTAAAATAAGTATTACCTGTTCCACAAGCAAAAATTACTACTCTTCCTTTATTTAAATGTTTATCTGCTTTTCTTAGTATAAATGGCTCTGCAACTTCTCTCATCTCAATTGCAGTTTGAACTCTTGCATAAACTCCCTTTGATTCTAATGAATCTTGTAAAGCTAATGCATTAATTGCTGTTGCAAGCATTCCCATATGGTCTGAAGTTGTTTTTTCCATATTGTATCCATATTTACCTCTCCAGAAGTTTCCACCACCAACAACAACGGCTACTTGAACTCCCATTTCTACAAGCTCTTTTATTTGCTTTGTTATTTCATCTACAACCTCTGCAGAAATTCCACTTTTGTTTTCTCCTGCTAAAGCTTCTCCACTTAATTTTAATAATACTCTTTTATATTTTATGTCAGACATAAAAAAAACACTCCTTCTTTATATTATTTGTGACATTTTATCATAGAAATAACAAAATTTGCACCCTTTTTTCAAAAAAATATAAAAAAAGATAAATTTTACCTTTGTTGTAAGGCAAAACTTATCTTTTTTATATCTTTATTATTTATTATTGAAGTTTAATACTGTTAAATTTATTGAATAAAACAGCTGCAACTATACCTACAATTACAACACCTGCTGCAAATATATATAATGCATTTGATCCTGTTTGTGGTATTTTAGCTGGTGTACTATTAGTAGTGTTTGTTTTATTTGTTGTTGATTTACTAGATGTATTTGTTGTATTTTGTGTTGTAGTGTTTGTTGTGTTTGAACTTGATTCTATATCTTGTAAACCATCTAGTCCATTAAGAACACCTAAATTAGACTCAGCTGCGTAACTAACTCTAAATGTGAAAACTGCTATAACGCATGCTATAAACATAATAACAATTTTACTTATTATACCCCTCTTCATAACCTTTTTCTCCTTTTCTTTTGATTTTCCTACAAATATTTTATAAATAAATTTTTTTATAGTCAATACTTTTACAAAAAAAGTATTATTTATTTTTTACCAATTCTACAACTTTATCTATACTACTTTGAGGTGTTGATGCACCTGCCATGATTCCTACTTTATGCTTCCCATTTAGTAGATTACTATCTATGTCATTTACTGTTTCAACGCATATAGTATCATTGCAATTTTTCTTTGCTATATCATATAGTTTTTTTGTATTAGAGCTATTTTTACCTCCAATTACAATCATAAAATCAACTTCTTTTGATATTTTTCCTGTTTCCTCTTGTCTTTCCTTTGTTGCTAAACAAATCGTATTTTCTATTTTGTTTTCAACTTTATTTTCTTCACAATAATTTCTAACATAATTCGCATAATCGCCATATTTTTCTAGGTTAAATGTAGTTTGAACAGCCATAAAAATTTTGTTGCATTTACTTTTTTCAAAATCTTTTATAGCATTTTCTATGTCCTCACTACTTTCTATAGTTGAATAATTACTTCCACAAAATCCCGCTGTACCAATTGTTTCTGGATGAGATTTAGCTCCTACTAGAAAAATATAGTATCCTTCTTTAGCATGTTCCTCAACCATTCTATGAATTTTTAATACAAATGGACATGTAAGATCAACTAGTCTTATTCCACTTTTTTCTGCCTTTTCGTATATTTCTTTACTTACTCCATGTGCTCTAATAATTGTGGCTTTTCTGGTTGTATTTTCATTTAAATCTTCAATAAAATTCATTCCCATGCTCTGTAGCTCTTCAACAACTTCCCTGTTGTGCACTATTTCTCCTAAACAACACATTGATTTTTCTTTTTCAAGATTTACCATCGCACTATTTACAGCATTTTTAACTCCAAAACAAAATCCAGCAGTTTTACCAACTATATATTCCATATTATCACCTTTCATGTCAAAATTATTCATTATTTGCTAAAAAGTCAAGAGGAAAATCATCTTGACTTTTTTATTAACAGCTTTATTTCTACTATTTCTTTTCCACTATGGTTCCTTCTTTGCTATCTTTAACATCGTAACCCATGCTGATTAATTCGTCTCTTAATCTATCTGATTCAGCCCAATTTTTGTCAGCCCTTGCAGCATTTCTCTTTTCAATTAAGTCTTTCACATCTTGTGGTAATTCGTTAGTTGTTGGAACGTAGTTTTTTATATCGAATCCAAGAACTCTGTCAAAATTAACAATTAAATCAGCAAATTTTTTTGATTTAATTGGATTTTTAACAACATCCCATACAACGCTCATTGCAACTGGCATATTTAAATCGTCATTAATTGCCTCAAGAAATCTTGTTTTGTACTCCTCTATAATGCTTTCATCAACATCGTCGTTTCCTTCTTTATGTTTTAAGTATCCATCACGAAGACGGAAAAGTGCAGTTTTAGCAGCATCCATTGCATCTAATGTAAAGTTTATTTGCTTTTTGTAATGTGCTCCTAAATTAAACATTCTAAACACTGATGGCTCATAACCCATTTCATTTAATTGGTCTATTGTGTATAAATTGTTTAAGCTCTTAGACATTTTTCTTCCATCAACTTGTAAAAATTCAAGATGCATCCAATAGTGAGCTGGAATTTTTCCACAATACCCTTTAGCTTGAGCAATTTCATTTTCGTGATGTACTGTAATATGGTCTACACCACCTGTATGAATATCAAATTCTTCACCTAAGTATTCGTGACTCATTGCAGAGCACTCTAAATGCCATCCCGGATAGCACTTTCCCCAGAAAGTATCCCATTTCATTAGATGATTTTCAGGTGCTTTAAACCACACAGCAAAATCATTTGGATGTCTTTTATTAGGGTCAACGTCTATTCTAGCTTCTAGGTCTTCCTCTTTTACATCTTTATTTGAAAGAACACCGTATTTATCTAGTTTAGATGTATCAAAATAAATTGTATTTTCAGTTTCGTATGTATATCCGTTAGCAATAATTTGCTGAACATATTCTTCCATACATTTAATATGTTGTGTTGCTCTTGCAATTATTTCTGGCATATCAACGTTCAATTTTTTTAGGTCTGCTAAAAATATATTTGTATAGGACGCTTGATATTCAGCTTCTGACAGTCCGCAAAAAAGGCGTTCGTATAAAACTGCGCAATCTCCATGACGCTTTTATGCTCGCGTTTTGCAGCTTTCATCATTTTGTCTTCGCCTTCATCACCATCTGATACAAGGTGACCAACATCTGTTATATTCATTACGTGTTTAAGCTCATATCCATTATATTTTAAAACTCTACGTAAATTATCCATAAACAAATATGCTCTTAAATTTCCAATATGTGGATAATAGTATACAGTAGGACCGCAAGAATACATACATACTTTTCCCTCGTTAATTGGTATAAATTCTTCTTTTTTTCTTGTTAATGTGTTATAAAAATTAATCTTCATATTCTTTCCCTCCTACATTTAATATATGGCAGTATTATATAATATAGCCAATTCGTTTTCAACTTCAATTTTGCTTCGTCCTTGAAATTTATTTTTTATTTAGACTTTAATTTTTTGCTCCGTCCCCAAAATTGAAGTTTACATTATTTTTCCTCCACCAACTACTATATCGTCTAAATAAAATACAGCAGATTGTCCTGGTGTTAGTGCCCTTTGAGGCTCTTTAAATTTTACTTTAATTTTATCACCTTCAGCAGATATAGTTGCTGATGCTTGAGCCATAGAGTATCTTGTTTTAACTTCAACTTCCATTGGTTCGTTTAACTCATCTACCAAAAGTAAATTAACTTCATTTACAGTTATTTCGTCTTTGAATAAATCTTTTTCTTCTCCCACTATTACTTCGTTTTTATCTTTGTTAAATCCAACAACAAATAGTGGAACTGAATTTGATATTCCTAAACCTTTTCGTTGTCCTATTGTATACTTATACAATCCATCATGCTTTCCAAGTACATTGCCATTTAAATCTACTATATTTCCAGATTTGGGTTTAATGTCTGAATTTTCCTCTAAAAATCTCTTGTAATTTCCATCTGGTACAAAACATATATCTTCACTATCTGGTTTATTGGCAACCTTTAAGTTATGCTCTTTAGCAATTGCTCTTATTTCGTCCTTGCTTTGAAAATTAGAAAGTGGAAATACAATATGTGCTAATAAATTTTGAGGTATATTCCATAAAACATAGCTTTGGTCTTTTTTACCAGCATTAGATTTTTTTAGAACCCATCTTCCATATTCTTCGCTATATTCTGTTTTTGCATAATGACCTGTTGCAATGTAGTTGCATCCAAGCTCCTTTGCTTTTTCATACATAATTCCAAATTTTAAATACTTATTACACTCGATGCATGGATTTGGCGTTTTACAATTTTTGTAACAACAAATAAAATCATCAATTACATGCTCTTTAAATTCGTTTTTATAATTATATGTAAAATGTGGTATATCTAGTGCTTTACATATATTTTTTGCATCCATATATGTTTCGGTATTACAACAGCTACTTGATGGAAATAGTTCCATTGTAGCACCAATTACTTCGTATCCCGCTTCTTTTAAAAGAAGGGCTGAAACAGAGCTATCTACTCCTCCGCTCATTCCAAGTAATACTCTTTTATTCTCCACAGCTATTTCTCCTTCCTACATATATTTTTAGTGTTTATATAATTTCAATTTTATGACGTGTGTTTCAATACATCAAAGTATCCATCATTTTTTAATGACACTCATTTATTTCATTCTTTCCACAGCATGAATTATTATTAATCATATCTTCTATTGTATGCCATGCAAGAAGTGCACATTTTACCCTAGCAGGCATATTTGATATATTTCTAAATGCAATTGCATCTTCTAATTTTTCTAGCTCTTTTTCGTCCGTTATCTCTCTTTTTATCATATCAATAAAAGTTTTTATAATTACTTTGGCTTCTTCAATTGTTTTTCCTCTTAAAGTATCAATCATTATTGATGTTGATGCTTGCGAAATAGCACATCCATGACCAGTAAATGCCATATCTTCTATTACATTCCCATTTAGCTTAAGCTGAAGCTCTATTTCGTCTCCACAACTTGGATTATGTCCAAGTTCGCAGCAATCCGCTTCATCAAGCTTTCTTTTATTGTATGAATTCATGCTATGTTCCATAATTAACTCATTATAAACATCGCTTAAATCTTCCATTTTTTTACACCTCTCAAATAAAAATACTGTTATACAATTAATTATTGTCTATATATTTTTTAAACACTCCATATGCCTTCTTTAATCCTTCAACAAGCTTGTCTACGTCTTCTTTAGTATTATATAAGTAAAAGCTTGCTCTACATGTTGAGTCTAATCCCATAAATCTTAAAAGTGGTTGTGCACAATGATTTCCAGATCTAATACAAACACCTTCAGTATCTAAAATGCTTGCTACATCATGAGGATGAACTCCGTTTATGTTAAATGATATTACAGATGCATGATTATTACTATTTTGTGTTAAATACATTGTAATAAAATCTAATTTAGATAGTTCCTCTTTAGCATAAGAAACTACTTCGTGTTCAATTTCATGTATCTTTTCGTAACCTACTTCATTTATGTAGTCTATAGCAGCTGATAAACCAACTACAGCAGCTACATTTTGAGTACCACCCTCAAATTTATTTGGTGTGGTGGCAAAAGTTGTACTTTGCTCGTATACATACTCTATAGTATCTCCTCCAACAATAAAAGGATTCATTTTATTAAGTAATTCTTTCTTTCCGTATAATACACCTATCCCAAAAGGTGCCATAATTTTGTGTCCTGAAAATGCTACAAAATCGGCATCTAAATCTTGCACATCAATTTTCATATGAGGAATACTTTGAGATGCATCTACAATTACAATAGCTCCTTTTTTATGAGCATATTTAATAATTCTCTTAACATCATTTATAGTTCCCAAAACATTTGACGCATGCGTTATACCAACAATTTTAGTTTTCTCTGTTATTTTGCTCTCAATTTCTTCATCTGATATTTCATAGTTCTCGTTCATATACATGTATTTTAATGTACTTCCTTTTGCTTTGCATACTTTTTGCCAAGGAACTAAATTAGAATGATGCTCCATTATAGATAGAACAACTTCATCTCCTTCTAATAGATTATCCATACCATAAGATTGAGCAAATAAATTTAAGCTTTCTGTTGCATTCTTTGAAAAAAGAATTTCCTCACTGTATCTTGCATTAATAAAATTAGCAACCTTTGCTCTACCCTCACTGTATAAATTAGTTGACTCATTGCCTAAAGTATATGCAGCGCTATGTGGATTAGCGTTGTGATTTCTATAATATTCATTTATGGCCTCAATAACCCTTTCTGGCTTTTGTGTTGTTGCTCCACTATCTAAGTAGGCAATATTTCTATTTTTTAATAATGGAAAATCCTTTTTATAATCAACTAAATTCATAATATCTACCCTTTCTATTACATTTTTTACTTTTGTAATTAATCTAATCTATTATTTATTTCGTATACAATATGGTTTCTTATTGCTTCATCGTTTATTTTTTCAAGTATCTGATTAAATTTTGCTTTAACCATAAGCTTTATAGCTTCTTTCTTTTCAAATCCTCTACTCATAATATAGAAAAGTTCCTTATCTCCAATTTTTCCACTACTTGTAGAGTGATTTCCTTCTACATCTTCCTCAGAGCAAAGTAGCATTGGAAGTGCTAAAGATTTGGCACTATCTGATAGAAGCATACAATTTTCGTTCTCATTTCCTGTTGCCTTTTTGCATCCTCTTTTAAAATCAATGGTTCCCTTAAAGTGCTTTATTGCTTTGTCTTTTAAAGCTCCTTGAACCTCAATATTTATATTAGATTTTTCTCCACAAAGCTCTGCTATGTAATTTAAATCTATTACTTCTTCATCCTTGCCAATATAAATTGCATTTAATTGATTGTCTGCATTTTTACCTATAATATTTGAGTAATAATTAGTTATACTGTTTTTTCCGCCCAAATCTATTATAAAATAATTAAGCTTTGCATTATCATCAATACTATTTTCCAGGCAAAACAAATTTGTAGATTGTTTATTTAAGAAATTAAGAATAATGATGTTTGTAACCGAACCCTCTTTAGCATTTACCCTTATACTTCCATTATGATATGCAGTTATATCATTATCTGATTGATATTTTAAAACTATTGTAGACTTGCTTTGTTCCATGGCATTTATTTCAATGTTTTCAATTAAATATTTATTTTCCGAATTAAGCAAAAACTCAATTTCAAATTTCTTTTCCATTTTGTTATTAATTGTTATGTTTGCCTTGTAATTTGAATTGTTGTTAGTTTGCTTTGTACAAAAATCTCCTAATCCAAATTTAGGACATATTTCTGTAACATCTTTATTTAGCTCTGTTTTCATTCCTAAATCAGATATTGAAACATTAGTAAAATCATCAATTTTCTTGGGTATCTCAACACTCTTAAGCTCCATATTATTAATATTAAAACTTTTTGATGTTCTAACTGGTGTTTCATTTATTTTCAAAATACTCATTATGCTTTCCTTTCTATTCAAATTTTGGTAACACATCAATAAATTACTAATTGATTTATGAAGTGTCTTAAAATTGCTATCCAATAGCTCCCTCAAGCTCTAAATTAATTAGGTTATTCATCTCTACTGCGTATTCCATTGGAAGTTCTTTTGAAATTGGATATGCAAAACCTCTAACTATCATAGCTTTTGCATCTTCTTCAGATAAACCTCTACTCATAAGATAGAATATTGTTTTATCTGATATTTTACCAATTTTTGCTTCGTGTGAAAATTCTACATCATCTGTTCTAATGTCGTTGGTTGGTATTGTATCTGATACTGAAAAATCATCAAGCATTAAACTTTCGCAAGAAACAGACGATTTAGAGCCTTTTGCATTTTCCTCAATTCGTACTAATGATCTATAAGTACATTTTCCACCGTTTTTTGAAATTGATTTAGCGTTTACAACACTAGATGTGTTTGGTGCATTGTGAATTACTTTAAATCCAGTATCTAAATTTTGACCTTCTCCTGCAAATGAAATTCCAGTATATTCGGTCTTAGCACCTCTACCATTTAATATGCTTAGTGGATATAGCATAGATATTTTAGAACCAAAAGATCCTGTTACCCAATCTACTTGTCCACCTTCTTCAACTATTGCTTTTTTTGTATTTAAGTTAAGCATGTTTTTAGACCAATTCTCTATTGTAGAATATCTAAGATATGCATTTTTCTTTACATATAATTCAACACATCCTGCGTGTAGATTTACTTTGTTATATTTTGGAGCACTACAACCTTCAATAAAATGAAGACTTGCTCCCTCATCAACTATTATTAACGTATGCTCAAATTGTCCAGATTCTGGCGAATTTAGTCTAAAGTACGATTGTAAAGGCATTTCTAATTTAACACCCTTCGGAACATATACAAAAGATCCTCCAGACCAAACAGCAGCATGAAGTGCTACAAATTTGTGATCATTTACAGGAACACACTTCATAAAATGCTTTTTAACTATTTCAGGATATTCTCTAACAGCAGTTTCCATATCAGTGTATATAACACCTTGTTTAAGTAATTCATCTTTCATACTGTGGTATACAACTTCAGAATCGTATTGTGCACCAACACCTGCTAATGATGTTTTTTCTGCCTCAGGAATGCCTAATTTATCAAAAGTGTTTTTTATATCTTCAGGAACATCATCCCAAGAGCTATTTAGTTTACTTTTTGGTCTTACATATGTTGCAATTTCATCCATATTTAATTCTGAAATATCTGGTCCCCATGTTGGAAGCTCAAGCTTATTGTATGTTTCTAAAGCTTTTAATCTTATTTCTTTCATCCAATCTGGATCATTTTTTTGCTTAGAAATTTCTTCAACAATTTCTGTGGTAAGACCTTTTTTCATTTTAAAGTCATACTCATCTTTGTTTTTTATATCGTATACATTTCTGTTTATTTCATTAACTTGTGTTTTAGACATTTTACATTCCTTTCAACTTGACTTTGTTTACATAATTTGATATAATACATTTATCTTAATATTAAGGAGGTAACCCCCTATGAAAAGGAAACTAACATTTAATCGGGCAACATTTATACGAGTTTTTCCGTACATACTATGGAATTTTTTCTTAATATTCGAGTATTATCGCGGATTCATCTCTACTAACGCAATAGCAATTTGCTATACCCTTATATTACTCCACATGAATTCTATACGGCGATATTATTAGTTTCCACGTCACCCTTCAGTTATTGAAGGGTGATTTTTATATTTACTATATCCATTTTCTTCTATTTCAGTTGCTAATTCTTGTGTTCCAGTTTTAACTATTTTCCCATCAACAAATACATGAACATAATCAACTTTTAAATTATGAAGTATTTTAGTATTGTGCGTTATTATTAATACAGCATTACTTTCATTTTTAAACATTTCAATACCTTTAGAAACAGTTTTTATCGCATCAACATCTAATCCAGAATCTGTTTCATCAAGAATTGCAAGCTTTGGATTGAGCGTAAGCATTTGAAGTATTTCATTCTTTTTCTTTTCTCCTCCAGAAAAACCAACATTTAAACTTCTTTCCATGTTCTTTGAATTCATATTTAGCTCTTCCATATTTTGTTGTAGCTCTTTTCTAAATTCAAACACCTTTACTGGCTTACCAGTAATTTTATTTTTTGCATATTTTAAAAAGTTTGTAACAGATATACCAGGTATTTCTTCTGGTAATTGAAATGACATAAATATTCCTTTTCTTGCAATTTCGTCTGTTGAATTATTTGTAATATCCTCACCATCAAAAATAATTGATCCTTCTGTTTTTTTGTATTGTGGATTATTTAGTATAGCATTTGCTGTTGTTGTTTTTCCAGAACCATTTGGTCCCATTATTACATGAATTTCGCCAGGTTTAATATTTAGGTCAACACCTTTTAGTATTTCCTTATCCTCAACCCCAGCATGTAAATTTTTTATTTCTAATAGATTCTTGCTCATTTTTATACCTTCCCTTTATTATTGTCTGTTTTATTTTAATAATTACTCTATAAATCAAAATTTATATTTGACTTCCAATAGTATTTTTTGCATTTGATCTCCTTTTACAATTTCTGCATTTTTCCTTGTTTATATCGAAGTCACAATCCAAACTGTATAAACCAAGCTCTTTATGTACGTATTTAGCAAGCTTGTTGATTGTATCATCGCTAATTGAAAGCTTCATTTTTTCAGCTTCAGTCTTAGCATTTTCCTCTTCAAGACCAAGTACTTCTTTTAAAAATACATATACTATGTCGTAGGCCTCAAGAATTTTTCTTGCAAGAAGCTCTCCTTCTTGTGTTAGCTCAATTTTTCCATATGTTTCATAATTAATAAGCCCATTCTCTTTTAAATTATTTATAGCTTTATTAACTCCTGCTTTAGTACAATTCATTTTATTAGCGATATCTGTTACACGTACATTATCATTTTGTTTATATATAACATATATCGTTTTTAAATACTCTTCTAAAGACTTTGATATCATACACAAAACTCCTTTTGTTAACTTCGGTTAACATTATATTATACACATGTCTACATGTCAAGAAAAATTTATTTATTGTGCCATTAGGGACGGTTCTGTTTGACACATTTTAAAATCATACGGAATATATGAATACGTAAAAAGTATATACATAAAAATATCGAACCTTACTGGTCGCATTTGTTATTAAACATAGAATATGTTTTAGTTAGATGATTCAAGTTGTTTTTAGGTTAGTTTATACATGCTCCCAAACTGCGCGGTTCTTTATTTTTATGTATATACTTTTTACTTTGCAGCTAATTCGTGCGTGCTTCTAAAATGTAAAATTTTTGTGTCAAACAGAACCGTCCTTATTGACACACAAAAGAAAAACCTCAGCCTAAAAAATAGACTGAGGAAAAATAAAAAAATCAATTCATATGCAAAGAACATAGAAAGGAGTGCCCGTGTACCTTCCACAAGGTACACACTCAAATTATCGATATTAACTCAATAACTCGAGTTTGACCTTGTTTGCAATTTATTTTATTACTTGAATATGTTTTTTATTATATATCACATTTGTATTTATGTCAACTGTAAACAGCGTAAATTATTGACTTTTTTACCAAAATATTATATAATAGATATTGTTATTACATATACAAAATAAAGGAGGAATAATAAATGAATTTTGAAAAAACAACACTTGTTTTTGGACATAAAAACCCAGATACAGATACAATTATGTCATCAATGGTAATGGCAAATTTAGAAAAAGAATTAGGAAATAATGCTAAGGCAGTTCGTCTTGGAAATATAAATAAGGAAACCGAGTACGTATTTAAATATTTAGGAATTGAAGCTCCTGAGTTTGTTGAAGACGTTGAAGACGGTCAAGAAGTTATATTAGTAGACCACAACGAAAAAACTCAAAGTGTAAACAACTTAGACAACGCAGTTGTTAAAAAAGTTGTTGACCACCATGCAATGAACTTTGGTTGTCCAACACCTTTATACTACAGAGCTGAGCCAGTAGGATGTACAGCAACTGTATTATACAAAATGTATAAA
Source organism: uncultured Clostridium sp. (assembly GCA_947165355.1). Taxonomy (GTDB): domain Bacteria; phylum Bacillota; class Clostridia; order TANB77; family CAG-508; genus CAG-492. The sequence continues at coordinate 29,189 of CAMUZZ010000013.1, forward strand.
GAATACGATGTAGAAATTTCTAAAGAAATCGCTACAATGATGCTTAGTGCCAGATCGGAAGAGCA
>CAMUZZ010000014.1 GCA_947165355.1 uncultured Clostridium sp.
TGATAAATATTTCCAAATTGCACCATGTTTTAGAGATGAAGATGCAAGAGCAGATCGTGCTCCTGGTGAATTCTATCAGCTAGATATGGAAATGGCATATGCTACACAAGAAGATGTATTCAGCGTTATGGAACCTGTTGTGTACAATACTTTCACTAAATTTTCAGATAAAAAAGTTGCAGCTTATCCATTCCCAAGAATTCCATATAAAGAATCTATGGTTAAGTACGGATGTGATAAACCAGATTTAAGAAACCCTTTAATTATAATTGATGTAACAGAATTCTTCCAAAGATGTACATTCAAACCATTCCATGGAAGAACTGTAAGAGCAATAAAAATTCATGGACATCAATCAAAAGGATTCCATGAAAAAATGCTAAGCTTTGCTCAAGATATTGGTATGGGTGGACTTGGATACTTAGAAGTTCAAGAAGATATGAGTTACAAAGGTCCAATTGATAAATTCATTCCTGATGATATGAAAACTGAATTAAAAGATTTAGCAGGATTAGAAATTGATGATACAATATTCTTCATTGCAGATAATGAATCAAATGCCAACAGCTATGCTTGCCAAATAAGAAATGAACTTGGAAAACGTTTAGATTTAATAGATGATAGTGTATACCAATTCTGTTGGATTACAGATTTTCCAATGTACGAGCTTAATGATGAAGGAAAATTAGATTTTTGTCATAATCCATTCTCTATGCCAAAAGGTGGATTGGAAGCATTAAACACTATGGATCCATTAGATATTACAGCAGACCAATACGATATAGTATGTAATGGAATTGAGCTTTCATCTGGAGCAGTTCGTAATCATGATCCAAAAGTTATGGAAAAAGCATTTGAAATTGTAGGATACGGAAAAGATGTTATAGAGCAAAAATTCTCCGCACTATATAATGCATTCCAATTTGGTGCTCCACCTCATGCAGGTATAGCACCTGGAGTCGATAGAATGCTTATGCTATTAACTGGATCTGAAACAATTCGTGATGTAATAGCTTTCCCTATGAACAGTAAAGCTGAAGATTTATTAATGGGAGCTCCTGGAGTTGTATCAAAAGCACAATTAGAAGATGTTCATATAAAATTAGATTTACCACAAAAATAAAAAAATGCTGTCGCATACGCGGCAGCTTTTTCAATTAAACATATAGAAATAAAACTCTTATTTTTTCCGGTTTCAAACATCAGCTAATCTTTTTTGAAGTTGACATATTGTTTGTACAGTGATATAATCTGTACTACTCAATTCGTTGAGTATATTATACTATCTTATGAAAGAGGTGTGTTTCATGGCAAGCCCGCGGTTTATCCCCATTAGCGACCTTGACGAGATTCCTATTAATGGATATTTTATTATAGGTCACACACTCTACAGCATTCAGCAGCAGCATGTTGATGAAAGTTGGGATTTAACTGGTAACAGCCCCAGCGAACTTGTACAGCATGCACGGAGGGAAGCTGGACTGCACGGCAACACTCGTGTCTACTACGACGATGCAAAACTGTTTAATGAAGACGTCGTTGATGACACCGGCAGACTCATGACCGCTGATGACGCGTTCGATGAGCTTGACGAAGAAGAAAAAGATGGTTGGAGCGATATCGCTGAATATTACGCGGATTGCTAACACTTTGGAGGTAGCAAATGCTACCTCCTATTTCTTTTTTAATGTATTTTTCATAACATATAATATTGCTATAACACAAAAAAAGAATAGAGCCTAAGCTCTATTCTTTTTAATTATATAAATAATTTTGTGGGTTTACTTGTTTTCCGTTTACTCTGACCTCAAAGTGTAAGTGGTTACCAGTTGAATGTCCTGTAGAACCTACTGCGGCGATTGACTCACCAGCACTTACAGATTGACCTGCAGAAACATATAATTTACTACAGTGTCCATAGTATGTTTCAATACCATTACCATGGTCTATAACAACTAAGTTACCATATCCACCACTATATGATGCAGATTTAACAACACCATCAGCAGCAGCAACTATAGTTGTACCATTGCGAGCAGCTATATCTAGTCCACCATGTGAATGGTCCCTTATACTTTCATTAACACCAAATCTTGATGTTATTGTTCCAGAAACTGGTGCTACTGAAAAATATACTCCGTTGATAGTACTTGCTTTTTTTCTTTCTTCTTCTTCTTTTTCTTGAATTTCTTGCTCTATAGTACCTACCAACTTTGTAACAGTCGCATATTTCATATCTTTATACTCGAATCTGTTGTCTGTATAAACTTCTCTAATACCAAATTCAGATTCAACATCGTCTCCATATGTTTCAGTTAACTCAGCAACTTTTTGTTTAGCTTCATCTAATGTATCAACATAAGCTCTATCTTCACCATCTAATGTTACAGCATATAATTTGTATGTTACGTCTGATTTAAGTTTTATAATATTAAGTATTGAATTTTCATCAGTTTCTTTATTTTTACCTATTAATGCTATAGAGTATTCTGGTATTGATTCTAATCCTACGAAATCGATGTTTTCATCCTCTGAATTTAAAACTTGTGTTGTAACCATATATATAAATTTTTCTTTATTTTCTACATATCCTACTGTTTTACCATCAATTGAAACCTTATAAGCTATTTTACAATTACACTTTAATATTAAAATACTTAAGAAAATCATTACACCTATTATAACTATTGTTGTTAATTTTCTTTTATCATTTGTACAATTTTTTAATATATTTTTATCTATTAAAATAAAATTTCACACTCCTTTAAATGCGACTATAGAATATTATAGCACATTTTACACAAAATATCAAATTTTATGAGCTTTTTTTAGTGTTTTTTTAACTTTTTTGAATTTACAAAAAGCCTAAAACCCTTATATAATAAAGGAAACATCATGCAGTCCAGTTGCATGATGTTTTTTTATTTTTTATCGCTATTCCCTAACTTCTCGAGCTCTTTTTTCAGCTTTTTTACCTCTTTTTCAAGTTGAACAATTTGAGCTTTATAATCAGATAGTTTGCTTTTCAAACGAATATTTTCAGCTTCCAATGCTTCATATGCACTATAAATGCTTTGATGCATACTATCCCTCCGTTCTATAGAACAGAATTTAACAGTATAACTGGACTATACTGTTATTTACCCAGAAATCTATCCGTGCAGATATTCTACCACATTTTTTAGGAAAATCAATACTATTTACATATTTATTAAAAAGAATACATACAAAACCATATTAAAATTGTATAACATTAGACTTTTGGTAGTAGAACCTTATAAATTCTTCATAAAATAAAAAATTGGCCGCCTAGAGCCAATTTTTCTTAAAAATAATATTCATCATCGTCAGAGTCGTCATCATCATCCGTTCTTCTTCGTCCAAATAAAGAACTTAAAATCTTTTGGTTTGGTATCTGGTCACTAGAATCTGAATCCGTATTACCTTTGTCTTTTCTCATCTCCTCCGAAACTGCGCTTAATAAAGCATTTAGCATGATAATCACCTCATAATTTCATGAAAGTAATTATATTTACAATAGTGCTAGGCCACTATGTTAAGGTGAATGTATCATAGTTTTATTTTAGCATCAAGTACATTTAGTAATTATTTTTTATTTTTATTTCTTAAAGAAAGACTTAAATAATTCATTTGCCACTTTTCTTCCCAAAGAATTTAGTGCTGAATTTGCAGTTCTACCTGCTTGCTTTTCAACCTTGTAAGAAAAAGAGCTCTTTCTTTTCTTCTCTGCTTCGCGTTCAGCTTCTTTTCTTGCACGCTCCTCTTCTCTTTTAGCCTTCTCCTCTTCTTTTTTAATACGTTCTTCTTCTTTGCGTTGTTGCTCTTCTAATTTAGCTTTTTCAAGCTCTTGTTTTTGAAGTTCTGCTTGTTCCTGAGCTTCTTGCATATTTTTTGATATTATTTCATATGCAGACTCTCTATCTACAACAGTATCATATTTCCCCATAAATTCACTTCTACTTATAACCATAAGCCTCATTGAGTCGTCTAGTGCTCCCATCATACTTTGAGGTGGAAGAATTGTTGCCTTATTTACAATATTTGGCTCTCCTTTTTCATTTAGGAATGATACCACAGCTTCACCTGTTCCCAAAGACATAATAGCCTCTTGTGTATCGAAGTTTGGATTAGATCTGTATGAATCAGCAACAGCCTTTATAACCTTTTGATCTTGTGGTGTATATGCTCTTAGCGTATGTTGAACTTTATTTCCTAATTGAGCTAAAATTTCATTTGGTATATCAGCAGGAGATTGAGATATAAAGTATAAACCAACTCCCTTTGATCTAATTAATTTAACTATTTGAATAACATGAGACAACATCTCACTTGGTATCTCGTTAAATAAAAGGTGAGCTTCATCAAAGAAAAATACAATTTTTGGCTTATCCATATCTCCAACTTCAGGTAAAGTTGAATTTAAAGTAGATAATAACCAAAGCAAAAATGTTGCATATAAATCTGGTTTTTGGTATAGCTCTACAGCATGTAAAATATTTATATTTCCTAAACCATTAGAATTTGTTCTTAAAAAGTCATTTATATCAATTCCAGGCTCTCCAAACAAATAGTTTCCACCTTGCTCTTCCAATTTTAGTAATGCTCTTTGAATTGTTCCAATACTCTGAGAAGCAACGTTTCCATATTGAATTGTATATTCTTTTGCATTTTCTGCAACATATTGAAGTACAAGTCTTAAATCCTTTGTATCTATTATTTCATAATTGCACTCTTTTGCAATTCTAAATACAATAGCTAAAACCCCAGCTTGAGTTTCGTTAAGACCAAGCATTCTAGATAATATTGTTGTATCAACACTTTGAATTGGTGTTCTTATTGGATGTCCATTCTTTCCAAAAACATCCCAGAAAACAACTGGAAATCCCTTATAGTCAAAATTAGAAATTCCAAGCTTTTGTAGTCTTTCATTTAACTTTTCGCTACTTTCTCCTGGAATACATGTTCCACCTAAATCTCCTTTTATATCAGCAAGAAATACTGGAACTCCCATGCTAGAAAAGCTTTCAGCCATAACCTTTAAAGTTATTGTTTTACCACTTCCAGATGCACCTGTAATTAAACCATGTCTGTTTGCCATGCTTGGTACTATAAATATATCTTCGCTTTCGTTTTTTCCTATTAAAACTTTATTATCAATATACATAAAGAGTCTCCTTTCACATTAATTAGAACCATTTTATCATAAAATCGCTAAAATGTACATATAATAAGCAAATAGTATACATAAAATAAAAACCAAACTATACTTACTTATAATTTGGTTTTTATACTATTTTTTTATTATAATAATTCTCTTCTAAGCTCTTCTCCGCTTTTTCTAGACATCAAAGCAGGTGGAACATCTAAAACTGTTTTTGCTCCGTATTGACCTTGCTTATTCAATCTGTATGTTGCTCTAGCAAGCGCAATTAAAACAGATGCTGTAAATTCAGGATTTGAATCAAGTTTTAAAGAAAACTCAACAACATGCTTGTTTCCATCACCTGTTTCCCCGCTGTGTATTACAAATCCACCATGTGGCAATTTAGAATGATTTAGTTTTAGTTCATCCTCAGATATAAAGTGTACATCTGTATGATATTCATCAAAATAATTTGGCATTGTTTTTATTGTTTGTTCTATTTCATCTTTATTTGCTCCATCTTCTGCTACAACAAAACATTCTCTTAAATGCTTTTCTCCTGTTGAAAGATTTGGGTTTTCACCATTTCTTACTCTTTCCATTGCTTCATCAATTGGAATTGTATATTGTCTTGCATCCTTAACTCCCGCAATTCTACGTATAGCATCAGAATGACCTTGACTAACTCCTTTTCCCCAAAAAGTATATGTATTTCCATTTGATAAAATACTATCGGCATATACTCTCATTATTGAAAACATTCCAGGATCCCATCCACCGGATATTAAAGCAGTATTTCCCGAGGCAAAAGCACTTTCATTAACTTTCTCATAGTATTCTGGAATTTTTGCATGGGTGTCAAAACTATCCACCGTATTAAATATTTTTGAAACTTCAGGAACCTGCATTGGTAAGTCTGTTGCAGATCCTCCACACATAATAACTACATCTATTTTATCTTTCCAATTTTCAATTTCAGATATATTAACAACTGGTACACCTGATTTTACGTTTAATTCATTTGGTGATCTTCTTGTAAAAATTGCAACCAATTCCATATCATCAGATTTTTTATATTCACTTTCCACACCTTTTCCCAAATTTCCATATCCACAAATAGCTATTTTAATTTTTTCGCTCATACGTTTTCCTCCGTTTTTGTTTTAATTATATTCACTTCTTTGCTTTTTATTAATTTATATTCCTAGTAACATACTAGCAATTCTAAAATATATAAGAAGTGAACAAGCATCAACTATTGTTGTAATAAATGGACTTGCCATTACAGCTGGATCAAACCCAATTTTTTTTGCCAAAATTGGTAAAGAACTACCAATTAATTTAGCCACAGCTACCGTCATTACAAGAGTAATGCATACAATAAATGCAATTTGCATACTTACCTTATCAAAAACAAGTAATTTAGCAAAGTTGGCAATTGCAAGTGTAATTCCACATAGCAAACTAACCCTTAGCTCCTTCCAAATAACCTTAAATGTATCTTTGTACTCAATTTCATTCAAAGATAAACTACGAATAACAGATACACTTGCTTGGCTTCCCGCATTTCCTCCAGTATCCATAAGCATTGGAATAAACGCCGTTAGCACCACATATGTTGAAAGTGCTTGTTCAAAGTGAGTTATAATTCCACCTGTAAAAGCTGCAGAAATCATAAGAAGCAAAAGCCAAGGAATTCTTTTTTTCCAAGTCTCAAAAACTCCCGTCTTCATATACGATTTATCTGATGGAGTAATAGCGGCCATTTTTTCGATATCTTCGGTTGTTTCTTCTTCCATAATATCAATAACATCATCGATTGTAATTACCCCGACCAACCTTTTTTCTGAATCTACAACAGGCAAAGTATTGTAGTCGTAATCTTGGAAAATATTTGCAACTTCCTCTTGATCCATCATAGTATCAAGAACATGCTCACACTCTTCCATTACATCATCTATCATTGTTTCTGGATCGCTTATTAACAAATTTTTAACATCAACAAATCCTAGTAGCTTTCTTTCATTATCCGTAACAAAACATGAATCATAAGATACAAATTCATCTTTTTGTTTTCTAATTCTAGCAATTGATTCCTTAATTGTAAGACCTTTTTTAAGGTGAATATACTCCATAGCCATTAAAGACCCTGCAGAATTATCTGGATATCTTAAAAGTTTATTTATTGAAGTTCTTGTTTCTTTAGAAACATTACTTAATAGCTTCGTAACCATTACGGCAGGCATTTCTTCAAATAAATCCGCAGCATCATCTGTATATAAATCCTCTATAATACTTGCCGCTTCCTTATTTGTTAAAGCTGTAATTAGTTTAATTTGAACATCTTCATCTAAATTTACAAAAACGTCAGCTGCCATTGTTTTTGGTAATAACCTAAAAACTTGAACTAATGACTGCTCTGGTAAATCTTCAATTATCTCTGCAATATCAAATTCATTCATCTCATTTAGTGCTTTTTTTATTTCAGTAAGTTTTCTTTCCTCTAATAAATTTTTTATTGTATCTAACTCCATCTATAATCCCCCTTGCATATTTTACTATCTATTTTTTAGATAATAATTATAACATTCGATTGAATCTGGATGTATTATCATTTCATTTTCTAGCAAATGCCCTATAACCCATTTTGATACTTGTACCATAGCATCATCTATATTCTTCTTTACAAGATCTACATAATAATTTATATCTTCATAACCTCTGTTTTCATCGGTTGCATCCGCCAAATAAATAACCTTTTCCAGTAAACTCATATTAGCTCTTCCCGTTGTGTGGTACATTACACTATTTGCCATATCATCCGTAAAATTGAATTTATTTTTGCAAATATACGCACCTACTTTTGCATGAATCAGGTTTTTATTATTCTTTTCAATTTCATCTAAATCAATACTATATCTTTCAATGAATGTTTTAACATCATTTTCTGGTAGCTCTTTTGCTATATCATGAGCAATTGCAACGCACTTAACAGTTTCTTTATCAACATCATATATTTCTGCGTACTCAAGGGCTCTTTTTACAACTCCTTCGCTATGCCTAAATCTTTTTTCAGATAACGCATTTTTAACTATATCATATAATTTTTCATACTCTACCATAATCGTCTCCCTATTGCTATACAAACACATTTTATTTTAAAAAATAATATCACAATTTATTTTTTGTTTCAAACTTTTTTGTTTACGAATTTTTTAGACAAAAAAATATTAGAATATCTTTAGATATCAAAAACGTATATACATAAAAATTCCGTTCCTTACTGGTCGCTCCGACACAGAAATAAATAAACTGTATCCCATCGTTTATGTATTAATAAATATTTCATTCGAGGCAAGCTCCCAAACTGCGCGTCACTGCATTTTTGTGTATATATGTTTTTGATATCAAGTTAGTTTTTCTTATTTTTTTGTCTAAAATTTATTTAAACTAAAATTCTTTGCTCAGTCCCAAAAATTGAAGAAGGGGCTACTTATGAGCCCCTTCTTTTTCTACTTTTCTTAAATTCAAATATGAAATTAAGCACATTGGTAAAAATATACCAATTACACCTACTAGAGCCAATTGAAGCTTAATGTTTCCAAGGTAATTAATAATAAATACCAATGGAATATATAAGAGTCTAGCTCCCGTTGATGCAAGCGACATAACGCTTGTTTGAACCTCGTCTTTTGTAGATTCTTGAAGTGCAGTTGCTAAACTTCCTTCAATTAATCCATGAACAAATCCATTAAGTGCAAATAACCATACTGTTACTATGTTGACGTTAATTATTAAAATTAACATCCACAAAAATTCAATGCAAATTGGTGTTAAGAATCTGTTTGATACTTTCTTCATAATATGTTTTTCTGAAAGTTTACTTCCAAAAATCTGCATTATTTGATTAAGTACCCAACCCATACTTACAATTTCAATTGGTACACCAACCATAATAAGTAATGGTGTAAATACCCAAATTTGTGCATGAGTTATTTCTTTTCCTAAGATGTAACTAAGTAAATATGCTTTGCTTTTCTTATTTTGAAATACCTCTTTAACATTTAACGCTAAATCTTTAAGTGGATTACTATTTCTTACCTCTGCTTTTTGATTGTAATCTTTAATTCCTAGTGCAAGTATTGCTCCAATAAAATATGGAATAAACGATAATCCCAAAGTTAATCGTAAGCTCCACTTTGCAATAAAACCACCAATTACAACAACAATTAATAATGCAATGTACCTAGCTGTATGAATCTTGATGTTAGTTTTTTTAAATAGTTCTCCCGTTGGATCAATTTTATTACAATTGTATTTTATAAATCCTTGATCTACACCGTTAGTCATAGCCATAAAAATGCCTAACAAACATTCCGATAAAATAACCAAATATATACTTCTAGAAAAAGCATATACACCAAAAGCAATAGCGCATCCAATATCGCCAATTACATTAAGTGCTTTTCGGTTAAATCTATCGGCAATGTAACCAAGTGGCAAATCTAAAGCAAAAATTACAATCGTAAAAATCATCTGTACAAGACCTATTGCTGTCTGATCCATACCTACAGAATTCCAAAAGATGGTAATTGTTGATATACAAAAACCAGCTCCAATAGATGTAAGTACTGTTTCCCAACAGATTTTAATAAGGTTGCGTTTGAACATTTTCTGTTCCTCATTAAGATTTTGATGTAACATGCTATCTACTCCTTTTTAAATTTTTTTTGGTACACAATCAAAAGAATACAAAAAAGCCCATAAAGTATGTCTGTTAAGACTCCTTTATGAGCTTTAAATCTCTTTATAAAGTGTACCAATTCTTCAATTGGCTGTGCAGCTCACCATTTAGGCTATGCACACTCTTAATATGTTTCATATTATACCAGATATTATGTTAATTGTCAAGAATTGCTTTTTTAGTCAATTATTTTGTTATTCCTCATTATCGTCATCATATATTTTCCCTTTTGAATCTAATTGAATCTTGTAACCATATTCAAAAATTATGGCAATGCTATATAAGAACAATATATTAATAACATTAAACCCAATATTTATACTAGCACTTTCATTAAATATTAGAGCACCCAAAGCTGTGCTTATAGAAAATGCAATAGTAACTGCTATCATAAAATATGATATTTTCTTTATATGATTTACATTTTCAAGTGTGAAAGGTGTATCCCCCTCATTAATGTTTTTAAATAGTTTTTCAAGATGTCCTAATGTGATGCCTAATAGAATTAAAGCTGTAATCGCAGACATAGAAGCAATTATAACTAAAATTAAAACTTTTGCTTTTGAATTTCTTTTAAATATTTTAGCAATTTGTTCTAAATCTTCTTTAGACTCAATATTTAATAGTTTTACATGAATTTTTCCATCGTTATTATTTAAAGAAACATCCACTTTTTCATTATCTTCACTTACTAATACATTAAATTTTTCTTCGTTATTAGTTAGTTGAACTTTACTATTATCATTTAAAACTATTTCTCCATCTACGTCACTAAATTCAATTATTCCAGTTGATGTATTTAGCTCTATACTATTATCATCCTTAACATTAATTTGACCTACTGCAATACATCCAATTATTGCAGCAACTCCAATTGCAACAGCAGCAATCCTTGAAAAGATCTTTCCTATTTTAGCTAATACCCAAATAATTTTACTAATAACTTTTAATCTTTTTTGTTTTTCCTTTTCTAATTTAACTCCATTCATTTTTATTTCTTCATCTAATGAATTAATATCTTGCATATCTTCATGAACTAAATCGTTTAATTTGCAATGAAATATTTTACAAATTTTTAGCATATTGTCCATTTCGGGATAGCTTTCACCATTTTCCCATTTTGATACACTTTGTCTTGATACTCCAACTTCCTCTGCTAATTTTTCTTGACTTATTTTTGCACTTTTTCTTAGATTGTACAAATTTTCTCCAAACTTCATTAGATTAATCCTCCTTCAATTTCCATTTTAATAAAATCTATGTTTTTTTCTATCAACTTTTGGTTGCAAATAGCAAAAAAATAAAATTGCAACCTAAACTTTACATCTATTTTCTTGATATATGATATAAAAAAAACGTATTTTGTGTCAAGAGCAAAAAAAGCGTGATTTAGTATCACGCTTTTTTTCTTTTGTGTCAAACAGAACCGTTCATATTGGCTTGTTTCTCTTTAGTCCGTATAAAGATCTACTTTTCCATCTTTTAAGCTCTTTTGTACGTCAATAACTCTTTGGTTTGATGAACCTCTCCATTTTAATCTAAAATCGTGAAGCTCATCCTTGTACTGGCCATCAACCAATACGTCTATGTAGTTTAGAACATCTTTTCCCTGTAAATCTTCATCAAACTTGAAACCTGACCATACCCAAAGATTTTTATTTGGATATTTTTCTTTAAAAGCTTTTGCAAGTTTTGTTGTTCCTTCAATATTGTTTGGATGTAATGGCTCACCGCCTAGTATTGATAATCCTTTTATATGGTTTTCTTTACATAAATCTAAAACTTGTTCAATAGTTTCATCTGTAAAATCATTTCCTTTTTCAAAATCCCAAGTTTCAGGATTGAAACAATTCTTGCAATGAAAACCACATCCTTGCATAAATATTGAAACCCTTACGCCAGGTCCGTCTGCTATGTCCATTTTTCTAATAAGATTATATTTCATTTATCTTACCGCCACCTTATTATCTATATGTAAAACTCTTTCTTTAATTTCTTGTGTTCTTCCTTTATTCCAGAAGTTGCTTCCTATATATCCACAAGTTCTTCTTGCTACATTTAATGTGTTATGATCTCTGTTTCCACAATTTGGACAGTACCATTCTAAGTTTTCGTCAATTAGTATTTCACCATCATATCCACATTTTTGGCAATAATCTGACTTTGTGTTTAACTCGGCATACATAATGTTATCGTATATGAATTTAATAACGTCTGTAACAGCTGTAATGTTATTTTGTAGGTTTGGTGTTTCAATGTATGAAATTGCTCCACCAGGACTTAATCTTTGGAATTCGCTTTCCAATTTTAGTTTTGTGAAAGCATCAATTTCTTCAAATACAGGAACATGATATGAATTGGTAATGTAGTCTCTGTCTGTAATTCCTTTTACTGTTCCAAATCTTTCACGTAAACATTTTGCGAATTTGTATGTTGTAGACTCTATTGGAGTTCCATATACAGAATAATCTATATCTTCTTCTGCTTTCCATTTTTTAGCAGCATCATTTAAGTATTCCATAACTTTAAGTCCAAATTCTTTTCCTACACCGTTATCTGTGTGTGAATGACCTGTCATAAATTTTACGCACTCATAAAGTCCTGCATATCCAAGTGAAATTGTAGAATATCCATGATGTAATAATTCATGAATTGATTCACCTTTTTCAAGTCTAGCTAATGCACCATTTTGCCATAAAATTGGGGCAACATCGCTTGTTACATTACCTAGTCTCTTATGTCTTATTTGAAGTGCTTTATGGCAAAGCTCTAATCTCTCATCAAATATTTTCCAGAATTTATCCATATCACCATCAGATGAAAGAGCAACATCTGGTAAGTTTATAGTAACAACACCTTGGTTAAATCTACCATAATATTTTCCTTTGCCTTTTTCATAATTTTTTGCTTTAGCTATATTTCCTAAGCTCATTGTTCTATCTGGTGTTAAGAACGATCTACATCCCATGCAAGGATAGCATTCTCCTTCACCCATCTCATTTTTCTTAAGCTCTTTCATAACTTTTTCTGAAATGTAGTCTGGAACCATTCTCTTAGCTGTACATTTAGCTGCAAGCTCTGTTAAATACCAGTATTTGCTGTCTTCATGAATGTTGTCTTCCTCAAGAACATAAAGTAGTTTTGGGAAAGCCGGTGTTATATATACACCTTTTTCATTCTTAAATCCTAAAATTCTTTGGTTTAAGAACTCTTCTATAATCATTGCAAGCTCATCTTTGTATTCTTCAGTTTCTCCTAAGTACATATTTACTGATAAGAATGGAGCTTGTCCATTAGTATTTGTCATAGAATTTACTTGATAGTTGAATGTTTGAACACCATCAGCAACTTCTTTTCTTGTATCTTCTTTAGCAAGTTCAATACATTGCTCTTCTGGCATATTGTGTTTTTTGTATTTTTGATAATATTTTTCATAACTTGCTCTTACAAATGGAGCTAAATGTGTAAGTGAAACCGTAGCTCCACCATAACTTGAAGAAGAAACTGCCAAAATTATTTGTGTAGCAATTGTAGCTGCAGTTAAAAATCTATGTGGTTTTTCTATCATTACACCATTTATTATCGTTCCATTTTGTAACATATCATCTAAGTTTATAAGCTCACAGTTGTGCAATGCATTTTGAGCAAAGTAATCTGCATCATGGAAGTGTATAATTCCCTCATCATGAGCTTTTACAATATCTTCTGGAAGTAAAAATCTTCTTGTTATATCTGTACTTGTTATACCAGCTAAATAATCTCTTTGTGTTGTTATAACAGTTGCATTTTTGTTTGAATTTTCGTTATTCCAGTATTCACTCTCACCTTCAATAAGCTCTTTTATCGATTGATCTGTTGTATTTGCTTTTCTAACTAATTCTCTTGTATAACGATATGTTATATATTTTTTAGCTAATTGATATTTGTCGAATTCCATCAATTTTTCTTCGATTATATCTTGAATATCCTCAACTAATATTCTTCTTTTATTTAAATCTTCTATATATTTTATAATTTCTTCTATTTCTTCTTTTGATACTTTTTCTTTTCCTCTAACTTCTGTATTTGCCTTTTGTATTGCAATTCTTATCTTTTCTGGATCGTAATCCACTATATGTCCATCTCTTTTTACGATTTTCATATCATTTGTTCCTCCTTCAATTTATCTTGATGAAATTCTACCAATAAGTTTGAAATAAAAAAAGTTGCACTTGCATCTTTTTAAAAAATTTATTAAAATAATTTTGGTGATGAAAATGAACGGACCTTTTGATGGGCTTTCGAAGCTGCAAATGCAGAAATTATTTGTACTTTTGGGTGTTCACAAATACAAATATAACAAGCTTGAAGAGCTAATTTCAACAATAAAACATGAAAATTTAATTTGCATAATTATCAGTGGACATGCTCAAATAATGTATATTGAATATAACGGAAATGAAATTGTAATGGAAGACTTATATGAAAACAATATATTTGGAACAAATATTTCAGCAACTAATAACGACAATTGTCAAATTATAGCAAGAGAAGAAACAGAAATATGGGTTATAGATTACAATAGATTAATGAATATAAATAATTTACAACACAACTATTTTAATATTTTTTTTAGAAACCTATTCGATATTATAAATGTTAAATTTAAAGAGCGAAATGAACGAATTTCAATTTTAGAAAAAAAACAAATTAGAGACAGACTTCTTGAATATTTTGAAATCCAATACAAAAAAAGTAGATCAAAATTTGTTTATTTGCCATTTTCTCTAAAAGACTTAGCTGACTACTTGTCGGTAAACAGATCTGCAATGTTTAGAGAAATAAAGCACCTAAAGGATGATAAACTAATTGAGGTAAAGGATAAAAGAATAACATTGCTATATAAGTTAAACTAAATGAGTCATTAGGGACGGTTCTGTTTAACACAAATTTGTGTCAAACAGAACCGTCCCCATTGACTCACTCTTTTTCTTCATGTTGAATATTCTCAACGCCACTATATTGGCTCAATCCAGCTTTATATTTAGATTGATTTATTTTTTCTTTTACTGCTTTTGCTCTTATTTCAGATTCAACTATAGAATGAAGTTCATTTACATTTACAGAATCTTTACCTTTTCCTTCAAGAATAGCTTTCTCTGTTTCATCATAATATTTTTTTTGAAATACCACATTAATTTCCTGATCTCTATATGACTTTCTTTGTTCATACATCTCATCCGTTGCACCATTTAAAGTGGCCATATCTTCTGGAGATAAACTTAAGTCTATTGGTTGCTTTTCTTCATCTTTGTATACAAATTCAGGATTATTAGAATCTCTTCTATATGTATGTTTATACACTGTTGCTATTGAATTACCTTCTTCATCTAATCTCTCTCTAGATTCCCTCCTTACTATTTCCACAGATGTATTTTGGTCATAAATTCTTGTATCTTTATCATTAAAACGTATTTTTTTACGTTCTCCACCAATTTCCTTTGGTATTCCAAATTCAACATCTTCCTTTTGTTTGTCAATTCTAATCTTACCATCAGCAATTCTAACATCCATTTTCCTTGGAAGCTTTAATGCATCATCCATATAATTTAAGCTAAGTGAATTGTTTCCATCCTCACGAACTGAAAACTGATTCTTATAATTTGTTAGCTTTTCCATAGATATATCTTGATATTTAAAATACTCCTGAAATTCGCTTTCTATAGCATTATATATAATTGGATTTAGTGTAAACGATTTAGAAATTCCCATTTCTTCTGTTATAAATTTTTTTATTATCTGCTCTCTAGATAAACTTTCTTTAGCAGATTTGGCTAATTCTGAAACAAATTCATTACGTATATTTGTAGATTTTTTTTCTTCATCTAAACTAATTTCACTTGCAGCTGGTGCCCCAAGTAGTTTTATATTTTTACGTTGTTTTTTTGCTCTTTTTCGCTCTATTTTTATACCTTTTTTTATTGTTTTAACTTCATCCTTATATTCCTTTAGTACTCCATCTATTTTGCGAGCAGAATTTTTTACTTTACTATTATTCTCTTTAACAGTTTCAGGATTATCTATATACCTTGGACCTTTTCCCATAAATCTGTTATTATTATACACTGCTTTAGGTATTTCTAATTGTACAGCACACTCGTTAAAAGCATCCATCATTTTTGTTTTAGTTAAAAGAAATTGTGCCTTATACGACATTGCTTCCGATAAACTACAGTCTTCTTTTGGCTGAACTATTCCTTTATCTGTACCATCCATAGTACTTCCATAATGTTTATACAGCTCTCCTAAATTCGTTTTATATACATCCAAACTATTACTTCTTAGAGCATCTCTTTTTGCTATAATTTCATCTGTACACTTACGTTTTCTTGTTTCATCTGTTTCTACTCTTTCTCTAAATCCTTTATAAGTTTGCATTAATATCGGAAAGCATTCTTTTCCAAGCATATCAACATGTTCATTAATATCGCCTAAAAAATCATCTAATGTCAAGTCTGCAGAATTAACCATTTCAGAAAAATGATCTTCATTAAAATCGTTAATTGTTTCATAAACTTCACTATAAAAAGATGACATTTCAGATTCAACATTTATTGCAACACCTACGATATCGCACGTATATACTCTATTCTTAAAATTTGCTAATAATTCTCCTCTTTGATATGCTACATTCATAATTTTTTCCGCAATGTTTCTTGCCTTTGGGTTATCAGATATTAATTTTAATTGTTCATCAGATAGAATTCTTTCATTTTCATCAATACTTAAACCTCTTAAATGTTTATATAATTGTGCTGTAATTTTTGAACTATTATCTATAACGGTTCCTTGTTGATAAAAACCACCTAATTCACTTATCATGTCCTCTAATATAGAAACTAATTCGTAATTCTGTCTTTCGTTCATCATCTTTCCTCCATTTTATCTATAATGGTTGATTATTTAAAAACACTTATTTTTCTTTTTAACTCATCAAAATTTAACAATTTCCATGACCAATTATTTTTTGAATCAACTCCAGGTAGATTAATTCTTGAATCATCATCCAATCCTAAAATATCTTGAACTGTTACAATTACAATTCTTGCTTTGCACTTCATGCAATACTGTATAATCCCGTCGCTTATGCAATTAGTATCGCATCCATTAGCATTTAAAAATTCTTTTAATTTTATTTTCTTATCTTCGTCTAAATTTTTGTACCATCCAACTATTGTTGCGCAATCATGATTTCCAGGAAACATTAGTACATTTTCCGATTCATTATCTAAATCTCTTTTATTATCAAAATCAATAGCAAACTGCAATATCTTTTGTCTTGTAAATCCATAATGCTCTCTTAATAAAACTGTTTCTTGTCTTATATCTCCAAGATCTTCAATTATTAAATTCTCCCTATTTACGCTACCATCTTTAAATAATTCATCAAAAAAGGCATAGCTTACACCATCTGAGTAAAAACCTTCTTTACCAGTTTTTCCATATGGTATTTTATAAAAAGAATCATATCCTCTAAAGTAATCTACTCTAACTTTATCAAATAGCTCTAAATAATACTTAAATCTTTCCACTAAATACTTATAATTTTGTTTTGCCAAATTTTCAACATTATATACTGGACAATTCCACTTTTGTCCTTCTGAATTATAGTAGTCTGGTGGCGTGCCGGCTTCAAATTTGTAACTTCCATTTTCCATTTCAAAACATTCTGAATTAAATGTGGTTTCTACAGAATTAAAAACCGGATACATTGGCATATCTCCTATTATTTTTACATTTCTTGAATTCGCATATTCTTTTAATTCACTCCACTGTTTGTGTAAAATATACTGTAAAAATAAATAATATTCCTCTGCTTTTCCACTGTTTTTACTCATAAACTCTGCATATTGTTTAATTTCTTTTCTTTGCACAAATCTATTATACTCATCATTAGCAACAAAATTACCAAAGGCTTCCTCATAATACTTTTGTTTAAAATCATCATATATTGCTCTTTGAGTATTCTTTCTTAGTTCAGCCTCTTTTATTAATCTCATTTCTCCAAGTTTATCTATTGAAATATAATCTTCTTGCAAAGCATAATAACTTAATGGAGAATATGGTAAACGGTTACATGCATTTATTGGTAATATTTCCCAAAAATCTATTCCATTTTCACTCAAAATATCTATAAATTCGTATGCTTCGTATCCAAAATCACCTATACCGTACTTACTAGGAAGAGAAAATATTGGAAGTAAAATTCCTCTTTCTTTCATATAAACCTCCTAAAATCTAATTTGAGTATACACTAACAAACTTTAAAAGTCAAAAATTTACTAAATATTCAAAAGTCGTCAAAATAGCGTTTTATTGCTATTTTGACGACCTTATACTGTACATTAATATTAAAATTTTATTAGTTTAAAATAATATCCAATGAAAACAAAGAAAACAGCTGATGCATTCATTATAGAAATTAGTGTTATATGTTTTTTTGCTTCGTGAACTATGTTTGCTATAAATTCCCTAATTAACGCATTTGTATAAAAATACCATTTAGTTTTACTCCCCATACCTTCACAATCAATTCCACAATCATTCGCAATAACACCGCTTCTGAAAACATGATAATTTGTTGTAGAAAAACATATTTTGGCATCTATATTTTCTTTAGTTATTAAAGCATTTGAATACTTTAAATTTTCAAGTGTACTAGTTGAACCATCTTCAACCAATATACAGCTCTCATCAATTCCACTTTCAACTAAATAATTCTTAATAGCAACCCCTTCAGCAATTATTTCATCATTGCCCTTGCCTCCTGAAGGTACAAAAGTAATTGACTTGCCTGTTCTCTCTTTTTGCATTTTAGCAAACTCAATCGCTTTATCCGCTCTAGCTTTTAAAAGCGGTGTTAACGTACCATCTTTTCTTATTAAACACCCCAGAATAATTACATAATCCTTATTTAATTCTGGTATGTGCTTTGCAGCTTTTATATTGCAATATAACGTTGATATAATTAAAGTGTAAAAATATGACATCGTTACATTTATCATAATATCAATTAATTTTTTTACTACCATTAATTTGTTTCCAGCCAACAAACTAGATGTTATCATATATATAGTTTGATGACCAAATAAACCAAAAATAGCAAAAACGCCCAAAACAATGCCTAATAAATTTTTGTATGACTTTCCCTCTTTCTTTATTAAAATAATGTTTGTTATTATGCTATATATTGAAAGAATTACAATGCACGGTAAAGTTAACATAGCAAAAAAAGAAAATGATTCCAGTGTGTTATTGTATACATCTACAATACTAGCATTATTCCAATTCACTATTAAAAGATTTATGTGCCTGAAAATATTTATATTTATAAATATTAGTAATGCCAAATTCATTATTATTCCATATGAGTATTTTTTTTTTTGAAATTGCTTTCTAATATATGTAGCACAACCATACGAAATTCTCATTAGATACAAAACTATTATTATCTCAATAGATTTACTTAATAAAACATTATTAGACAAATCCGTATGCCTCAAAATAACTATACTAATTATTATAAAAGCCAAAGTTATAACTAAATATGCTATATTCCTTTTTGTCACGATGATTCACCTTTCTCTATGCTAAATCACTTAATAAAACTTCTACTATATTTTAACAAAAGATATAAAAAAAATAAAGAACCATTTGCTGGCTCTTTATTCTGGTGGGCAGTCCTGGATTCGAACCAGGGAACTCAAATGAGGTCAGATTTACAGTCTGATGGTTTTAACCACTCACCCAACTACCCGATTAAAAAATGAATACTACTTAATGATATACCATAAATAGTATTCATATGGTGCGCCCTCTAGGATTCGAACCTAGGACCAACCGGTTATGAGCCGGTTGCTCTGACCAACTGAGCTAAGGGCGCGTTTTTTGTATCAACGATTGTTAGTATATAATATATTTATACATATGTCAATATACTTTTTTGATTTTTTTGTGATTTTTAGGGACAGTTCCAATTAATCTTATAATTGTTCAAACACGCAAAAAGCATATACATATTATTACGAACCTTACTTTTTGTGCTAAAGCACTCTCAAACTGTGCGGCTCTTCATAATATGTATATACTTATTTTGCTTATTTAGTTATCTAAAAAATTAATTCTTTTTTTCACTTCCATCAGTTATTTCAGACATCTCAGGTAATTCAAGAACTACCTTTATTTTCATAATGTATCTTATTCCTCTAACTAATTTCATGTTCTTTATTCTATCCCATAAACTTGGTTTTACTTCAACTCTTGTATCTTCCATATATGTTGTATCTGTTGTAAATTCTTGCTCTTGTTCTGGAACAGCTTCAGTAGCTTGAACTTGTTCAGTAGCTTCCTCCGGTTCAGCTACATTCTTAACTTCTTTTAATGCATCAGCAATTTCTATTCCAATATAACTTAGAGCCTTTGATCTATCTTCTATTCTTTCCATATCAACTTCTATATATAAATTAGACTCAAGATTTGAAACTTTTGTATTAACAAGATTTAATCCATCAAGATATGTTTGTGTTTTTTTAGATTTTGCTCTTCCTAAAACTCCTAAAGTATCTGTTACATCTTCTGAAACTTTTCCAGTTAAATCTTGAACTTTTTTCTTCCATGATGAATCTTTATTATCAACAGCACTTAATGCTTCTTTAAGCTCTGTTGCTAGGGAAATATTACTTTCCCTCTGTCTTATTAATTCCTCTATCTTTTTTGTGTTATCTTCAAATTGAGAAGTTGCATAATCAATTAAATTATACGCTGCATCATATACATCCCTAGGGAAAACATCCTCTTTTGGATATTCCTCTAAGTATGATTTTATAGAAGCAATTAAGTCTAAAAAGTAGCTATCTTCTTCAAGTTGAACTATTTGCTTCTTACTATTTGGATTTATCATTTTCTTTACTTTATCTATATTTGCGAGAATTTTCTCTTCCGTAATTACCATCTTCACGTTTCCATTGCCACTTTTAGCCATGTAACCGTTCCTCCTTTGTTATAAGTATCTATTGAACACTTTTATTATACTCTTTTCGCTAAAAAACTACAATTACATTTATGTTTCAATTATATTACAAAATTATTACGCGCAAATTATTATTTCCCTAAGGAAAAATAAAAAAAATACTTTTTCGAGTCCTCACATCATCGTAACAAAAAAAACACCACATAAGTGGTGCTTTTTTGGTATTGGCGGTGGGTACTCTACCCGCGGCCTAGCAAACGGTCCACTGGACCGTTTGCTTTAACGGCCTTTTCGAGTCCTCACATCATCGTAACAAAAAAAACACCACATAAGTGGTGCTTTTTTGGTACCGATGGTGGGACTCGAACCCACATGATTTCTCGCTGGATTTTGAATCCAGTGTGTCTACCAATTCCACCACATCGGCAAATGCGACTTTTATATTATCACACATTTTTTTCTTTGTCCATATTTTTTATTAATAAAATTTTTCCGAAAACATACAATATAAAAATTATTCATGGCTCTCTGTTATTAATATTGTTTGACTTTCATCAGTTCTATATATCTTTGCTCCTACCTTTTCTAATCTTTTAACAGCCTTATCGTGTGGATGTCCATAGCTATTATCTTTACCGCAAGATATTAAAGCAATTTTTGGCGTTGTTTGATTTAAAAATTTAGCTGTTGTACTAGAGCTCGATCCATGATGTCCAACTTTAAGTATATCAATATCCGGCCAATCTCTTGAATTTTCCACATTGTAATTAGCATCTCCTGTAAATAAATAAGATACTCCATTAAATTCCATTTTTATTACAATTGATGTTTCGTTAAGCTCTTCTTCGTTTGTACCAACGTACATAACTTCGCAGTTTGCATCACCTACATTAAACTTATCTCCAATTTTTGGAGTAGAAACTTTTAATTTTTTCTTTGAAATAGCATCAAGAACATCTTCATATGTTTTAGTATTTGTTGCTACTTTAGGCATGTATATTTTTCCAATATCAAAATTTTTTATAACATTATCTAATCCACCTATATGATCCTCATGAGGATGTGTTCCAACTAAATAATCTAGCTTTTTTATTCCAAGTTTATTAAGATAGTCTACAACTGTACTTCCCATATCATTTGTACTTGCATCTATAAGCATGTTTTGTCCATTATTTGAAATTAAAATACTATCCCCCTGACCAACATCTAAACAGTAAACTCTTAAGTTGCTATCATCAGGAATTTTAGTAATACACCCATTTCCTGTTGTTATTGTTACATTTTCTAAATTTTCAACTTCTTCTACATTAGTAGGACCACTAGCAGATGTTGTGAAAAAATCAAATAAATCTGTTTGATCTCCAAATAATGCAATTAATATAATTACTGCGACAGTAATTATTCCACCTATTATACTTTTTCTTCCGCTTCCTTTTTTTGCCATTTTTTCTTTTGCCTCCATTAAAATTTTTCCTTTTGTATTTTACGTTTATTATTTTACTTTAGTCTTCCCAAATATCATTCATTTTACTTTGAATTCTTTCTTCTATTTTACTTTGTAATCTAGCATCAATGTATAATTTTCCTCTGCATAACCTAAGTACAGTTCCTTCCTTAGTTCCTTCTGGTAAATTACTAATATCAATTTCCATCTTCTTTTTACTTTTTCTATTTTCGCATATTGCATAGTTTTCTTCAAATCTATCAACAACAATAATCTTTGCCATTTTATCTCCTTCTAAAATGTCAAATCAAAATTAGGAACATATTCTTCTTCGTGACTTCCTAATTCTTGAATATATCCATTTTTCATATCTAACAAATACAAATACTTTTCTATTTCCTTATATTCTTTATTACTTAATTTTCTGTTTATTTTATCATCCTCTTTTGCTTTATATGTTGGAAAATACTGTGCCATTAAGCTAACATATGTATCTTCATCAAAATGCTCTTTAATGTATTTTAAAATATTTTTTGAATTCTGAATATAATTTGGCAAAACCAAATGCCTAATTATTACTCCTTTTTTTATTATTCCATTATCATCAAACACAGGATTTCCGAACTTGTCTCTTCATTTCTTTTATTGCTTCTACTGCAATTTTAAAATAATTATCAACTCCAGAATATTTTTTTGATAAGATATCAGAATAATACTTTAAATCCGGTAAATATACATCAATATATCCTTCAAGTTTCTTAAGTGTTTCAACATTTTCGTAACCATTAGTATTGCATACAATTGGAATATTTAATCCTTTATTTTTTGCAATTTTTATTGCTTCAATTATTTGTGGAACATACATTGTTGGCGTAACTAAGTTAATATTATTAACATTTTTTTCTTGTTGTCTAATAAAAACATCCGCAAGCTCTTGAATTGAAACAACTTTTCCTTTTCCACATTGACTTATTTCATAATTCTGGCAATATATACACCTTAAATTGCAATTAGAAAAGAAAACCGTACCAGATCCATTATTTCCACTAATACAAGGCTCTTCGTAATTATGTACAGAAGCAAGAGCAATTTTTATATTTCCGTCACATCTGCATCTTCCAATTTTGCCTTCTAATCTGTTTACTCCGCATTTATGAGGACATAATTTACAAGATTCTAGTTCTTTCATTTACATTTTACTCCCTTTTATATCAAAAATTTTAACATTATTTATATTTTATTACAATTATCAAATATATAAATTTGTATATTTTTTTAATTATAGACAATAATAAACCTGAACAATAAAATTGTTCGTACACAAAAGTGTACAAGGAGGTTTGTATGTCAGATAATATGGAAAATAGCCAGGCAAAAAATACTATGAGCAGTATATGGCAATTTATTGGTAGATTAGTTACCGCAGCAATAGTTTTAGGAATTACAGCCTTTTTTACTCCTGGATTTCAAATAAGCAATATTTGGTCTTTAGCAATAGCAACAATCGTACTTACTGTTATGGATTTTGTAATTGCTAAATTTACAGGATTAAAAGCCAGTCCTTTTGGTAAAGGATTTGTTGGTTTTGTTCTTTCTGCTGCAATACTATATTTAACACAATTTTTTGTTGCAGGCTATGTTATTTCATGGATGGCAGCTATTATAGGTGCTTTAATTTATGGAATAGTTGATTATTTTTTACCTGGTGATGAACAAATGTAGTTGCGCATAGTAAGTGCATAAAAAAGCGAATTATATTTTATATAATTCGCTTTAACTACATTATTAAATTTCTCCATATCTTTTTATATAGTCATTATATAGTTTGGTTGCCGTTTCAGGACTATCATTACCTTCCGCATTTTTTATTGGAGCAAATTCATCCTCTCTATTAACCCTTAATATACTCATATCATCAAATAATGAAAAACCATCAAATATGTATGATTCAAATTTATATGCATTTGGCTCTGTTACTTTTATAA
The DNA here is from genome assembly GCA_947165355.1 of uncultured Clostridium sp. Classification (GTDB taxonomy): domain Bacteria; phylum Bacillota; class Clostridia; order TANB77; family CAG-508; genus CAG-492. The sequence goes on from CAMUZZ010000014.1 coordinate 24,346, forward strand.
ATTCTCCATTTTCATTTACATAGTCACATTTTTTATGTGCAGTATGATAAGCAAGATTTGCACCTGATAATTTTTCAAGAGCTTCTATATTAAATAGATGACTTAATATATTAACCTCACCAAAAACTAATTGTCCTTCTTCGTTAGTTGCTTCACACATATTCTTTGGCAACTCTGTATATTCAATAACTTTAGGAACTCCGTTTAACTTACAAAAAACTCCTACCTTTTCATGCGCATCTTTCTTTATAACAGATTTCGATGATATTAAATTTCCTTGTTCAATTGTAATACCTACTAATATTGGATCTACAACTCTAAGTAAAATGTTATCAACTCCACCTACAAAAATCCATTCAATACCATCAGCTTTCATTTTTTCAATTAAGCCAGCATGTTTTAATGATTGATATATACTTCCATTACCATCTGATGCAATTCTAACTAACTTATTTTTAGTAATAGCTAAATTTCCATTATCTTTAATCATTGGCAAATTACCTTGTTTAAAGAATGTTACATGCTCTTTTGGATATCCAAAATAATTGTTTTGCTCCATAAAATCAACTGTTTGTGCATTATTCTCGCTACTTGTCATTATAAACCAAGGAATAGTAACACCATACTTTCTGTTCGCTTTGCTTAGTGCCTCAACTATTATTTGAAATAAATATTTTTCGCCTTTAACTGTTTCAATTTTAAATGTTCCTTTAGGTCCATCATGTCCAAGACGTGTTCCTTGCCCTCCAGCCATTGTTACAACTGCATATTTCCCAGTTTTTATTATTTCTTCTCCTTTAGTTTTATAATCCTTAAACTGCTCTTGTGTAAGACCGCCTATATATTTACAGCTAATATGCTCTATTTTGCTCTGATCTATTTGAGGTATATTCTTAGCATTCTTGTATAAATTCGTTATTTTTTCTAAATCTAATTCTTCAATTTGATCAATTAAATTCATTGCTTCATCTTCTGTAAATCTATTTTCAATTAAATTTATTATTTCATTTTGATTATATTTTTTTAATTTTTCGATTACTGTGTTGTACTTGTTGTTCATTTCATCACCTCATAAAATGCATTCTATCATATACAAATCAATTAATCAAGCATTTTTATTTTATTATATTCCATCTAATTCCACTT
>CAMUZZ010000015.1 GCA_947165355.1 uncultured Clostridium sp.
CATAAAAATCAAATTTCAATGGCATGTAATAGTATAGAAAAAGCAATAGAAGATGTTAAACAAAATTTGCCTTTAGATTTAATATCTATAAATATTATAAATACATTAAATGATTTAGGAAAAATAACAGGAGAAAATGTTACTGAAGATATAATAAATGAAATTTTTTCTAAATTCTGTCTTGGCAAATAAAAAATGTTTCACATTAAACGAGAATAAAAAAACAAAGTAATTAATATGCATTCGAGAATTTTGAAAATAAAAAATGAACTAAAATCATGAAACAATTTTATGAAACAAAAATTAAATTTGAAACAAATATAGTATAAAATATTTTGAATGAAAAAATAATAGAAGGAAAAATAATAGGAACAAAAATAATATAATAAAATATAATAATGAAGTATGAGATAAATAATAATCGTAAAAAGAAATATAGAAGGGATATGAAATAAGTAATGAAATATAATGCAGGAAAATATGATATTGCAGTTATAGGAGCAGGTCATGCAGGATGTGAAGCAGCACTTGCAGCAGCTAGAATGGGAATGAAAACTTTAATGTTTTCAATAAGTCTTGAAGCTGTTGCAAATATGCCATGCAATCCACACATAGGTGGAAGCTCTAAAGGACATTTAGTTAGAGAAATTGATTGTCTTGGTGGAGAAATGGGAAAAAATATAGACAAAAGCTATATTCAATTAAAAATGTTAAACAGGTCTAAGGGCCCAGCTGTGTATTCATTGAGGGCACAAGCTGATAGAAAAAAATATCAAGCTGAAATGAAACATACGTTGGAAAGGCAAGAAAACCTGTTTATTAAGCAAGCCGAAATTGTAAATATAGAATTAGAAAATGGTAAAGTAAAAAGCATAGAAACAAACATTGGAGCCATATACGAGGTAGATGCAATTATTGTAGCTACAGGTACATATTTAAAAGGTAAGATATTTATTGGAGAAAATTCTTTTGAAAGTGGTCCGGATGGCGTATTTCCTTCAAATAAGCTATCTGATTGTTTAAAAAAGCTTGGAGTTAATTTAGTAAGATTTAAAACTGGAACTCCTGCAAGAGTAAATAGAAAAAGCATTGATTTTTCAAAAATGGAACTACAAGAAGGAGAAAGTGATATTGAAGCTTTTTCTTTAGAAGATGAATTAGATTCTAATAAGGAACAATTACCTTGTTATTTAACATACACAAACCAAAAAACACACGATATAATTAGGGCAAATCTTCATAGATCACCTTTATACGCCGGTAAAATAGAGGGAACGGGACCTAGATATTGTCCATCTATTGAAGATAAAGTTGTAAGATTTAGTGATAAAGAAAGACACCAAGTATTTATCGAGCCAATGGGCGAAAACACTGATGAAATGTACGTTCAAGGAATGAGTTCATCTTTGCCTGAAGACGTACAAATACAGATGTATAGAACATTACCAGGATTAGAAAATGCTGAATTTACAAGACCTGCTTATGCAATTGAGTATGATTGCATTGATCCATCAGACTTAAAATTATCTTTAGAGTATAAAAAAATAGAAAACTTATTTTTTGCAGGACAGGCTAATGGTACTTCTGGCTATGAAGAGGCAGCTTCACAAGGTTTAATTGCGGGCATTAATGCTACGCTTAAATTACAAGGCAAAGAGCCTGTGATTTTAGATAGATCACAAGCTTATATTGGCGTGCTTATTGATGATATAGTAACTAAAGGAACAAACGAACCTTATAGAATGATGACTTCAAGAGCTGAATACAGACTTCTATTAAGGCAAGACAATGCAGACCTAAGATTGACTGAAATTGGGCACAGTTTAGGTCTTATTAGTGATGCGCGTTATAACAGTTTTTTAGAGAAGAAAGAAAAAATAGAAAAAGAAGTTGAAAGACTTAAAAAATTAACTATAAAACCAACAGAAAAAGTAAATAAATTATTAAGTGATAACAATTCTTCTATTATAACAACAGGAGTTAAGCTTGCTGATTTAGTTAAAAGATCTGAATTAAGCTATGAAGTATTAGCTGAAATAGATGAAGAAAGACCAGAGCTAACTAAGGCTGAAGCTCAAGAAGTTGAAATACAAGTTAAATACGAAGGTTATATTAAGATGCAAGAAGAGCAAGTAAATAAATTTAAAAAATTAGAAGATAAACACTTGTCAGAAGATATTGATTATAACAATATTAAAGGTTTAAGAATTGAAGCTATGCAAAAACTAAACAAAATAAAACCACTATCAATTGGTCAAGCTTCAAGAATTTCAGGAGTTTCACCTGCTGATATTTCTGTATTATTAATATATTTGGAGCAACAAAAAAGAAAGCAACAATAAATAAAAATAAAGGTTTATAGGAACCACAAAACCTAAATAAAAAAGGAGAAAAGCTCATAAAACAAACAATATACAATAGTAATAATAATACTAAAAATAAAAACACAATTAAAAATCAAAATAAAGTAAAATAATGAGCAAAAAAAAGTAGTAAATGGAATTAGAAGAGTTTAGTAAAATATTTAAAGAAGAATTAAATAAAATAAAAGTATCATTAAATGAGACACAAATTGAAAAGTTTTATAAATACATGATTTTGATTCAGGAATGGAATGAAAAAATAAATTTAACAGCAATACTTGATCCTAAAGAGATGATTGTGAAACATTTTATTGATTCGCTTACTGTTGCAAATAAGATTAACCAAGGTGCTAAAATAATTGATGTTGGTACAGGTGCCGGCTTTCCTGGAATACCTTTAAAAATTTATGATGATACACTTGAAATTACGTTATTAGATTCATTAAACAAAAGGGTGTTATTTTTGAACGAGGTTGCCTCACAATTAAATTTAAATAATAAAATAGAAATATTACATGGTAGGGCAGAAGAAATTGCTCAGAATTTAAAATACAGAGAGCAATATGATTATGCAATATCAAGAGCGGTTGCTCCAATGAATATATTAGTTGAGTATTTAGTTCCTTTTACAAAAGTAAATGGAAAAGTTATTGCTATGAAGGGAAGCAACGTTGAAGAAGAAATAAATTTATCAAAAAATGCTTTTAATAAATTAGATTGTAGTGTACTAGAAAAAGAAAAATTTATTTTATCAGATGATGCTGGTGAAAGAAATATTGTTATTATTAACAAAAATAAAACAACAAAAAGTATATATCCACGTAAAGCAGGAACGCCTAAGAAAAATCCACTATAAAATTAAAAAAAAAGAATTGAAAATATACTAAATTACTATAATAATTACCTAAAAAATAACATTTAAATGACTATAAAAAATACTAAAGAATGTAACAAAAAAATAATTAATTTTCGTGAAACAAACAACAAATAATTATTGACATCTCAACTGTATTTTTATATCATATATTGTATAAAAAACTAAAGAATGGAGGTAGAACTTTGGGAAAAATAATATCAGTTGCCAACCAAAAGGGTGGAGTTGGAAAAACAACTACAGCAGTTAATTTAAGCGCATTGCTTGCAAAAAAAGGAAAAAAAGTTTTACTAATTGATACAGACCCACAAGGAAATGCAACAAGTGGGGTTGGAGTTGAGAAAACCGTAAGCTTTTCAGTGTATGACGTATTAGTAGATGATGTTGAAATAGAGAATACAGTTCAAATGACTGCAATGAAAAATTTAGATATTTGTCCATCAAATATAAATTTAGCAGGTGCAGAAGTACAACTTGTATCACAACAATCAAGAGAATTTAGATTAAAAGAAAAAATAGAAAAAGTAAGAGATAATTACGATTATATTATAATTGATTGTCCTCCTTCACTAGGATTAGTTACGTTAAATGCTTTTACAGCTTCAGATAGTGTATTAATTCCTGTTCAATGCGAATACTACGCATTAGAGGGATTAGGACAACTTATCAATACAATAAATATTGTTAAAAAGAAATTAAATAAATCACTAAAAATTGAAGGCGCTCTTTTAACAATGTATGATGCAAGAACAAATTTATCAAATCAAGTTGTTAAAGAAGTAAAGAATTATTTTGAAGATAGGGTATACAAAACAGTTATACCACGTAATGTTAAACTTAGTGAGGCTCCAAGTTATGGAATGCCAATTTGTATGTATGATGGTAGATCAAAGGGATCTAGGTGTTACGACAAATTTACAAAAGAATTTATTAAAAAGAACGAAATTAGCTTAAAGTAAAATGCTAGAGGAGGAGATAAAATGGTAAAAAAGACAGGACTTGGAAAAGGATTGGATGCATTATTCAGTTCTACACCTCTTGATGATGAAGAAGAAGTAAAAGTAGAGGAAATAAAAGATTCTGAGAAAATTCACCAATTAAAAATAACTGAAATTGAGCCAAATAAAGAGCAACCAAGAAGAACATTCAACGATGAAAGTCTTGATGAGCTTGCTGAATCAATAAAAAAATATGGAGTAATTCAACCAATTATAGTTTCTAAAAAAGATAATTACTACGAAATAATTGCAGGAGAAAGAAGATGGAGAGCTTCTAAAAAAGCAGGATTAACAGAAATTCCATGTATAATAAGAGAAGATAAAGAGCGTGAAAACAAGGAAATTGCTTTAATAGAAAATATTCAAAGAGAAGACTTAAATCCAATTGAAAAAGCAAGAAGTTTTAGAGTTTTGCTTGATGATTATGGATTAACACAACAAGAACTTGCTGAAGCTTTAGGAATTAGTAGAAGTGCTTTAGCAAATACAGTACGTCTTCTTAATTTAGATGAAAAAGTAATTGAGCTTGCACTTGCTGGAAAGCTAACTGAAGGTCATTGTAGATCATTAGTTGGAATTGAACCAGAAAAACAATATGAAATGGCTCTTAAAATAATTGAAAATGGTGACTCCGTAAGACAAGCAGAGAAAGATGCTAAAAAGAAAAAACATCCAGCTAAGAAAAAAGATAACAAATACGAAGCAATATACAAAGATATTGAAGAGCAATTCCAAGGTTTCTTTGGAAGTAAAGTTAAGTTAGATGCAGGAAAGAAAAAAGGAAAAATTATTATAGAGTATGCTTCTAACGAAGATTTGGAAAGAATAATGGAATTAATAAAAAAATAATTTATAAATTTTTGTTAAAAAAATCTATTTAAAGAAAAAATTAAAATATATTTAAAAAAATTTATAATTATTTATTAATAATAATATTTTAAATAAAAAAACAATCCACAATTAGTTATAAAATTGTGGATTGTTTTTATTCATATGAAATATTTTTGCATTTTTTTATTATTTTTTTAATCTTTTTTGATTATCTTTAGCAACTGTCATAAGAAGTTTTAATCTGTTAGTTTGATTTGCTTCGCTTGCACCAGGATCGTAATCTATTGGAGCAATGTTAGCATTTGGATATTTACTTCTAATTGTTTTTATAACACCTTTACCAACAACGTGGTTTGGTAAACATGCAAATGGTTGAACACATACAATATTTGGTATTCCATGTTCAATGTATTCAATCATTTCAGCAGTTAAGAACCATCCTTCACCTGTTTGGTTTCCTATTGATAAAATGTCTTTTACTTTTCCTTCAAGTTCCCATATGTTACATGGTAATAAATATCCCTTTTGTGAGTTCGACAATGCTTTTACAACGTCTTTTTCTAATATATCGATTAGTTTTATTGCATATTTAAATACGTTGGCTTTTAGGGCTCCTGTTTTAATTAATTGATTAAATGTAATTTTATGTGTTGCAATAAACTTAATGAATCCCATAAAGTCCGGAAGTATAACTTCAGCACCTTCTTGTTCTAGCTTATCAGCTACAAAGTTGTTTCCGAATGGATGATATTTTATTAATACTTCGCCAACGATACCAACTTTTGGTTTTTCAACGCTCATATCAACTTCAATTTTTTCAAAGGCGTCTACCATATCATATATGAATTTCTTAAACTGCTTCATGTTAGATTTAGCAATGATGTCTTTGGATTTTTGAAGCCATTCTTCATATAGCTTTTGAGTTTCTCCTTTGTTTACTTCGTATGCTCTATTCTTTGTTAATAGTTTTTGAATTAAATCCCCTAGTATAACAGCTTTAAATAGTCTTTCAATAAATGGAAGTGTAAGCTTAAATCCAGGATTCTTTTCCATACCAACAACGTTAAATGATATAACTGGTACCTTTTCAAAACCAGCATCTTTAAGTGCTTTACGAATGAATCCAATGTAGTTTGTAGCTCTACATCCACCACCAGTTTGTGACATTATTATTGCAGTTCTATCTAGGTCATATTTTCCAGATTGAAGTGCTTCAATAAATTGTCCAGTTGTTAATATTGATGGATAACATGCATCATTATTTACGTATTTAAGACCTGTTTCAACTGTATGGTTTGTACATTTTCTTAGTAATTCGAATTTATAACCAGAAGCTTGACCTGCTTTTTCTAATAATTCAAAATGAATTGGTGCCATTTGTGGGCATAGAATTGTATATTCTTTATTCATTTCTTTTGTATATGGAATTTTCTTAATACCATATTTTCCTGTGTTTTCTGTAATTTCTTTCTGTACAGACATACGTTTATTCATACTTGCAAGTAGCGAACGTAAACGAATTCTTACAGCTCCTAAGTTGTTTATTTCATCTATTTTTATTAGTGTATACATTTTATCGTAGCTTGATAAAATTTCTTCAACCTGATCTGTTGTAACAGCATCAACACCGCATCCAAAAGAGTTTAATTGAACAAGTTCTAAGTTATCGGTTTTACCAACTAGGTCTGCAGCTGCATAAAGTCTTGCATGGAATGTCCATTGGTCAACAACTCTTAAAGGTCTTTTGGCTTGAGTTAAGTGACATACGCTATCTTCTGTTAAAACGCTTAATCCTAAACTTGTAATTAATGTATCAATTCCGTGATTTACTTCCGGGTCTGTGTGGTAAGGTCTACCAGCTAAAACAATACCTTTTAAGTTGTTTTCGTTAAGGTATTTAATTGTTTCTTCACCTTTTTTGCGTATATCATCTTTAAAATGTTGATATTCAAGCTCTGCCATTTTTGCAGCAATTAATAATTCTTTTTTTGTAAAATTGTATTTCTTAAACTCAGGTAATTCTAGTACTGTTTTTGCAAGCTTGTTTGCTTCGAATGGTAAGAATGGGTTTAAGAATTCTATGTCTTTATCTCGTAATTCTTCAACATTATTTTTTAATACTTCTGAATAAGAAATAACAATTGGACAGTTATAGTGATTGTCTGCATCTTTGTATTCTTTACGAGAGTATGGAATACAAGGGTAGAATATTGTTTTAATTCCTTGATCAAGTAAGCTTATAATATGTCCATGTGAAAGTTTTGCTGGGAAGCAAACAGATTCAGATGGCATTGATTCAATACCCTTTTCGTAAGTTTTACGATTACTTTTTTCTGATAATACAACTCTAAATCCTAAGTTTGTAAGGAATGTAAACCAGAATGGATAATCTTCATACATATTTAAAACTCTAGGAATTCCAATTGTTCCACGTTTTGCAGCTTCTTCTGTAAGTGGAATATATCCAAATAATCTGTCATATTTGTATTTTATAAGGTTTGGAAGCTCTGTTTTTCTTTGAGTAATTCCTGCACCTCTTTCACATCTGTTTCCAGATATGTATTTACTTCCATCATTAAATTTATTAATAGTAAGTAGACAGTGGTTTTCGCATAGTCCACAACGTACATGTGATGTTTGAACTTCTAACTTATCAATTGCATCTGGTTTAAGAATGCTTGAGTGATACTCCATGTCTAGGTTTGCCTCAAATTGTTGTTTTGCAAGTAATGCTGCACCATATGCTCCCATTAATCCTGCAATATCTGGTCTTACAACGTTTTTACCAACTATTAATTCGAATGCTCTTAAAACTGCATCATTATAAAATGTTCCACCTTGAACAACAATGTGATTTCCTAAAGTTTCAACATCTCTTATTTTCATAACTTTTTGTATAGCGTTCTTTATTACTGAGTAAGATAATCCAGCAGAAATATCGCCTACAGAATATCCTTCTTTTTGAGCTTGTTTTATTTTTGAGTTCATGAAAACTGTACATCTAGAACCTAAGTCAACAGGCCTTCTAGATTCAATTGCAGCTTGAACAAATTCTTGAATTGGTAGGTTTAAGCTTTTTGCAAATGTTTCTATAAATGAACCACATCCAGATGAACATGCTTCATTAAGCATAATATTGTCGATAGCACCTTTTTTTATTTTTATGTATTTCATGTCTTGTCCACCAATATCAACAATACTTGTAACATTTGGCATAAATTCTTTAGCAGCAGTGTAGTGCGCTATTGTTTCAATTTCATTTAAGTCAATTTTTAAAGCGGTTTTAATTAATTGTTCTCCATATCCAGTAACACCACTAAAACGTATATCAGCTTTTTCAGGTAATACGCTGTACAAGCTTTTTAGCATATTCATAACACTTTTTAATGGATTTCCTTCGTTACTTCCATAAAGTGAATATAAAAGCTCCCCTTCATTGTTTATAAGAACAAGTTTGGTTGTTGTTGATCCTGCATCAATGCCAACAAAACAATCACCGCTAAAGTTTTCTAATGATGCTTTTTTTACTTTTGCTTTTTCGTGTCTTTCTTTAAATTCATCATAATCTGCATCAATTGAAAATAGAGGATTTAATGGATTTGTTGTATTGTCGTGAGAACCTTTTAAAACGTTAATTTTGCTTTTTAATATTTCGTTATTTATTGGTTTATTATTTATTGAATCTAAGGCTGCTCCTTTGGCAACAAATAAATGAGCTTCTTCTGGAACAATTATTGCATCACCTTCTAATTTTAATGTTTCAATAAATCTATTTCTTAGCTCTGATAGATAGTTTAAAGGACCTCCTAAAAATGCAACGTTTCCTTTTATTGGTCTTCCACAAGCTAAACCGCTAATTGTTTGGTTAACAACTGCTTGGAATATTGAAACAGCAATATCTTCTTTTGCTGCTCCTTCATTTAGAAGTGGTTGAATATCTGTTTTAGCAAAAACACCACATCTTGAGGCAATTGGATATATTGTTTTATAATTTTTTGCAAGTTCATTTAGTCCACTAGCATCTGTGTCTAGTAAAGAAGCCATTTGGTCTATAAAAGCTCCAGTTCCGCCTGCACAAGTTCCGTTCATACGTTGTTCAATAAATTTATCAAAATAAATAATTTTAGCATCTTCACCACCAAGCTCAATTACAACATCGGTTTGAGGTATATACTTTTCAACAGCTCTTTTACAAGATACAACTTCTTGTAAAAAAGGCAAATTTAAAAAGCTTGCTGCAGACATAGCGCCTGAACCAGTAAGCGATATTGTAAAGCTTGTGTTTGGATATTTGCTTTCTAAATTTTCTAATACATTGCAGACTGTATTTTTTGTATCTGAGTAGTGTCTTTCGTAGTTTTGATACACAATATTTAAATCAGAATCTAGAACTACTATTTTTACAGTAGTTGATCCTACATCAAGTCCAACATGTAAGATTTTTTCCATATGAATTTTCATCCTTTCTAGCCACGTAAAATGGCAAAACGCAATTTATGATTTTTCAATATTTATCGATATTTGTCGTTTTATAGTATCAACATGTATTTTACCTTGAAATGCGAAATTTGTCAAACAAAACAGCCCGGAAATAAATGGCTAACATGTCATAATTAATGTGTATTTTTAATAGGATTAGAAAAAAGTACCCCAGTTGAATAACGTAAATAGAAAGTAATGGTGGTAAAGGAGGAAATAGTATGAGTGAAAAGAGTAAAAAATGGGTAATAATAGGAGTCGTAGTTGTTGTTTTAGTAATACTTGTAAGCATTATAGCTTGTAATATTAGCATTGAAAATCTAAATGATAATAAAGTAGGTGAGATAGTTCCAGAAGAGGAAATATCTGATAAACAGCTAAGAGAAACAACAGTTAGCTTATTCTTTTATGATGAAACCAAAAATATTGTAAATGAAATTAAAAAGGTTGATTCTAAATTGTTGCTAGACGATCCATACAATATTACAATAAGGTATTTGCTTGAAGGTCCAAGTAACAGTAGTTTTAAAACTGCAATACCAGTAAATACAAAGGTTAACAATATAGAGAAAAAAGGCGATTGTGTTTTTATAGACTTTTCTAGGAAATTTGTTGACGAAATGGAAGATAACGAAAACTTATGTAGTATAGCAATAAAGCAAATTGTAAAGACGCTAACTCAATATTCGGAAATAAACAATGTTAAAATATCGGTGGAGGGAAAAAATGATGTATCTTTTAAAGATGGTAATATAAACCTAAATCAAATATTTACAACAAATTACGAGGAGTAAGGTTAAAGGTAATAATGGAAATATTAATAAAATGAATTATTTTTTACATAAAAAATAATTCATTTTATTTGCTATAGAATAACAGTTTTTAATAGAGCAAATATTTCTTAAAAAGAACTCTACTTCATATAATGATTTTATTGGTTTGCAAGTTGCTTTTTTTTGATTGCAATGTTTATTAAATTGTTTCATATATATCAATCCCTTCGCTATTAAAGAGCTTAGTTAAAAAATGCGTCAAATACTTTAAAAAAAAGATATTTTGTTATATAATACTTTAGAAAAATTTTTTTGTTAATATGTTAGGTAATAAATATAAATTATTACTAAAAATTGAGGGGTTATGTTGAAAAAAGATATTATAAAAGATAACGAAAGAATTGATGATTTACAAATTAATAATTTAAAAATAATACAAAAAAATGATGGATTTTGTTTTGGTATAGATAGTGTTCTATTGTCAGATTTTTCTAAAAAAATTAAAGCGAATAGTGAAGTTGTAGACTTAGGAACAGGTACAGGAATATTAGGAATTTTATTATGTGCAAAAACAAAATTAAAAAAGATTATTGGTGTTGAAATACAAGAAGAAATTGCTGAAATGGCAAAAAGAAGTGTAGAGCTAAATAACTTAGGTGACAGGTTCGAAATAGTTAATGCAAATGTTAAAAATTTAGATAAAGTATTACCAATAGATCATTACAATTATATTGTAACTAATCCGCCGTACAAAAAAAGTAATTCTGGAAAAACAAATGAAAATAAAACCAAGCTTATTTCTAGACATGAAATAGAGGCAGATTTATCAGATTTTGTAAAGATTAGTTTCAAATTATTAAAGGACAAAGGTACTTTATTTATGGTGCATAGACCGGACAGGCTTGTAGATTTACTATACGAAATGAGAAAGAATAAATTAGAACCAAAGCGCATCAGATTCGTATATTCAAATAAAGATTCAGATCCTAAAATGGTTTTAATTGAGGCTGTAAAAAATGGTAATGCATTTTTAAAAATTGAAAAGCCTTTGTACATATATAGTGATGATGGAAGCTACACAGATGAAATATTAAAAATATACAATAAAACCAATAAGTAAAATAGCTAATAAATAGCTAACATTTGAGGTGTATACGTTATTTTATTGTAAGCAGAATGAAAATAGAAGAAATAAAGGATGGAATAATATGAGTGGAAAGCTGTATTTGGTTGCAACGCCAATAGGAAATTTAGATGATATTACTTTAAGAGCGATAAATGTGCTAAAAGAGGTAGATATAATTGCAGCAGAAGATACAAGACATAGTTTAAAGCTACTAAATCATTTACAAATTTCAAAGCATTTAATTAGTTATCATAGGCACAACGAAGATGTTAAAACAAATTTATTAATTGAAAAACTACTGGATGGTGAAAATATTGCATTAATAACTGATGCTGGAACCCCAGCTATATCGGACCCAGGAGAGTTTGTTGTTAAAGAAGCAATAAAAAATAACATAGAAGTTATTCCGGTTCCAGGAGCATGTGCTTTAATAAATGCTTTAATTGCTTCTGGCCTTGATACAAAAGAGTTTACTTTTTATGGATTTTTGCCATTAAATAAAAAGCTTAGAGCTAACAAATTTAAAGAATTAAAAAAAGGAACTAAAACGATGATTATATATGAGGCACCTCACAAAATAATGGCAACACTTAAAGATATACAAAGTGAGCTAGGAGATGTAAATATTGTTGTGGCAAGAGAGCTTACAAAAATTCATGAAAGTTTTGTAAGAGGAAAAGTATCTGATGTAATGGAAAAGCTACAAGATGCAAAAGGGGAAATGATTATATTAGTTGAAGGCTTTAATAACATTGAAGAAGAAAAAATAGATATTCCTATTGAAAAGCAGTATGAATTATACATTAGTCAAGGTTTATCAAAGAATGAAGCTATTAAAAAAATAGCAAAAAATAATAATGTTAGTAAAAACGAAATATATATGAAATTTATTTAAAATATATTTTAGTAAACTTTAAAATGTACTAAAATTAATTGTTTTGGGATGAAATAATTATAAAACAATGGATAAAAAATGTGAAAAATATGGAGGATAAAATGTTAACTGAATTTGTAAAAAACTATCGAGAAAGTTTAATTCATGCAAAGAAAAGCGAAGATGATTTAAGAGCAGAGCTTGAAAAAATAAGAAAAAGAAAGAACATAAGTGCCAAAAGAGAAGAAGAATATTTACAACAATTAAGAGAGCTTAATAAAAAAATGAATGAAAGAGTTGGAAAAGTTAGACAGGGATTCCTTGGAGTTATTAGTAATAATATTTTAAACAGAGCAAAATACAAAGAGTACAAGCAAATAAATGACGAAATAGCAGAAGTAACAGGTAAAAAGAATAGACTACATAAAGAGGAAGATGAGCTATATTTTAGAGAGGAAGAAATAAATTCCATGCTTGAGCAACTTATGAATAGAGACTTAGATAAAAAAATAGAGCTTGCTAAAGACGAAAAAACAGCTGTTAAATTAATATTAGAAAACAATGATACTGTTTCAATATCACGTAAGTTTATGGTTGAAGTTGTCCAAAAGTATCCTGAATATATAAAATATTGTAAGGCTGAAAGTGTTGATCCTTATTTAACATTTCTAAATAAAATGCAAGAAGATATGCAAAATAGCAAAGACGATAATACATATGAATATCAAGCAGCAATTTCTGAATTAATTAATGAAATCAACGTTTTTAAAGAGCAAGGCAAGTATAAAGATAATTGTATTTCAATAAAATATGCTTTTGAAGCGATAAGAGAATCAATTAATAGGAATAAACCCAATATGCCATGGTATTTAGAATCTGCTGAGGCTGTAAAGAAATACATAGATATAAATAAAAGTATTAATAAAAATTTTGCTATTGAAATGCAAAAGTTATATGAAAGTGAAAAAAACAACTTGGCTGTTTATCAAATTCCAGTTCAAAAACGTGAAGTAGGAGATAGCAGCAAAGATATAAAAGCACAGATAACAAAAGAGGGAATTGAAGAAAAAGTTGAAAGTCCAAATCACAGTGAAATTCAAGCTCCTTCTGCAGAAAAATTATTACAAATTGCTCATTACAATCATTGTACTCTACTTGATATGTTAGATTTTAAAAATCAGAGCATGTATTGTATTTTAAAAATTCCATACGATGGCTTAAAAGAAGGACATGCTATAAAAATATGGGGTGCAGATACTATAGAAAAAGATGGACAAGAGAACACGTATCATTTGCTACCAGAAAATGTATATGGATTTGTTGATACAAGTATAGATATTTCTGAAAGACAAATAGAAAAGAAAAATCCTGATATGCCTGAGAAAAAGTATAATTATCATGTATTTGATTCCAGAACAAGATATGGAAAACTTGTATATACTGAATTTGAACGAAATGAGGCAAGATAAAAAAAAATAATACAAAAAAAGTATAGTTAAGCATAATATATTTAAAAAGCATATTATCCTAAAAAGAAATAATTAATGTTTTAAGACACTTTATTTTGAATAAAAGTACTAATTATTGAATAAAAGTTAGTGCTAGTGTTCAAAGTAAGGTGTCTTTTTGGTCTATATTTTTTATTTGTGTATATACTGTAATGATAACTTAGGAGGATAAGATGATAAATAAAATATGGCCATTTTTTATATTAATTTCAATAATATTTGTAGTATTTTTGGGAAATATAGAAAAGCTAAATGAGGCAATTTTTAATTCTGCAGAAAATGCAATATCAGTAACAGTAACCATTTTAGGAACAATGTGTATATGGAATGGTCTTATGAAAATTGCATTTAATACTTCATTAATTAGCTTTGCTTATAAGCTTATAAAACCGCTAATAAGTTTGCTTTTTCCTGAGTTAAAAGATAAAGAAATAATAAAAAAAGAAATATCAATGAATGTTATTGCAAATTTTTTAGGATTAGGGAATGCTGCAACGCCACTTGGATTAAAGGCAATTAAAAGTATGCAAGTAGTAAATGATGATAAAAGTAAATTAAGCAATTCTATGATGACTTTTATTTTACTAAATACTGCTTCAATTCAGCTAATACCAACAACTGTTATTTCTATTAGAAAGTCGCTGGGATCACAAAATATAGCACAAATTCTTATTCCAACATGGTGTGCAACAGTATGCGCTGCTGTTTCAGGAATAATAGCGGTAAGAATAATAATGAAAATAAAAAAATAATATTAAGAATACAACGCTGAATGTTCATGACTACGATGTTAATATAGAAAATAAAGAACTTGAAGGGAGGCATATGAGGGCAGTTTATTATATTTCGAATATGGCAGTGCCATCAATTATATTTATAATAGTTTTGTTTGGGGTATTAGAAAAGAAAAATGTATTTGATTTATTTATAAGTGGCGCTAAAGAGGGATTAAAAATTACATACAAATTGTTTCCAACTTTGGTTGGAATATTTTTAGCAGTTGGAATGCTTAGAGAGTCTGGTGTTATTAATGCTTGTACAAATTTTTTGAGTTTAGCTGCAAAAGTGGTGGGCATTCCAGCTCCATTAGTTCCGCTTGCGTTAATAAGGCCAATTTCTGGTAGTGCTTCAATTGGGGTGGCTGTTGATATTATGAAGCAATTTGGAGTAAACAGTTTTATTGGTATTGCAGCATCGGTAATAATGGGTTCAACCGAAACTACTTTGTATATTCTTGCTGTATACACAGGCTATATAAAAGTATATAAAAACAGGTGCATTCTTGTAGCTGCACTAATTGCAGATGCGGTTGGAATTATTACAGCTGTTGCTTTTTGTAGACTTTTGTCGTAGGAAAATTCTTGACAGAACATTAATTGTCTTGTAAGATAAAAAACATAAAAGATATTTTAATTCAAAAGAAAAAATCAAACTATAAAGCATAGTTTGAAGAATTATTTCAGTAAATTTAAATCAACAGTTTTTCATAGAACTTAAATCAATAATTAAACATTAATTTCAAATTAGCAAGTCTAATTATTATCCAATAATTTATCAATTTGTTTTTATTTTTGTAGAGGAAAAATATTCATGAAAAGCCCCCTTTTCATTCTTTTGCAAACCCCTAAAACAAAAATGCAAATCAGTTCATTTCCTCTACAATTTTATTATAAAAAATAAATCTATATATCAGATTTATACATCATACATTACAAAAGTACAGTTAATACATTGTTTAACCAATAATAGTTAAGGCTTTTTACCTATGATAAGTTTCGTTATTCATTATTTTAAAAGCTCTAAAAGTTTGTTCAAGTAAAAATACTCGAATTAGTTGATGCGGAAAAGTCATTTTAGAAAAGCAAATAAGCTCATTAGAAGCTTCAATTACTTTGTTAGATAATCCTAATGTTCCACCAATTATAAATGTTATATTACTTGCATTGTTTACAGTAATATCGCTTATTTTGTTAGAAAATTCTTCAGATGTATATTGTTTTCCTTTTAAATCTAATGCTATAACGTAGGCTCCTTTTTCAATATGTGAAACAATATTTGCGCCTTCTTTTTCTTTAATTTGTTTCTCAATAGAATCATTTATGTTTTGAGGAACAATTTCATCGTTTAATTCAATAATGTTAAGGTTGCAATATTTAGAAAGTCTTTTAGAATATTCGTCTATAGCATCTTTTAAATATTTTTCTTTAATTTTTCCAACACAAATAACGTTTATATGTAGCATAAATCCTCCAATCAATTATATAAGTTTTATTAAATCTGATGGATGCTCTCTTGTAGCAACATTAATAGATACATTGTCTAGGTTACACTTATTGTTAATAATTTCCTCAACAACTGTTTTATATGCTAGTTCAGGAAAATTGTTTTCTTTACTTAAGTGTCCAAGCATAACAGATTTTAGATTATCATTATTCTTAAGTAAGCTTGAAATTACATTTCCAGCATCTATATTAGATAAGTGACCATATTCACCAGAGATTCTGTGCTTTAAGTAGTATGGGTATTTTGAAAACTTAAGTATTTCTGGATCGTAGTTTGACTCTAAAAGTATAAAATCACTCTTTGAAATATTACTTAATAATTCAGGTGTAATGTGACCTAAGTCGGTGGCAATGCTTAATTGTTTATTTGCAGTTAATATATTAAATCCGCATGGATCAGCAGCATCGTGAGGAATTGAAAATGGAGATATTTCAATGTCACCAACATAAAAATTATTTGAAGGCGAAAAATATCTCAATAGTTTTGAATCTATTTTATCAGATTGATCTGGCATTGCTTTCCATGTTTTTTCGGTTGCATAAACAGGTATGTTGTATTTTTTTGAAAGTGTACCAATACTTTTTACATGATCTATATGTTCGTGTGTTACAACAATTGCATCAATTGAATTTATAGGAACATTAATAGAAGAAAGTGCATTTTCTATTTTTCTTGCACTTTCTCCTGCATCAATTAATATATTTGTTTTATCGCTTTGTACTAGAGAACTATTTCCACTACTACCGCTATATAAACTGCAAAAATTAAACATCTCTTTTTCCATCCGTTAGTTTATTGTTGGCAGCTTTTACTTTAAGCTATTCGCTTACTCTTGTAATGTCTGCTCCTAAGTTTCTAAATTTAGTTTCTATATTTTCGTATCCTCTATCAATATGCTCTAAGTTGTATAATTCTGTTGTTCCATTAGCAATTATTCCGGCAATAATAAGTGCAGCACCTGCTCTTAAATCGGTTGCACAAACAGGAGCACCTGAAAGATGATCTACACCTTCAAAAAATGCTGTTTTACCTTGTGCAGTAATTTTTGCACCCATTTTTATAAGTTCGTCTGTATATTGAAATCTTGATTCCCAAATATTTTCAGATATTACGCTAGATCCATCTGCAATAGAAAGAACAACGCCCATCTGAGCTTGTAAGTCGGTTGGAAATCCAGGATATGGTGCTGTTTTTATGTTTGTTTTTTTAGGTCTCTTATCACACCAAACTCTAATTTCATCACCAGATTCTTCAACTTTAGCACCCATTTCAATTATTTTTGCTGTTAAGCAATCTAAGTGCTCGCTAATACAGTTTTTTAGAATAATGTCACCCTTTGAGGCAACTGCTGCAAGCATAAATGTTCCTGCTTCTATTTGATCTGGAACAACAGAATATGTTGTTCCACTTTTTAAAGATTTAACACCATTTATTTTTATAATGTCTGTTCCAGCTCCTCTAATGTCTGCTCCCATAGAGTTTAAAAAGTTAGCAACATCAACAATATGAGGTTCTTTAGCAGCATTATCTATAGTAGTTGTTCCTTCTGCTAAAACGGCAGCAAGCATAACATTAATTGTTGCTCCAACAGATACTGTATCTAAATATATTGGTGCTCCCTTTAATTCGGCAGCAGATGCGGTAACCTTTCCATTAGAAACGTCAACTGTTGCACCTAAGGCTTCAAATCCTTTTATGTGTTGATCTATAGGTCTTGCACCTAATTTACAACCACCAGGCATTCCTACAACAACGTTGTGGCTTCTACCAAGTAAGGCACCTATAAGATAATATGATGCTCTAAATTTACTTGTCATATCTAGTGGTGCTTTGTAGCTATTTACTGTTGATGTATCTATGCATGCAGTATTTGTATCTAGCCAATCAATTTTTGCACCTAATTTTTCTAATATTTTACATTGAATTTGCACGTCACTTATGTTTGGCAAATTTTCAATTGTACATTTTCCATTTATTAATAATGTGGCTGGAAGAATTGCTACAGCTGCGTTCTTTGCTCCACTAATTGTTACTTCTCCGTGTAATCTAGTTCCTCCGTTTATAACTAATTTTTCCAAAATCTAACCTCCCACTATATAATAAATTATATATACCATAAATGTCTTTTTTTTACAACAATAAAATCATAGATTTTCAAATATTTCAACTAGTTTAAATTTGATTTTTAGCCTATTTGAACGTTCACTATCTGAAATTAAAGAGTATTCTTCACTTCCAAGGCTTTGCTTTATTTTTTCATCGGAGTAATTTGCAAATTTACAATTACTAGAATCTAAAATACATAGAGAAGGAAACATAACGCACCACCAATTTTGCCCGGTAGAGCTGCCAATTTCGATTTTTAATGCGTCATAAAATCCTTCTGGCAAAGTAATTTGACCATATGTTTTTCTTGGAAAATATGAATTATTAATATCTATTTTTACAGGATAGTTATAACCGTTTGAACTAACAACATTTGTGCAAATAGTGTGTATTTTATCCATATTATTTTCTAGCAGCTGAATGGCTTCTTCCTTTGAATTAATGTGTGAAAAATACGGCGTAATATAGTTTAATATTTCATCTCGTATTTTGTACTTAAGCACCTGATCTTCAGTTGTATCGCTGTTGGCAATAATATGCAACCTTAAAAAGGAATTTGATAGGCTTTGGAAAATTGTTTTAGAATAAGAATGTGCAGAAATAAATATGAATAATAATGTAATAAAAAATAATATTAAAAATTTGTAGCTTATAGATTTTATTTTAAGCATAAAGTCACCTCCGAAATCTTTGTAATTGTAGTATTAACCAAAAATTGGTAATTATACAAATACAGAAATGTCGAAAAATGGGTGGCGAATTAAATTGACACTATTTTTTTACGGTGTTAAAATTTCGAATATGATAGTAAGGAGGCTTCTACAATGAAGTTAAAAAATAATATACAAAAGATGTGCTGTTTTTATGCAAGTGACTGGCATTTAACTGTAATGCTATTGCCATATATAAACAGTAAAATTAATGAAAATAATCAAATTTATATGAAATGTGAAAACAGTATTGAAGAAAAAATGAAAATGTTATTAAACAAATTAGACATTAAAAATAAGGGAAATATTTTAAATATAAATTGGAATGGTAGTGCTGTACAGGAAGATGATGATAATACCAAGAATAAAATATACATAGTTTCTGGAAACAATGAATATATAGAAAGTACAAATAAAGCAATAAATCAATTTTATGAAACAAAAGAATCAAATGTAAAAATAATTAACTGCTATGAAGTAGCAGAAGACGAAGATTTAAACAAAATAATAAAAGAAAACGGATATACGCAGTTGCTAAATACCAAAGGTGAAAGTAATATAAACATTTCAAAGTAAAAAAATAATTAAATTCATTGACTTATTAAGTAAAATAGTATAAGATTTATAAATCAACATAAAAATCATATAGGGGAGGATTAAATATGACAGAAGCTGAACTAAAAGCTAAAGTTGAAAAGTATGGGCAAGCACAAATAATGTCTAATTACAGCAATTTAAGCGATGAATTAAAAAAAGAACTAGAAGAGCAAATCGAAAGAATAGATTTTGAAAAATCAAACAAGTTATTTGAACAAACAAAGCAAGAGGTTTCTTTCGAAAATGATGTAATAGAACCTATATCATATATAGATAAAGAAAAGCTTAGTAACGAAGAATATAGCAAATATTTAAAACTTGGAGAAGACGCTATAAAGGCAGGAGAGTATTCAATTGTTACTATGGCAGGTGGTCAAGGAACACGTTTAGGTCATAGCGGACCAAAGGGAACATTCGATATTGGGTTAGATTCTCATAAATCAATTTTCGAAATTCTAACAGATAGTATTAAACAAGATTCAGAAAAATATGGAGTTTTAATTCCTTGGTACATAATGACAAGTAAAGAAAACAATGACGAAACTGTAGAGTTTTTCGAAAAAAATAATTACTTCGGATACAATAAAAACTTTGTTAAATTTTTTGAGCAAGGTAAACTACCAATGGTTGATGAAAGTGGAAAAATACTTATTAACGAAAAAGGTGTAATTAAAGAAGCATCAGATGGTCATGGTGGTATTTTCCAATCTATGAAACGTGGAAATGTAACAGAAGACATGAAACAAAAAGGTGTTAAATGGGCTTTTGTTGGACCAGTAGATAACGTATTAGTAAAAATGGTAGATCCAATTCTTTTAGGAATAATGATAGATAAAAATGCTCCAGCCGGAGGAAAGAGCGTAGTTAAGGCAAACCCTGAAGAAAAAGTTGGAGTATTTTGCAAAAGAAATGGTAAGCCAGGTGTAGTTGAATACACAGAAATATCTAAAGAAATGGCTGAAAGAACAGATGCAAATGGAGAGCTAGTATTTGGAGAATCACATATAAACTGTAACATGTTTAGTGTAGATGCAATAGAAACAGTTGCTAATAAAAGTTTACCATATCACATTGCTCACAAAAAGGCTAGTTATCTAGATGAAAATGGAAATTTGGTTGTTCCAGAAAAGCCAAATGCATATAAATTCGAATCATTCATTTTCGATGCATTCGATATGTTAGATGATATGGCAATTTTAAGAGTAAAAAGAGAAGAAGAATTTGCTCCTGTAAAAAATGCAGAAGGAAATGATAGTCCAGAAACAGCAAGAGAGCTATACAAGAAGTTTTACAATTTATAGTTTGCTGTTACTATAAAATATAATATTAAGAAAGAGGTATATACATAATAATGAAAACCGCGCAGCTTGGAAAGCTTATGAAATAAGCGACCAGCAAGGTTTGAATGGTTATGTATATACCTTTTTTTACTTTTGGTGATGTGGTTAATATGTATTTTTGAAGTGTCTGTAAAAATACAGTTGACTGAATAGCTAAATTGTAATATATATATTAGTATATTAATTTTAGTATGTATAAACCAATACATAGTAAGGAGGAAAAATGGACTATTTAGAAAAGTACAAAGACTGGTGCACAAATGAAATATTTGATGAACAAACCAGAACAGAGCTAAAGAATATAACAGACGAAAACGAGATTAAAGAAAGATTTTACAAAAATTTAGAGTTTGGAACAGCTGGTTTAAGAGGAATAATAGGAGCTGGAACAAACAGAATGAACAAATATACTGTTACGCAAGCAACACAAGGTTTAGCAAATTACATAAAAAAAGTTGGAGCAGAAGATAGAGGAGTTGCTATAGCATTTGACTCAAGAAACATGTCAATCGAATTTAGTAGATGGGCTGCATTATGCTTAAATGCTAATGGAATTAAAACATACAGATTCGATACTTTAAGACCAACACCAGAGCTTTCTTTTGCAGTAAGACATTTAAATTGCATTGCTGGTATAGTTGTAACAGCTAGCCACAATCCACCAGAATATAATGGATACAAAGTATACTGGGAGGATGGTGCGCAAATAGTTCCTCCTGTAGATAAAGGAATAATGAGTGAAGTTCAAGCAGTTACAGATTTTTCTTCTATTAAGGAAATGTCACTAGAAGAAGCAACTGCAAAAGGTTTATATAATGTAATTGGTGAAGAAGTAGATAGTGCTTATATTTCAGAACTTAAGAAATTGGTACTAAGACAAGATGCAATCGACAAAGTTAAAAAAGATTTAAAAATAGTTTATACACCATTACATGGAACAGGAAATTTGCCAGTACAAAGAATATTAAAAGAATTAGGATTTGAAAATGTATATGTTGTTCCAGAGCAAGAAAAACCTGATGGAAATTTTCCAACTGTATCATACCCAAATCCAGAAGATAAAAAAGCATTTGAGCTTGCACTAAATTTAGCAAAAAAAGTAGATGCAGATATAGTTCTAGCAACAGATCCAGATGCAGATAGATTAGGAGTTTATGCTAAAGATACAAAAACAGGCGAATATATGAGTTATACAGGAAATATGTCAGCATTGTTAATTGCAGAATATGAATTATCTCAAAAGAAAGAAATGGGAAAAATTCCAAGCAATGGAGCTCTTATTACTACTATAGTTTCATCAAATTTGGCGGGTGCAATTGCAAAAGAGTACAACTTAAAATTTATTGAAGTATTAACTGGATTCAAATACATAGGTGAGCAAATTAAAATATTTGAGCAAACAAAATCAAATGAGTACTTATTTGGATTTGAAGAAAGTTATGGATGCTTAGTGGGAACTCATGCAAGAGATAAAGATGCAATAATAGCAGTAATGGCACTTTGCGAAGCTGCAGCATATTATAAAACACAAAACCTAACATTATGGGATCAAATGATAAACATTTATGAAAAATATGGATATTACAAAGAAACGCAAATATCTATAACAATGAAAGGAATAGATGGAGCAGAGAGAATAAAGGCAATATTAGAAAAGCTAAGAAACAATCCTCCTAAATCATTTGGCTCTTTCAAGGTTATCGAATCAAGAGATTATAACGAAGGTATAATTAAGAATTATGAAGATGGATCTGAATCAAATACAACACTTCCAAAATCAAATGTTTTGTATTATAAATTAAATGATGATGCATGGGTTTGCGTGCGTCCATCAGGAACAGAGCCAAAAATAAAATTCTATGTTGGAGTTAAAGGAAACTCAATGGAAAATGCAGAAAAATTACTAGAGGAAATTGAAAAAGACGTAAGGGTTTTAGGTGAATAAATTTTTGCAATAGTTGAACTAACAGGCTTAACCCAAGAAGAAATAATAAATTTAAAGAATAATTAACTTTTAAAAAATGTGGATACTGAAAAATTAAAAAAAATTTTTCCAGTGTCCCCATTTTTTATTTTTTTATGGTAAAATATAAAAAAATTATACAAAAGAAAAGTGGGGATGATATAGTTTGGAAAATAACAAAACAATGATGCAGTACTTCGAATGGTACTACCCAGATAACTGTACCTTATGGCATAAGCTAAAAAAAGATTCTCAAAATTTAAAGAATTTGGGAATAAATATGGTTTGGTTACCACCTGCATACAAAGGAAACGCTGGAATTCATGATGTTGGGTATGGAGTGTACGATTTATACGATTTAGGTGAGTTCGACCAAAAGGGTACTGTTCCAACTAAATATGGTTTAAAAGATCAATACATAGATGCAATAGATGCATTGCATAAAAATAACGTAAAAGTAATAGCTGATGTAGTTTTCAATCAAAAGATGGGAGCAGATGAGCCAGAGAATGTAATAGCAACAGAAGTATTTATGCATGATAGAAATATTGTTGTTGGAGAACCTCATGAAATAAGAGCATGGACAAAATATAACTTTTGGGGACGTGGAAATAAATACTCAGATTTTAAATGGAACTGGACTCATTTCCATGGAGTTGATTGGGACGATTACGAAAAAAAGAATGCTATTTTTAAATTTTATGGAAAAAATTGGGACAATGATGTAGACTCGGAGAATGGAAACTTTGACTATTTAATGGGGGCAGATGTAGATTTAAATAATGTTGATGTTGTGGAAGAATTGCAAAGATGGGGAGTATGGTATACAAATTTCTGCAATATTGATGGATATAGATTAGATGCAATAAAGCATATGAGAGAAAGCTTCTTTACTAACTGGGTTTCAAAAGTTCAAGAAGGAACTGAAAAAGATTTATACTTTGTTGGTGAATATTGGAATGGTGACGTAAATGTTTTAAAAGGCTTTATTGAAAACAATAATAACAAAATATCACTTTTTGATGTGCCTCTACATTACAATTTTTACAATGCTTCAAACAGTAATGGTCAGTATGACATGAGAACAATATTCGATGGTACACTAGTTAAAGAAATGCCAGAAAATGCAGTTACTTTTGTAGATAATCATGATACACAAGAAGGACAAGCTCTTCAGTCTGAGGTTCAGCCATGGTTTAAACCACTTGCTTATGCATTAATTTTACTTCGTGAAGGTGGAGTTCCATGTGTATTTTACGGTGATTATTATGGAATAGCAGGTAATGAAGAAAATTCTATAAAATCAAAATTAAATCCAATTATGTTGGCAAGAAAAAATTATGCTTATGGAAATCAAGTAGATTATTTTGATGATGAACATATAGTTGGGTGGGTACGCGAAGGTGATAAAGAGCACAAAGACTCTGGTTTAGTTGTACTTATGTCTGATAATGCAGGTGGTTCTAAATACATGAATGTAGGACCTAACCTTGCAAACTGTGTTCTTATGGATATAACCGGAAATATGCCAGAAAATGTATATGTTGATAAGGATGGAAATGGAATATTCTACTGTGATGGTGGAAGTGTTTCTATTTGGGTAAAGAAATAGAATAATATAAATAACAAATTTAATTATAAAAAAGAGAAAGCCTCTAGCAATGCTAGAGGCTTTTTTCTCAGTTAGTTACCCGGAGTCCAGGTAAGATTGTATGTTCCGTCACTATTCAAAGAGTAAACGTAATAACCGGCGGTGAACCACCAATTATCACTAGGAGAAGCGACTGTTGCGTAACGCCATGTCTTGGATACCATATCAAGTGCTATGTACTGATAATCATCATCGTTGCAGAATCTATCCTTCTTATACAAAGAAGAAATTGTATCATAATACTCATCTGCAGGAAGGATAAGTACAGGGCACAAGAATGTGGCACCGTCAAAATCGTCGATAAAACCACCTGTCGGAATGTTGATTGCGAATGGAACTGGTGTTGTATTTCTAGTGGTATGAAGAATAATATTTTCATGATTAAACTTCTCAATGTACTTGAAATACAGCATGAATGCATCTTCATTAAGTCCCCAGAACGGGTTATAAATGTAGGATGCCCACAAGCCAATAGCGGTCTTTAAGTCTTCCATGTCGATATAATTATTGAGATTATAGTCATAATACTTAATATCTGTATCGTCTTCTGAAGTAATTCCTGCAATAATTCTTGATATAGTAGCAATATTAGACCAACGAATGTCTGCATACCCTTTCAAGGAATAGTTCATTTGTGTGATTCCTTGGCTAATGTGACCAGGATCAATGGTATTGAATTTTATGCCGGAAGTATCAGGAAGTATTTGACTTTGTGGTTCACTAGTTCCATTGTATTTCCAAACATG
>CAMUZZ010000016.1 GCA_947165355.1 uncultured Clostridium sp.
ACTTTAGCTAAAGATAGACTAGATCGAGACATAAGATTAATTCTAAATGCAATAAATACTAATAAAATTCCTCTTGAAGACGATTCTATTGAAAAATCAAACTATGTAAATGATATTTTAAGTAGTTTCGAAATTCAGTTAAAAGGAATTGACAGTAAGCAGCTAGATGACATTGAAAATATGCAGTTAAATGCAATAAAAAAAGGAATATACAATAAGTTTATGCTAACAAAGTCTAACATAGATAGAGAGATAATAAAGGCTAAATTTGAAAAGATGCAAAATCGTTCGTATGTTATGAAATGGTTAGACAGATTTTTTGATGTTGAAGATGAAGTTGATGGAAGAAAAGAAAATTTGTTTATGCAAATTCAAGAAATTGATAGAGCAAGAGAAAAGTTTTCAGACAATTCAGAACCAACAAAAGAATACAAAATTGTAGATATTTTAGCTGATATAGAGCTTTATTTATTAGATAATAGATCTAATAGAAAATATAAAGGTGAGTTAGCCCAAATTAAAGAAATTAGAAATAACATTAATAGTACATTTTCAATAGATTGTTCAGAGTTAAAGAAATTAATTATAGAAAAAAGACAATCAAGGTTACCAGTAAGGTTAAGTAAAAATTTAAGCAGACTTATTAAAGAAAGACAAAAGGCTATTGAGTTTTTGAATAAAAATGGTTATGTAGTTGGCGAAACAAAAGAAGAACCAATAGTTGAAGTTAAGCTTACAAACACTATTAATAGAATAAATAGCTTATCTGATGGAATTGAAAAAATCCTAAGTATATAGAAGTTATGTTTTTATAAAAATGAAATATAACTTCTTTTTTTATGTTTTTGATATTGTAAATAAAAAAATTTATATATATAATTTTTTTAATTATATAAGGAATATTATAAGTATAATGTCCTTGCTCCTACAGTAAGGGGGATTTATTATGAAAAATTTTTTAAAGAATTACAAATCAACAATTATTTTAATAGTTGCGATAATTGTTGGTGCAATTGCTGGAATTGTTTTCAAAGAAAAAGCAGCTATAGTTAGTCCGCTTGGAGACATATTTTTAAATTTATTGTTTGTGGTAATAGTTCCATTAATATTTTTAAATATATCTACAGCGATAGCAAAAATGAGTCAGCCAAAAAGATTTGGAAAAATAATGGCTACAATAGTAGGTGTATTCGTTATTACATCGATAATAGCAGTTATAGTTGGAATGTTAGCAACTCTACCAATTAAGCTTGTTTCTCCAGAGGATGGTGAACAAATTAAAAGTTCACTTGAAGAAGCAAGTAATGAAGAAGAGGAAGAAGAGCAAACCATATTTGAAAGAACTGTTGGAATGCTTACTGTAAATGATTTTTCTGGACTGTTGTCTAGAAACAACATAATTGCCATAATTGTATTTGCAATTATTTTTGGATTGGCTACTAAAATGACAGGCGAAAAAGGTAAGCCGGTATTAGATTTCTTAGTTAGCGCAAATGAGGTTGTTATTAAAATAATTCAAATAATAATGTATTATGCACCAATTGGAATTGCTTGTTACGTTGCAGCTTTAGTTGGAACATTTGGAAAAGAAATAGCTTTTGGTTATTTAAAAACATTTATAGTATATACAATTGTTGCTCTTGCATTTTATTTTATAATATATACGATATATGCATTTATTTCAGGTGGAAGAAAAGGAGTAAAACTTTTCTGGAAAAATATTTTGCCAGCAACAGTTACATCCATTGCTACATGCTCTAGTGCAGCTTCAATTCCTGTTAATGTTCAAACTGCAAAGAAAATTGGTGTTAAAGATGATGTTGCAGATATACTAATTCCATTGGGTACAAACTTTCACAAAGATGGATCAATTATTGGTTCTGTATTTAAAATAATGTTTTTAGTTTGTTTATTTGGAACAAGTGTAAATGGATTTGGATCGATAATGCAGATATTGTTGGTTTCTCTTGTTGCAACACTACTAGTTACAGCTGTTCCAATAGGAGGAGGAACAATTTCTGAAACACTTATTATAACAATGATGGGGTACCCACTTGCAGCTCTTCCAATACTTACAATAATTGCAACAATTATAGATCCACCAGCAACATTATTAAATGTTGTAGGTGACACAAGCTCATCTATGCTTGCATCAAGAATAATTGATGGCAAAGGGTGGATTGATAAAGATAAGAAGTAGTTTACAAAAGTATTTTCATAAGGAAGTCAGAATAAATATCTGACTTCTTTTAGAATTTTGGGTTATAAAAAATGTACAAAATTAAATATTTGTGATAATATAGATAAAAAATAGAAGGGGTAAATTTATGAAAGTATTAACTATTGGAGACATTGTTGGTGAAAATGGTGTTAAAAAATTTAAAGAAGAGCTACCTAAAATAAGAAAAGAGTATAATATAGATTTTGTTATTGTTAATGCAGAAAACTCTGCTGGAGGAATGGGGATTACTACCAAAATATTCAACGACTTATTAAATTTAGATGTTGATGTTATAACTATGGGAAATCACACTTGGGGAAAGAAAGATATATTTGCGTTTGCGGATAATCCTATATTATTAAGACCAGCAAATTATTCTAAAGGTGTTGTTGGTCACGGATACGGAATATATAACTGCAACGGTAAAAAAATTGGAGTAATAGATTTAATTGGTAGAACAGATATGAATGTTTTATCAGATAATCCATTCACAAAGGTTACTAAAATAATAGAAAAAATTGAAGATTCTTGCGATATGATTTTTGTTGAAATACATGCTGAAGCTACTGCAGAAAAAATTGCTATGGCAAATTATATAGATGGTAAAGTAACAGCTGTATATGGAACTCATACACATATTCAAACGGCAGATGAAAGAATATTACCAAAGGGTACAGCTTATATAACTGATATTGGAATGACAGGTCCTATTAATTCTGTAATAGGAATGGACATTGAAGCATCTATAAAAAGATTTGTTACATCACTTCCAGAAAGATATAAATTGGCTGATGGTGAATGCATGCTAAATGGTTGTATTTTTGACATTGATGACGAAAGCTGTCGAGTTTTAAATATTGATAGAATAATTAGAAAATAAAAGTAGAAATAGCACGCACGAAAGTGCAAGTTATTACTGGGATTCACTAGACTTTTCATATCCTGTATATTATAAATATTATTGTAGTGAGAACACAAAATATAAATAGTAGGAGGAAAAAAATGGAAGTTTTAAAAATCTCATCAAAATCAAATCCAAATTCAGTTGCAGGAGCAATAGCAGGATTGGTTAAAGAAAATAGTTATGCCGAAATGCAAGCAATAGGAGCAGGAGCATTAAATCAAGCTGTAAAGGCTGTTGCAATAGCAAGAGGTTTTGTTGCTCCAGCAGGTGTAGATTTGGTATGTGTGCCAGCTTTTGCTGAAGTTCAAGTTGAAGGGGAAGATAGAACTGGCATAAAATTGATTGTAGAATCAAGAAAATAAATTTAAATATTAAAGGGGGCATGTTTTTCATGTTCCTTTTTTGTTTTTTATCGCAGTAATTGGCAAGCAACTAAACTGCGCGGTACTGCGTATTTATATGTTTTTCATTTATAATTTAAAACTAAATATTGAAAATTAAAATGTTTTAATATATTATACAAATGCATAAAAAAATATAAAAAAATGCTTGACAAAAGATAAAATTAATATATAATAATACAAACAAATGTTTAAGGAGGAAAAAATGGGTACTGAAAATACGGAAAAGAAAAAAGCGTTAGAGGCAGCTTTAAGCCAAATAGAAAAACAATTTGGAAAAGGTTCTGTAATGAAATTAGGAGAATTTTCTGCAATGAATGTTGAGTCAATTCCAACAGGAGCATTAAGCTTAGATATTGCATTAGGAATTGGAGGAATTCCAAGAGGAAGAATTGTAGAAGTATATGGACCAGAATCTTCAGGAAAAACAACATTAACACTTCATATGATTGCTGAAGCACAAAAAATGGGAGGAGAGGCAGCTTTTATAGACGCTGAGCATGCTTTAGACCCAGTTTATGCAAAGCACTTAGGTGTAGATATAGATAATTTAATTGTTTCACAACCAGATACAGGAGAGCAAGCATTAGAAATTGCTGAAGCATTAGTTAGAAGTGGAGCCCTAGATATAATTGTAGTAGACTCTGTTGCTGCTCTTGTTCCAAAAGCAGAAATTGATGGAGATATGGGAGATTCTCATATAGGACTTCAAGCACGTTTAATGTCACAAGCCCTAAGAAAATTAGCAGGTGCAATTAATAAAACAAAAACAGTTATTGTTTTCATAAACCAATTAAGAGAAAAAGTTGGTGTTATGTTTGGAAACCCTGAAACAACAACAGGTGGTAGAGCTTTAAAATATTATTCATCTGTAAGATTAGACATAAGAAGAGTTGAAAGTATTAAACAAGATGGTGATGTTGTAGGAAACAGAGCCAAAGTAAAGGTTGTTAAAAATAAAATGGCTCCTCCATTTAGAGAAGCAGAATTTGATATTGTATTTGGAAAAGGTATTTCTAAATCAGGTAACATATTAGACATAGCTGTAAATCTAGATATTATAGAGAAAAGCGGATCTTGGTTCAGCTACAACGGAGAAAAAATTGGACAAGGAAGAGAAAATGTAAAGAAATACTTAGAAGATAACCCAGATATAATGAAAGAGGTAGAAGATAAAGTTCGTGAAAACTATAAGGCAGCTTTTGAAAAGAGTTTAGTTGACGAAGAAAATGATGATTCAGAAGACGAAGAGTAGTGGTGAATTAAATTGATAAATTATGAAGAGTTAGAAGAGTACGATAAAAATAAAACTAAGGTTTTAAAGTTTGTTGTGTACAAAAAGCGCTCTGAAAACGAAATTAGAAGAAAGTTTGAAAATAGCATTAGTAGCGAGATGCTAGATAACATCATAGAAGATTTAAAAGAGAATGGATACATAGACGATAATCAATATATCCAAAGGGCTGTAAACGAATTTATAGCCCTTAAGAATTTATCTCTAAAGCAAATCAAGTACAAGTTATTATCAAAAGGAATAGATAGTAATCTTGTTGATGAATATTTTTTTCAAAATAAGGAAGAACTACAAGAGTACGAGATAAAATCAGCACAAAATCTTATTAACAAAAAATGTGATACTTCTGCCGAAGAAATTATTCAATCTTTATTGAAAAAAGGGTTTGAATATGATAATGTTAAAGAGGCTATAGAGAGGTGTAACGAATGAAAAACATTATAAATTTAGAATCAAAAATTTAT
Source organism: uncultured Clostridium sp. (assembly GCA_947165355.1). Taxonomy (GTDB): domain Bacteria; phylum Bacillota; class Clostridia; order TANB77; family CAG-508; genus CAG-492. The sequence goes on from CAMUZZ010000016.1 coordinate 5,285, forward strand.
TCTATAAAATCAAACGAATACGAGGGTCCTTTAGATTTATTGTGCCAGTTAATCGATAAAAACAAAATGGATATTTGCGATATAAACATAAGCGATATAACTGATCAATATATAAGTTACCTAAAAGAAATGGAAGAGCTTAATTTAGAAATAACAAGTGAATTTTTAATAATGGCTTCAACACTTCTTTATCTTAAATCTAAGAGACTATTGCCTGTAACAGAAACGGTAGAGGAAGAAGAAGAATTAACTGAAGAACAACTTTTAAATAGAATTATTGAGTATAAAAAATATAAAGAAATATCTAATAAACTTAGAGAAATGTATGCGGAGTATTCTAAAAGAACATACAAAGATCAAGAAAAAATAAAGTTTAGCAAAAAGGAACTTGAGGTAAACGATGATTACTCTGTTATAGTAAAGGCATATACAAAAGTAATAGATAAGAATAAAAAAAGACTAAATAACAATGCAAGAAATATACAAAAAATTGCTATAACCGATACATATACTGTATCGAGCAAAGTTAAGCAAATGTATAAAGAGCTTGTAAGAAATAATAAATTCGTCTTTAATAATTTGTTCTCACAAGGAAAGTGCAATAAAGTTGAAGTAGTAACAGCATTTTCAGGATTATTAGAGATGTCTAGAAGAAACAAAATTCAAACAACGCAACAGTACCTTTTCGATGATATTTTAGTCGAAAAAAATAAAAGAAAAATAGATTAAAATAATAAAAGATGGAAAAAATAACTAGTAATATATAGGGAGTTTAAATATATGTTAATAGTTATTTTTTTTGTTTTAACAATTCTATTAATATGCATTGCAAGTCTAAGAATAAGGTTATTCATTAACATTAATAAAAACGTGAATAATCAATGGCTTAAAGTATATGTTGTGGGAGTTCCAATACTAAAAATATGCATTGATAAGGCCAAAAGAGATAAAATCATTAAAAGCAAGAATTTAATAGTTAAATTAAAAAAGGGAATATGGAGAAATATCAAAATAATTAACGAATTTATAAAATGTAGTGCAATACGCATCGAAAAATTTAAGATAAACCTTAAAATATCAACTAGCGATGCACCGGTAACAGCAATTACTGTAGGAATTTTGTCTAGTGGAATTGCCTTTTTGTTCAAATATTTAAAACTAAATATTAGTAATAATAAATTTATGTATAAAATAGAACCTTTATATCTAGATAAGTTTAGTTTAGATGCTAAACTAAACTGTATAATTTGCTTTAAGCCTGTACATATTACTTATGTAATATTAAAAAATATAAGAGAATGGAGAAGTGATGTAAATGGAAGAAAATCATCCAATAGAAAAACTTATGATCACTGCTATGAATAGCTTAAAGGAAATGATTGATGTTAATACAATAATTGGAGAGCCTATAAAAGCCATTAACAATACAACAATTATTCCAATTTCAAAAGTTGGATTTGGATTTGCCGCAGGAGGAAGCGAGTTTACAGGCGAAGCAATAAATTCGTACAATCGAAAAGACGAAGAAGAGAATATAAAATATAGATTACCTTTTGGAGGAGGAAGTGGTGCAGGAGTTAGTATTTCTCCGGTTGCATTTTTAATTGTTCAAAATGATGGTGTAAAATTATTGGAAGCTACACATAGTTCTGTACTAGAAAAGCTTGTTGAGTATGTGCCAGATGTTATTAATAAAATATACGATTTATTAGATAAGTAAATTTTTATACCATACAAATGTTTACATTTTTTTGAATATGTGTGATAATACAAGCGAGGAATCAATTGAGAGGAAAAAATATGATAGATTTAAATAATGATGTAAAGTATGTGAAAGGTGTTGGTCCCAGCAGAGTTCAGCTTTTGAATAAGCTGGGAATATATACACTAGGAGATTTAATTACATATTATCCAAGAGATTACGAAGACAGAAGTAAGCCTAAAAATATTATAGATTGCGAAGATGGTGATGATGCTTTAATAAGAGCGGTTGTTGTTTCCAGAATGACTGAAGTACGAATTAGAAAAAATATGGTTATGTATAAACTAACAGTTAGAGATGAAACAGGTGCATGTAATATTACGTGGTTTAATCAACCATATTTAAAAAAATCATTTAAATATGGTGAAGAATATAGTTTTTTTGGAAAAATACATAAAAAAGCTTCAAGAGTTGAGATGAATTCTCCAGTTTTTGACTCAGCAGAAATAAATAAGAATACTGGAAAAATAGTGCCAATATATCCAGCAACATATGGCTTTTCGCAGAATACTATTAGAGCGATAATTGAAAATGGTTTAAATCAAGTTGAAGGAAAAATAGATGAGCAATTTCCGGAGTACATATTAAAAAATTTCAAGCTTATAGAAATAGCCGATGCAATATATAAAATTCATATGCCAAGTAGTTTTGCTGAGTTCAAACTTGCAAGAAGAAGGTTAGTTTTTGAAGAGCTTTTGATTATGCAACTTGCATTGTTAAATTTAAAAGATGGATGGAAAAAGGAACAAAAAGGTATTAAGTATGATGCAAATATAAAAATATCAGAAATAATTAATGATTTACCTTTTAAGCTTACAAAAGCTCAGCTTAGGGTTCTTGAAGAAATTGATAATGATATGGAAAGTAGTAAATCAATGAACAGATTACTACAAGGAGACGTTGGATCAGGAAAAACTATAGTCTCAATAATTGCAACATATAAAGCAGTAAAATCTGGATATCAAGCTGCAATAATGGCTCCAACTTCAATTTTAGCAACGCAGCATTTAGAAAGCTTTACACAAATCCTGTCAAAGTACGGAATAAGATGTGAGCTATTAATAAGCAGTATTACAAAGAAGAAAAAAGAGGAGATAATAAACAAGCTTCAAAACGGTGAAATAGATGTGTTAATTGGTACTCATGCAATAATAGAAGAAAATGTTGCATTTAAAAATTTAGGATTAGTTGTAACAGATGAACAGCATAGATTTGGCGTTAGACAAAGAAGTAAAATTGTTTCAAAGGGATCAAATCCAGATGTTTTAGTTATGACTGCAACACCTATTCCAAGAACACTAGCATTAATATTATATGGTGATTTAGACATTTCTATAATAGATGAGTTACCACCGAACAGAAAAAAAATTGAGACATATGCTGTAAACAAGCAAATGGAAAATAGAGTTAACCAATTTATCAGAAAGCAGATATCAGAAGGAAGACAATGTTATGTTGTTTGTCCTCTTGTTGAAGAGAATGAAGAAATAAATGCTAAGTCAGTGTTAGAACTATCAGAAAAATACAAAACAGAAATATTTCCAGATTTAAGAGTTGAATATGTTCATGGAAAAATGAGACCAAAAGAAAAAGATGATATAATGCAAAATTTTAAAGACGGAAAAATTGATATATTAATTTCAACAACTGTAATTGAGGTAGGAGTTAATGTTCCAAATGCAAGCATTATGATTGTAGAAAATGCCGAAAGATTTGGACTTGCTCAGTTACACCAATTAAGAGGAAGAGTTGGAAGAGGAGATTATCAATCTTATTGTATTTTAAAATACAATAGTAATTCTGATGTTGCAAGAAAAAGAATGAAAATAATGCAATCTACAACTGACGGATTTGTAATTGCAGAAAAAGATTTAGAGCTAAGGGGTTCTGGAGAATTCTTTGGAACAAAACAACATGGATTACCTGAATTTAAAATTGCTAATTTATTCGAAGACATAGACATACTTAAGGAAGTACAAGCTCTTGCTGAAACAATAGTGCAAAATGATCCAAATTTGGAAGATAGCAAAAATGTAGGATTGAAGAAATTAGTAAACCAAAAATTTGATGGTCGTGTTGAAATATAAACCAAAATTTAGAATAGTAAGAGAAAATATATATTGATATAAAAAAATATTAATTACTGACATTTTTTTTATTGAAAGAAATACTAATTAATGATAATATAATTACAAATTCATATGAGGAGTAAAATAATGAATACAAACATAAGAAGATTAGAAAGTATATCTGTTGGAAAATTAGATGAAAAAGCAAATTATATAGAAAAAAAAGATGGTGTAAGTGTATACAGACTTAATATGGGAGAGCCTGATATAAAGACGGATGAAAGCTATTATAAAGCTTTTGCTATGTATGCAAAGCAAGCACCAAAAGTTAATGCTTATGGAGACTACAAAGGAAATGTAGATTTAAGAAAAAGTTATGCTGTGTATTATAACGAGAAAATAAAAAGAAATAAGTTTAACAAAGAAGATATTCAAGTAACGTTAGGTGCATCAGATGCAATAATAAGCACGCTAAAAACTGTATGCAATGAAAACGATGGAGTTATACTAATTGAGCCATTTTTTGCTGATTATAAAATGTACTGCAAATTGTTAGGTTTAGATGTTAAATCGTATACAATAAAAGAGATTATGAGTAATAAGGCAAAAATTGACGATAATTGTAGAGTAATATTATTTTCTAATCCAGGTAATCCAGATGGTAAAGTATTCAATAAAGATGAATTAGATAAAATTACAAGGTTGGCAAAGAAGAATGATTTATACATAATTTCAGATGAAGTTTATAGTGAAATTGCCTATTCAAAGTTTATATCTTTAGCCGACTACGATTATAATAAATCTATAATTGTAGATTCTGCTTCAAAAAAATTCAGTAACGGTGGAGCAAGAGTTGGTGCGATTATAACCAAGAATACGTCAGTTCTAGATAATATACACAAAATATACAATGCTAGAATTTCAATTTCTAATGTTGAACAATATGCAGTTAACAATATGTTCAAACAAAAAGATAAAATCTTTGATAACATTTTAAAGATATACAACAAGAGAAAGAACAATATAGAAAATTATTTACAAAAACAAGATGTAATCAAATACGAAGTTCCAGATGGAGGATTGTTCTTTTTACTAGAACTTCCTGTTAAAGATACTGAAAAATTTTCAGAATGGGTGCTAGAGAATTACAGATTAGATAATCAAACTGTTTATATTCAATCTGCTAAAGATTTTTATTGTGGAAATGAGGGGAAAAACAAAGTAAGACTAAGCTTCAACAATAATTCTAAGTATGTAATTAAGGGATTAGATTTATTAAAAGATGCGGTTGAAGAGTATAATAAAAATGAAGGAGTTCCTGTGTTTAAATCAACTGAATCAGAAATAACATCTAAAAAAACGAGCGTAAAAACCAAAAGCAATATATATGGATTTGACGAAGGAGCAGAGTCTAAGATTACAAAAAGAATATTAGATAAAAAATTAGCTAAAAATATAGCAACAAAAAAAGCGGTTAAAACAGATTTGGTAAAACCGGTGAAAGAATCTATTAGAAATAGTGAAAGAAAAATAGAAAAAAGAATTAACAGTACAACTAAAGTAGAACCAAGAATTTCAAAATTGTCAAAAACTGCTAAATTGCAGGCACGTAAGAAAAAAAATATATAAGTTACGAAAGAGGTCCATTGTTATAGTTCAATTAACAATGGACTTTTCGGCCTTTTTAACAAAAAAAATAGTAAAAGCATAGTTTTGAAATTTTCGCAAAAAGCCCCAAAACGCTTGACTTTTTGAGCAAAAAACAATATATTATAGGGGAAAATTTCAAGAGGAAGGAGACAATATTATGCAAGCACAAATGGTAACATCAAAAGATGGTGGAGAATTAATTAGCTTCAAGGTAAATGGCAAAGAAAGAATACATCAGGGTGCGGACTGCGTTGATGAAAATGGTAAAGTTTATTGGAAACGACATTTTCCAGTATTGTTTCCTATAGTAGGTAAGTTAAAGAGAAACCAAACAATAATAAACGGAAAGCCATTTGAAATATTTCAACATGGATTTGCAAGAGATATGGAATATGAGCCAGTTACTAAGCTTGATAATTTCCATTCTTATGTTTTAAGAAGTAATAAAACAACGCTTGTTAGATATCCTTTCGATTTTGAGTTATATAACACATACAGAATGGATGGTAATAATTTAACAACAATATATAAAGTGGTAAATACAGGAACAACCAATATGCCATTTTGCATAGGTGGACATCCTGCATTTAAAATAGATCCTGAAGAAATGAGAAAAGGTAATTATTATCTTGAATTCGAATCAGATGAGGAGAAAATTCACTTTCTATATTTAGTTGATGGATTAATTGGTACAGGCTATTCAAAGAATATTATGGCAGATAAAAGAAGAATAATGTTAGGACCAGACTCTTTTAAAGATGATGCTATTATTATGAAAGGAATAACATCATCAAGAATAAGCTTAAGAAATAAATATAAGGAAAATCCTATTTTAACAGTTGAGTTTTCAGATTTTCCATACTTAGGCATATGGTCTAAACCTAATGCACCATTTATATGTATTGAACCATGGCATGGTATTTCTGATGCAATAAAAAGTACAGGAATATTTGCAGAAAAAACAGACATGATATTGTTAAAGCCTGGACAATCATACGAATGTAGATATACGGTTAAATTTTACGATGAGCAATAAAAGGATGAAGATAAACGATGGAAATAGTATTTGTATTATTAGGAGTAATTTTTTCAGCAGTAGGAGTAATATCTATATATGATGCTAGAAAACTTACCAAAAAGTTATTCAGCTTCCAAGACGTTAACGAAGGAACAAAGTATTTAAAACTATTTGGAGTTGTTGTTAGTTTGCTTGGATTTTGCATTATATATATATATCTTCCTGATGCAACAGATGTTTTTAAAAGCATGCTGTAAAAAATTATTATTGACATAAACTAACAAAATATGATAATATGTATAGCAATAATTAAAAACAGAGAAGAAGAGGAGTAAATTTAAACTATCTAGAAAAGAGAAAAGGAATAACATGCTGAGAGTTCCTTATAGAGAAGAAAATTGAAGGTAGCTTCGGAGTTAATATATTGAAATTTAAAATAGATATATTCGTGTGGCAACGTTAAAAGCTTATGAGATAATATACATAAAAATGTATATTAATTAAGGTGGTACCACGATATTTAAGCTCGTCCTTATTCAGGGCGAGCTTTTTTGATTTTAATTTTGGGGACAGAGCAAAAAATTTAAGTTTTGTTCAGTAGGTTACAAAGATTTAATAGAAAATATGTAAGGGGGCCTTTTAGATGAAATTAGTTTTAGCAACGGGATCAAAAAGAAGACATGAATTAATTAATATGATAGGTTTAAAATATGAGGTTGTAAAGAGCACAGTTGAAGAACATAGTGATGCTACAGAGCCAACTCAATATGTAATGGATTTATCGAGAGATAAAGCAAATTCTTCAGCCTCTCAACTAACTGAAAAAGCAGTTGTTCTTGCAGCAGATACTGTTATGTATATGAACGGTAAAATATTTGAAAAGCCAAAAAGTAAAGAAGAAGCAGCAAATAATTTAAGGGTAATGAGTGAAAATGTTGTTTATATGACAACAGGAATGACAATTAAAGATTTGTATCAAGATAAAGAGCTTGTTTTTTCGGATATCACTGAGCTACATTTTGGTAAAATTTCGGAAGATGATATCGAATGGTACATCAACAACGAAAAGGAATTATTAAATTGTGCAGGTGCGGTTATTCAAGGTAAAGCAGCTATGTTTTTAGATAAAGTTGTAGGAGACTATGGTAACGTACTTGGAATTTCACTAAACAAAATTCATTCAAAATTTGCAGAGCTAGGATACAAGATGTCTGATTTTGAGTTAAATGACTAAAAAATATAAGTAAGAGCGTTTTCAATTTTATGTATGAAATAAAAGGAGGGTGTACATATGGAAATTAAAGAAATTGAAGAAGAAATATTAAAGATAAAGGAGCGTAATAAACGAGTCGAAGGAGATAAAGCATGGGAAACAAGCTGGACAAGACGAGTCTGCATTATGATATTAACATATATTGTAGTTGTTATATATAGCTACGTTATTAGTAAAGTATCAAATATATGGCTAAGCTCTATTGTACCTGTAATAGGTTTTACACTATCAACATTGTCACTTGGGCTAGTTAGAAAAATATGGGAGAAGAATAAATAAATAATTGGGACGGAGCAAAAAAATTTAAGTTTATGTAAAGGAGTTGTTTTATATGGAAAAGAATCATAAACTTGCGGATACGTTTAATCCGCACGATTTTGAAGATAAATTATATAATAATTGGGAGGAAAAAGGATACTTTAAGCCTAGCATGGATAAAAATGCACCAGCATATTCAATATCAATGCCACCTCCAAATGTAACTGGTAAGCTACACATGGGGCATGCTTTAGATGCTTCTATTCAAGATTTATTCATTCGTTTTAAAAGAATGCAAGGATACAATACATTATGGCTTCCTGGAACAGATCATTCTGCTCTTTCAACTGAAGCTAAAATTGTTGCTGCAATGAAAGAAGAAGGATTAACTAAACAACAAATAGGAAGAGAAGCTTTCTTAAAAAGAGCATATGAATGGACAGAATTATATGGAGGAACAATTGTTAAACAACAACGTAAAATGGGTTGTTCTTGTGATTGGTCAAGATCAAGATTTACCATGGATGAAGGTTTATCTAGAGCTGTTTTTAAAGCGTTTAAAAATTACTATGATAAAGGTTACATTTATAAAGGAAAACGTATGATTAACTATTGTCCTGGTTGCCGTACATCAATATCTGATGCTGAAATTGAGTACAAAGAAGAAGGTACACATTTATGGCATATTAGATATCAAATTACCGGTACAGACGATTATCTAATTGTTGCAACAACAAGACCAGAAACAATGCTTGGAGATACAGCTGTTGCAGTAAATCCAAAGGATGAGAGATTTAGCAATTTAATAGGAAAAACATGTATTCTTCCTATTATGAATAAAGAAATTCCAATTATTGGTGATAGATTTGTTGAGATGGAATTTGGTACAGGAGCTGTTAAAATAACACCAGCACATGATCCAAACGATTATCAATCTGGATTAGATCATGATTTACCAGTTGTTGAAGTTTTTGGTGAAGATTTAAAAATGTATGATTTATGGCCAGAAGTTGCAGGTATGGATATTTACGAAGCAAGACAAAAGATTGTTGATAAATTACAAGAAATTGGCGCATTAGTTAAAATTGAAGACTATACTCACAATGTTGCCAAATGCGATAGATGTCATTCAACAGTAGAGCCTAGAATTTCTGATCAATGGTTTGTAAAAATGAGCGAGCTTGCAAAACCAGCTATAGAAGCGGTTAGAAATGGTGATGTAACATTTGTTCCAAAACAATACGAAAAAACATTCTTTAACTGGATGGAAAATATAAGAGATTGGTGTATTTCTCGTCAAATATGGTGGGGACATCAATTACCAGTATACTATTGTAAGGACTGCGGAGAAATTATTGTTGATGATAAAACTCCAGATGTTTGTCCAAAGTGTGGTTGCAAAGAATTTGAAAAGGATCCAGATACGTTAGATACATGGTTTAGCTCTGCACTATGGCCATTCTCAACACTTGGTTGGCCAGATGATACAGAAGATTATAGAACTTTCTATCCAACAAATGTGTTGGTTACAGGATACGACATCATACAATCTTGGGTATCAAGAATGATTTATTCTGGACTTGAATATACAGGTAAAAAACCTTTTGATTATGTATTTATTCACGGAATTGTAAGAGACGCACAAGGAAGAAAAATGTCTAAGAGCCTTGGAAATGGTGTTGATCCAATTGAAGTGATTGAAAAGTATGGAACAGATAGCTTAAGATTTTCACTTATTTTAGGTATTACACCAGGAAATGATTTAAGATACATTCCAGAAAAATTAGAGAGTGCTTCAAACTTTGCAAACAAACTATGGAATGCATCTAAGTTTGTTTTAATGAATCTTGAAGATTTTGATGGATCATTTGATGAGAAAGATTTATGCAAAGAAGATAAGTGGATTCTTTCTAAGTTAAACAGATTAGTTAAAGAAGTAACAGAGAATATTGAAAATTTTGATATTGGTGTTTCAACACAAAAAATATATGACTTTATTTGGAATGAATTCTGTAACTGGTATATTGAGATGACAAAAGTTAGATTATACGATAAAGAAAATAAAACTAGAAAAGCAGCTCAATATGTACTTAATAAAGTTTTATGCGATTCTTTAAAATTATTACATCCAGTTATGCCATTTGTTACAGAGGAAATATATACAAAATTGTATAATGATGATGAATCTATCATGATTTCAAAATGGCCTGAATATGATGAAAAATACAATTATCAAAAAGATGAGGATGAAATAGAAAAGTTCAAAACAATTATTACTGAAATCAGAAACATAAGAAATAATATGAATGTTCATCCATCTAGAAAATCAAAATTAATAATCGTAACAGATAGCTACAAAGATTTAGTAAATGAGTCTGAGGAATTATTCAAAAAATTAGGATTTGCTAGTGAAATTGAGCTAAAAGACAATAAAGATGGAATTCCACAAAATGCTGTATCTGTTGTTACAGATGGAATTGAAATATTTATGCCATTCGAAGATTTAGTTGATATATCTGCCGAGAAGGAAAGACTTGAAGGAGAGAAAACTAAACTAGAAGCGGAAGTGATGAGAGCTGAAAAAATGCTTTCAAATCCTGGTTTTGTTAATAAGGCACCAGAAGCTAAGATTAACGAAGAAAAGGCAAAACTTGCCAAATACAAAGAAATGCTTGATAGCGTGATAGAAAGATTAAACAATATGTAAATCTAAATAAAAATACCTCCCCGCGAAAAACGCGGGGAGGTTTGTGTTGTTTAGGCGTTAAAGCTCTGTATCCGGAAATGTTTCTCGGAAAGTATTCCGGAACAACGGCTGACCTATGACGGTAGGTGTAGCCAGTACCTTTATGAACTCTTCGCCTCTTTCAGCCACAAGCTTGTCAATCTCTGTACCAGCTTTGTAGTTGACATCGTGACTTGCAGGACCTCTTTCAGCCCAAATGTGCTGTGTTAACGTCCGGACTTGGATTTCAATATAGATTCCTTCCGGAGTTTTAAGAATAATGTGAAGTCCCTGATATCCATTAGACTTCGGGAACATTACGTAATTCTTAAAGACGGCAACATATTGGGATAGAGCAGGATCGAGTTCTTTGGGAACTATAATCTGCTTAAGTATCTCAGATGAAGGCTTTTCTGTCTTGCTCTTTTTTTCTTTATCAGCGTTGGTCAAAGGAACATCAATGGTATAAGATAAATCTTGTAAACCATCAATAAGTGCCTTTAAAACCCGGTAAGAAAAAGCTATGGTATCTTCTTTGTTAATTACTTGATCTGAGAGTATAACTCTCAGAGCATAGATATCCTTTATGTCTTCAACATTCAATTTGTCAGAAAGTTTCTGTGAGTACGAAAGAAAATCTTTTTTACGACCGTACACGCAGTATGCACCAGGGAATACTTTACTTACAATCCCAAATACCTGCTTTTTTACCTTATCAGATAAAAGAAGCGTTTTTTTGCTTTCGGGTTTGAAGTGATTTGCCAGTGCTATTGCTTTGTTCCGGTCTAAAGGTGAGGACTCATTAAGAGCCCCTACTAAAGATTTGCGAAACTCTTCGGGAGTATTCGCCTGGGCCAAAAATGTCATCGCCAAAGAATTTAAATTTGAAAATGACATTACAACACCTCCAAATAATTAATTTTACATCCGTTCCGTCAAACGAATGCTATCAATATATTATAGCATAGAAATAGTCACTTTGCAAAAATGAAGCCAACGGGGACGGAGAAAAATGGCTTAAATTCTAAAATTAAGCCATTTTTCTCCGTCCCCGTTGGCTTTTTTCTTCTTTTTAATTAGTCCATGTTGTGTCGAATTAAATCGAAAACTTCCCATAAAACGCCAAAACTTCTGCGTTTTCGCTATATCAAAATCATAGAAATAAGCTTATAATATGTATCAATCTATTTCAAGGAGGAATAATATGAATAGTGTTTTTTTAGATAAGGACAAGATTCTTATGGTGGAAATTAGTGAAGAAATAGACCATCATACTACAGAAAAATTGAGGAGGAAATTAGATGATGACATTACGAGATTTATGCCTAGAAAAGTTATATTTGATTTTGATAAGGTGTCTTTTATGGACAGTGCAGGAATAGGAATGATTATTGGAAGGTATAAAATGGTAAATATGTTGGGTGGTACGGTTGAAATGAAAAATGTAAAAAAAAGCATACGTAAAATATTCGAGATGAGTGGCGTTGTTAAAATAATACCAATTACAGATAGTGTTGCTTAGTTAAAAGCGTATTAGTTATTAATTAGTTATTTCAAGGAAGGAGATGTATGTTAGATTAAATCTAGCATATAAATAATTATATGAATGATTTGTATGAAAACGAGATGAAACTGGAACTTTTAAGTAAGTCTAATAACGAGGCTTTTGCAAGAATTGCTGTAGCTGCATTTGCTTCTCAGCTAGATCCAACAATAGAGGAGTTAGCAGATATTAAAACTGCAGTATCTGAGGCTGTAACAAACTGTATTATTCATGGGTACGATAATTCAAATGGGATAATAAAAATAACTGCTAAAATATTTGCAAGTACAATAGAAATTGAAATAGCAGATTCTGGAAAAGGAATAGAGAATATAGAGCTGGCAAGAAAGCCACTTTATACGTCAAAATCTAATTTAGAAAGATCTGGAATGGGATTTACAATAATGGAAAGCTTTATGGATGAAGTACATATTGAATCTGTAGTAAATTTAGGAACAAAAATAACAATGAAAAAAATTATAAATAAACCTGAACAAGTTGAAGAAAAAAAAGAACAAGACTTAGCAGAACTTGGAGGTAAGTAAGGTTTTTATGTATGATAACAAGGTAGAAGATATATTAAAGGCGAAATTTGGAAACGACGAAAAAATGGCAGAGCTTGTTACAAATAATTCAAATTTAATATGGAACATTGTAACCAGATTTAAAGATAGAGGTTACGATATGCAAGATTTGTATCAAATTGGATGCATAGGTCTTATAAAATCTATAAAAAAATTCGATACAAATTTTGATGTGAAATTATCAACATACGCAGTACCATACATACTTGGTGAAATTAAAAGATTTTTAAGAGATGACGGAATAATAAAAATTAGTAGAAGTACAAAAGAACTATCATGTAAGATAAAAATGATTCAAAAGGATTATTTAGATAGAACTGGACAAGATATTAAACTAGATGAATTGGTTAAGATATTAAAAGTTTCTAGAGAGGAAATTGCATTAGCTATTGATTCCTCAAATCAGCCAGAATCCATTGATAAAAGCATAAACGGTGATGATGATTTTTGTTTACTCGATAAATTGAAAAGTAATGTAGATGAAGAAAAACAGGTAATAAACAAAATTATCGTTAAAGATTTGCTTAATAAGCTGGATGAAAAGTCAAAAAAAATAATAATGCTTAGATATTACAGAGGAAAAACTCAGAGCCAAATAGCAAATTTACTTGGGATTACTCAAGTTCAAGTTTCAAGACTAGAAAAGAAAATTTTAAATAAGATGAAAAGTGAACTGATTCATGAATCAGTAGCAATATAGAACTATTTTTATGTTTAAGATACAAAAGCAGTATGAGATTTTGTATAGTTTGTGCTGTAGGCTATATTTAGGAGGATATTGTGAAAAAGATAATTTACTATATATCGATTTCTATGATTATAATTTTTATGCTTCCTACTATCTTAACATCAAAATTTATAAAAGAAAAAACGGTTAAAACCGATGGAATAGCTGAAGTTATAGTTAATGACGAAAAAAACAATAATTACAACAAAGAGCTATACAACTATAGTAATTATGGAAAAGTAAATGTATTTAATTCAAAGTCTCAACAAACTGAAAGTATGGAATTAGATGAATATTTATTAGGTGTTGTATCTGCTGAAATGCCAGCAAACTATGAGATAGAAGCTCTTAAAGCTCAAGCAGTTGTAGCTAGAACATACACAATATATACACTTAAGAATAATAGTAATAAGCATGGAGACATGACTATTTGTACATCACCAGATTGTTGCCAGGCTTGGATTTCTAAAGAAGATAGAATGAATAAATGGAAAGAAGATGAAAGAGAGGGCAATTGGAATAAAATTGAAGAAGCGGTATATAGCACAAAGGGACAAATAATTGAATTTAATAGCGAAGTTATAGATGCATTTTTTCATTCAAATAGTGGAGGAAAAACAGAAATACCAGTAAATGTATGGGGCGGAAATGATTATCCATATTTACAATCTGTTGAAACATCAGGAGAAGATGAATACTCGCAATTTAGCTCTGAAGTTATTTTAAGTAAAAAAGATTTTGAAGACGTTGTTAAGTCTAAACATGCAAATTTTAGTATAAATTGGGATGAAAGTGATTGTATAAAAATTAATGAATATACAGAAGGAAACAGAGTTAGATTCCTAAAAGTAGGAAATATAACATTATCAGGAGTTGAGGTAAGAGCATTGTTTGGTTTAAAGTCTGCAAATTTTAAAGTTAGTAGAGCAGATGACAACATTATTTTTTCAGTTACTGGGTATGGTCATGGAGTTGGCATGAGTCAAACTGGTGCCGATAGTATGGCAAAAAAAGGTTCAAATTACATAGATATTATTAAGCATTTTTATTCAGGAGTAGAAATAATTAATATGTGATTATGTATAAAACTATAAAATGTGGAAATACTTTAACTAATGAAAGCAAGGAGGAATTAAAATGAAAAATACAAAGTTTTATACAATTGGAATTTCCGTAATTGTAGGTTTGAGTGTTTTAGTAATTATATGTTTCGTTTTAGGAAGAAAATCAGATAAAAAAATTTCAGAAAAAGAGCAAGAAATTCCCAAAACAGTTTCTAGTTTAAATGTTATAGAAGATACTATTGAAGAAATACCTACTTTAAGTAGCGAAAACAAAGAAAATAATGTAAAAAGCACTACTCAAGATTTAAGTACATCAAATAAAAATACTGTATACATGCAAAAATTAGAAGAGGAAGATGATGAAGTAGAAGAAGATGATGATGAAATAATAACAAATGGTGAAGCATTAGATCCAACGTTTAAATACCCGGTGGAAGGTGATATTTATAGAGAATACGCTAAGGACAAGTTAGTTTATTCAGATACTTTAGGAGAGTGGGTTACTCACTTGGGTGTAGATATAAAGGCAAAGAAAACCTCTGTAGTTAAGGCATCAGCGCCAGGATGTGTCAAATCTATTAAAAATGATCCGCGTTATGGATTAACAGTTGTAATTGAGCATAATAATGGTTATTCTTCAATATATTCAAATCTTTTAACTGCTGAATTTATTAAAGTAGGAGAGAATGTTTCTGAAGGACAAACAATTGGAACGGTTGGAAATACTGCTCCTTTTGAAATTGTTGATGAACCTCATTTACATTTTGAAATTACAAAGGATGGGGAACAAATTGACCCAACAATGTATTTAAAAAATTAGCAAATATAGTAAAAACAGGAATACTCTTTCATTAAATCCACAACTTGACTTATGTTAATCTCTATGATAAATTATAGTGGTTGGAGGGAGAATATGAATTTAAAAGAGTATTTGTCGAATGATCAAATTGAAATGTGTAATAATATAGGAATTATTATAGAAGAGAACAAAGAGTATAATTCAGAAGAATTGTATGAGTTAGAGCGTAGCCTAACAGAATATATTGAGGAAAATTGCATTAAAGAGGATTTTTGGAAAATAGAAGAAGAGCTAGATTCTATTGTAGATATACTTATGGATTTGGAAAATGAGTCTAACGAAGATAATCCAATAGAATTAGAAATTGTAGAAAATGATCATGTAAAACTAACTAATGGAAAAAATGGTATAGTTATAGATATTACAAACAATGCATATACTGTTGAGGTTGATGAAGAGTTTAAAACAGGTAACTTAGATGAAGATATAATGATTGTTGCAGAAAATAGCATCATTGGAAGAGTATAATTGTTTTACCAAATTATAAAGAATTAAGGGAAATAACATCCTTTAGTTCTTTTTTTGTATAATTTTTTTTTAATTTGAAAAAATAATATTTGATTATTAATTAAGGAGGTGCGTATGGAAGAGATAAATACGAGTAAAGAATACAATGATTATGTTAGCAAGAAAACTCCAGATTCGCCTATTCTAAAAAATTGTTTTAATGCCTTTTGGGTTGGTGGATTAATATGCACGATTGGACAAATATTATTTAACATATGTAAGTATAATGGATTAGATGAAACATCATGTTCAACGGTTGTTTCTATTGTTTTAATAGGATTATCTGCATTTTTAACAAGCATAAATATATTTAATAAAATAGGAAAGTTTGCAGGTGCTGGCTCTTTGGTCCCAATAACTGGATTTGCTAATTCTATAGTTGCACCAGCTATTGAGTATAAATCTGAAGGGTATGTAATGGGTGTTGGTGCAAAAATGTTTACAGTTGCTGGACCGGTTTTAGTTTACGGAATATCTGCAGCAGTGTTAGTTGGAATAATTGCTAAATTATTCATATTTTAAAATGAAAGGAGAAAAGAATTGCAAAGATTAGGTAAGCAAACAATAAAATTTGACAATTCAGTAACAATTGTTAATACTGCAAGTATTGTAGGTCCAAAGGAATCGCAGGGACCTATGGCAAAGTTCTTTGACAAATGTTTAGAAGATGAGTTTTGGGGAGAAAAAACTTGGGAAAAGGCAGAAAGCAAAATTATAAAAGAAACTGTAAATACAGCTATTTCAAAATCTGGTGTACCTGCTAAAGAAATAGATTATTGCTTTGCGGGAGATTTACTTAATCAATGTATTTCTTCAAGTTTTGGATTAAGAGAGCTAAATATTCCTTTTTTTGGTGTATTTGGTGCGTGTTCAACTTTTGCTGAGAGCCTATGTTTAGGAAGTACTTTTGTAGAGTCTGGTGGTGCAACAAATGTACTTTGTGCTACATCAAGTCATTTTTGCTCTGCAGAAAAACAATTTAGATTTCCATTAGAGTTAGGAAACCAAAGACCACCATCTGCGCAGTGGACTGTAACTGGATCAGGTGCTGCCGTATTAAGTGCAAAGGGAAATGGACCATATATTACCCACATAACTCCTGGCAAAATAAATGATATGGGTATTAAAGATGCAAACAACATGGGGGCAGCCATGGCTCCTGCTTTTGTTGATACACTTATAACTCACTTAAATGATACTGGTAGGTCAGCATCATATTATGATGTAATAATTAGTGGAGATTTAGGTTATATTGGCAAGGATATAGCTATTGATTTAGCTTTAGCAAAAGGGGTTAATCTAAAGCACAATTACACGGATTGCGGAGTTTTAATTTTTGATAAAGAAAATCAAGATACTCATTCTGGAGGAAGCGGATGTGGGTGTATTAGCACAGTTTTTTCTGGTTATTTTTATAATCAATTAAAGCAAAAAAAGATTAATAAAGTTCTTTTAATAGCTACAGGAGCTCTAATGAATTCGATGAGTTCACAACAAGGAGAGAGCATTCCTGGAATAGCGCATGCAGTTTCAATAGAAAATTAATAGATGTGGATACCTTCTTGTGTTTCTATACTGAATACTAAAAAAGTGAAAAACATATATATA
>CAMUZZ010000017.1 GCA_947165355.1 uncultured Clostridium sp.
GAATCACAAAGAGCACCTTATAAATATTATTTAATGGATAAAGATGCATTTAAGAATGAATTTTCAACTGATTTCAATGTAAATGGTATAAGAGATAATAGACTTTATCTTATAAACTATATGGATACACTTGTTTTAATGAACTATGGTGATAGACTTCTTTCTAATAAAACAGAAGATACTAAAGTTAGCCAAATAAAGCAAAATAAAGATGTGCAGAATAATAATAAAGCTCAAGATAATAGTTCAAAGGAAGACAAAGAAAAAAATTCAAAGGAAATGGCTACCAAGAGCATACCTGAAACAGTTGAACAAAAAGTTTTAAAAATGGTTGAAGAGGAATCTAAATTAAATTATAAATATATAAATTCTGAAGAATTTGTACAATCATATTTAAAAAAACCTGCGGATGAGAAAATAATAGAAAACAAAAGCGATACAATAGACAAGATGATAGCAAATAATGTTGCTGAAACAAACAAGATAATAGACAAAGTTTTAAATAAGAATACTGATAATAATGAAAAAAATGATACTATTGCAAAAACAAACCCAAAAGTTGCTAGCATACAAGAAAACAAAAATCAAGAATCAAAAACATCATATACAAATAGTATTGATGAGAAGGCTACAAATAAAACAGCAAAGAGCGTATCTGGAAGCAAAGAGTCTTTTGCTATGATTGAATACAAAGGTGTAAAACAAAAAAATTTAATTAAAAGAATATGGGGAAGATTTAAGAAAATTCTTGGATTCAAAGGAAGAGTTGATAGAATAGGAGAATAAAAGAAAAAAATGTTTTGTCAAAAATGCGGTAAAGAATTAAAGGATGGAGAAAAAATATGCAGTAATTGCGGATATGGAAAAAAAAGAAATAGCAAATTTGTCAATGTAATGAGATATATATTTTACGTTATTGTTTTTGTTAGTATTGTAACTGTTGGCGTTGAGGTTGCATTTGACAGACCTATAACCAAAACGTTATTTCAGTCCAAAGGCAATGTAACAATGCAACTTAAAAATGACAAAAGCAAACAGGTAACGATAAAAGAAAAAGATGTGCGCGATAAAGCAAATGTGCTTATGGAAGAAATTGGACGTCATTATTCTGGCGCTGCAATAAACCAAGTAAATGAAATCAAATTAATATACAACTACAAAGAAAAAACAATAGAGTATATTTATCTTTCTGTTAACTTAAATAGGTATTATACGATATATAATACAAATGGAACTAGATTCCAAATTGCATCAGTTTCTGCTTCTATGAGTAAAAATGGAACATATGTTGATTCATGGAAAGAAACTTCAAATGGAAATAATACTTTTATTTTTGATATTAATAATTTACCATCCGATTGTGGATTAATTCAAGAAGATGATGATAATGTACTAGTTAAAATAAAGAATGAATTAAATGATGGAAGAGATAATACATTTTATTGGAGAGAGGTTGCTAATTAAAAAAAAACATACATTAATAAGTGTTGATAAAAGTGAAGGGGGTATAGTAAATATACCTCTTTATTTTTTGCATAAAAAAAGTACATACCAAAAGGTATGTACCATAATAATTATCTCTTACTGAATTGTGGAGCTTTTCTTGCTTTTTTAAGACCGTATTTTTTTCTTTCTTTCATACGAGAATCTCTTGTTAAGAATCCGTTTGTTTTTAAAGCTTGTCTATATTCTTCAGCATTAACTTCTAATAAAGCTCTTGCAATACCATGACGGATAGCTCCAGCTTGACCTGTAAAACCTCCACCTTTTACTGTACAAATTACATCATATTTAGATGTTGTATCTGTAACTGTTAATGGTTGTTTAACAATATATTTCAATGTTTCTGCTCCAAAATATTCGTTTAAATCTTTTCCGTTAACTGTAATTGTTCCGTTTCCTTCAACTAATCTAACTCTAGCTATAGAACTTTTTCTTCTACCTGTACCGCTGAAATTTTCAACTTTTTTAGCCATTTTATATTTCCTCCCTTAAATTATTAATTAGAATTCCCAAACTTCTGGTTTTTGTGCTGCATTTTCATGCTCGCTTCCAGCGTATATTCTTACTTTCTTTAACATTTGTCTTCCTAAAGTATTTTTTGGAAGCATTCCTTTAATAGCAAGCATCATCATTTTTTCTGGAGATTTAGCCATCATTTCTCTAGCTGTTGTTTCTTTCATTCCTCCAATATATCCTGAATGATGTCTGTAGATTTTTTGATCTAATTTGTGACCAGTTAAAACCATATCGTTACAATTAATTATTATAACGTGATCACCATTATCTAAATTTGGTGTATATGTTGGTTTGTGTTTTCCTCTTAATAATTTTGCAGCTTCTGTTGCAACTCTACCTAATGGTTTGTTTGCAGCATCAATTATATACCATTTGCTTTCAATTTCATTTTTCTTAATACTATATGTAGTGTTATTCATGGTAAAAATACCCTCCATTCATAAAATTTAAATTTATTATATGAAACTTAAAACAAACTACCGGGGAGAAGTTTGACTTAAGTCATAATCAATTTTATCGCTTTTCTATTTTATTACAACAAATATTAAAAGTCAAGACAAATCTTATAAAAAATAAGCTTTTTATTAAAAAATATATAGGATATTTAATAAAAATAATTTTTTTCTTTTTTGGTTGAAAAATGCATATGATGTTGCTATAATACCTCATGATACGGTAAATCTGCCGTATGCATTCGAAGGAATGTGTGAAAAAATGTGCTGCAAAGCACACAAAAACAGGCAAGGAGGCTATTTTATGGCAGACCTGTATGAGGCAATCGGAAAGTTGACTGAAGTGCGGAATGTAGAAGAGGAGGAAGAATACATCAGGGATGCTGTTCTCATGATTGAGGATATTATTGCAACTGGTGTAAGGGCTTTTGCTGAGAGCAGAAGGTTGAACTACATTGAATTGTATACAACTCAAGCTACTATCAGACAGAAGAACGACAAAAATGAAGATGAGATTGCTCAAATCTTGTCGCTTTATTCAGACCATCCGTTATCCAGCAAGGTCATTAAGGAAGCACTTGAAATCCTTAAAACTCGCTACGAAGACTTGGATGTTATTATTAAAATTCTTCCTAATCTCTGCGCAATTAAGTTAACCTAAGATTCATCTCGCACTGCCAAGGTTATGTTTATTATAATCTTGGCTTCTATTATTTTAACAATATTGCAAATATGTATTGACATAAATAAAAAAATAGTATATTATAGTATAGTCAATAAAGAAGAAGCAATCCACTTCTCACCTTATCGAATAGAAAAAGGTTAAATTTTTATAATAAATAACAAAATTATAATTGTTACAATTATAAATATTTCTGTGGGTTGATTTGTTCTTAAAGCAAATCAATTTTTTTTATTTGGCGATATAACTAGTAGGAGGTGTTTTATTATAAAACAAGAATTACCAATTAATGAACAAATTAGGGCAAGAGAAGTTCAAGTTATAGACGAGAACGGAGAAAAATTAGGAGTACTTTCTTTAAACGATGCATTAGACAAGGCTTATGAAAAGAAGTTAGTTTTAGTTTCACCAAATTTAGACATTCCAGTTTGCAAAATAATGAACTACGGAAAATACAAATTTGAACAAGCTAAAAAAGAAAAAGAAGCTCGTAAAAAACAAAAAGTTTTAGAGACAAAGGAAATAAGAATAACTCCAAACATTGAGCAACATGACTTTGAATTTAAATGCAAAAATGCAAGAAAATTCATTGAAGATGGAAACAAAGTTAAAATTACAGTTAAGTTTAGAGGAAGAGAACTTAATTACATAAAATTAGGGGAAGAAGCTCTTAATAAATTCGTAGAAGCTTTATCAGATATTTCTCAACCTGAGAAAAAACCTTTACTAGAAGGTAAAAATATGTTCATAATACTAGCTAAGAAAGCTGATAAATAATTAGGAAGGAGAATTTACAATGCCAAAATTAAAAACAAACAAAGCTGCTAAAAAGAGATATAGTTATACAGCAACAGGAAAGGTAAAAAGAACAAAAGCTAATAGAAGACACTTATTAGCAAACAAAACAAGTAGACAAAGAAAAACAGGTAAAGTTATGAATGCTTATGCAGACAAAACTTGCGTTGAAGGAATTAAAAGAATGTTACCATATGGTACAAATAATTAATATTGGAAAGATAGGAGTGAAATAAAAAATGGCAAGAGTTAAAACAGCAATAATTACTCGTAAAAAACATAAAAAAGTTTTAAAAAGAGCAAAAGGATATTATGGAGCAAAAAGTTACAGATTCAGAGCTGCTAAACAAGCTGTTATGAAATCTGGAGCATATGCTTATGTTGGAAGAAAAGATAAAAAGAGCAATTTCAGAAAATTATGGATTGCAAGAATTAATGCAGCTGCAAGAATGAATGGTTTAACATACAGCACATTAATAGCTGGACTTAAAAAAGCTAATGTTGTTATAAACAGAAAAATGTTAGCTGAAATGGCTGTAAAC
The DNA here is from genome assembly GCA_947165355.1 of uncultured Clostridium sp. GTDB lineage: Bacteria > Bacillota > Clostridia > TANB77 > CAG-508 > CAG-492. The sequence goes on from CAMUZZ010000017.1 coordinate 4,491, forward strand.
GATAGTGCAGCATTTGCTAAAATTGCTGAAATGGCAAAGAATGCATAATTTATAATTAATAATAAAGAAGATTACAAGATTTCGTCTTGTAATTTTTTTAATGAAAAGGTTGTGGATAATAAGAAGCAAGAACAAAAAGAGAAAAGAAACTACATCAAAACGCAATAACAGAATTATAAATTATGTGGAAAGATAAATAAAACAATAAAACCCCATTAGTTTAACTAATGGGGGTTTTGTGTTTAACGCATTACGTAAAACACACACGATGGGGTTGTTACTTTGTACACTCTAGATTTTAGCTTAGTAATAATTTTTTCTACATTGGTTACTACGTTTGTGCTAACATTTTCCCGTTGGTTTGATGCGTAATCCCATACACAAAGCTTGAAAGGTTTTCCTCGCAAGATTTTGTTTTGTGTGTATCCGATTAAAGCTAGTGTTACATTAGTACCAATTCTGACACCATCACTATATAACCTAAGTAATTCTTTACTACGGTTGTAAACAATGTAGGAAGAATTTTCTTCGGAAATTACAAGAAATACGTTGTCAGATAACTGTTGTTCTACTTGCTTTATTCTATCGGACGATTTGTATGGGAACGTTAGCAAATCACCTTTTTTGGGTGAATCCGCATACGCACCTTCTAATGGGTACAGGGTTGCGTACCGAGTTTTGCTCATTTGAGCTCCCACCTTTTCATGTATTCTAGATTAAAACGAGATAATCTAGTACCTAAAATGTTAACATATTATTGCTTCAAAGTCAATTTTAATTAGTGATTTGCCATGCACAGACAAAAGATACTCATAAATATATTTTTTATAAAATAATATAAAAGTTTATAAGTTGATAATTAACAAGTTTAATGATAAAATAGATATAGTTAGTATTTAATAATTATAAACTGTACGAAAGAGGAGGAACATATGAAAGAGTGTTTATTTGGTATGTTTAATAGCGATTTAGATGAGAAGAATGTATTTAAAATAGTTGAAGAAAAATTAAAAGAAAAATACAACACTAGTTTTGTTGTAAAGAAAATAGGAAATAGATATGGCACAGGTAAGTATGATGAAGCAACACTATTTTGTTCACCATCACATGATAAAAATATGGTATTTACAGTAACCTACAACATGGTTAACAAGTTTATTGTTTCTGATGATTATTATATAAAAACTTCATGTGCAGAGCTAGAAAAGCAAATAGATAAAAATTTAAAAAACAGCGTAACTAAGGTAGAGCTATTTGGAAAGAATATATCTTCAAAAGCTTACTCAATAAGAGAAATAATTGATGAATATCCAAATTGCAAATATATTATAACTACAGTTTCTAATGAAAAAATTGATGTAAATGTGTTTAATGAAATATTAAATAATATAAAGAATACGTATAATGGAATTAGTGCAAAGGTATTATTATATGTTGCTTCAAAAGATGATTTTGCTGAAATACAAAAAGAAGCAGAAATGGTACCAGAGCTATCTGAAGCGTATATTGAAAAACATAACGTTAGCAAACAATACATTATTGATATAAAAGACAATAATATAATGTATTTGTAATGTAATAGAGTAAGGGAGGTGATTAGTTTGGCATATACAGATCTTCAATTAAAAGATGCAACGCAGATTGCATATTTAAGTTTTGTTCCTAAATATTTTAAAGCACATAAAGGCGAAGAAAATGTTTCGCTTAAAGTTTCAGATATTATTAAAGAGAGTTTTGATTTAAAAGAAGCAAAAATATTAGCTGAAGCAGACGGATATGACGTAGATAATCTTACGTTTAGAGAATTGGCTCAGTTTTCGCCTGAATTAGATGATAGAGACAAAGATGTTATATTAAATTTGTCTGATGATATGATGTATAATTCTAAAATAGTAGATATACATGATACTGCAAAAGAAAATGGCTTTTATGCATGTGTTATTGAAACTAGTAAAGATGATGCAATTGTTGCATTTAGAGGAAGTGAAGGTTTTGATACATATTCCGGATTAATTCACGACTGGAGAGATGCAAATTTTGGACTATTAAATTCTGAAAGAACAGAACAACAAAAAGAAACGGAAAATTATGCAAGACAATTGTACAATAACAATACATTGTCAAAATATAAAGATGTTGCAGTTACAGGTCATTCATTAGGAGGAAATTTAGCTAGTCATTTTGGTGTTGTTAATTATTACTTAGGTGATAACATGGAACCAGAAGAAGACTTTGAAGGTTATTTTCCAAACATTAATCAAGTTGTAAGTTTTGATGGACCAGGAAATTCTGAAGAGTATAATAAAAAATATGAATACGCAATAAACCAAGCGTCTCAAATGACAACTCATTATAAATGGAGCACTGTTGGAAGTTTGCTTTACGGATTACCAGGTGAAAAAGCAGAGTATTTAAAGATTGATGATGAAAAAACGCAAACTATGTCGTTATTAGAAAAGGTAGCATATAAAACATTTGGCAGACATGCTACTACAAGTCTTGTATTCGACGAAGAAGGAAATGCTAAAAGAGGAAAACAAGATTTACTCGCTAAAAATTTTGAGGTTATTTCAAAATCTGCAGAAAAGATACCAGCAAGTTTAACATATGCGATTAGTAGTATTGCAAATACAACATTTGATACTTTATTTTATCAAACAAAGGATGATCAATTTGGATTTAGATTTCTTCCTCACAGTAACGAGATGAAAGAAAAGGATAGTAATAGCATTACAACCGGACAGCTAATGGATGAATATATGAATGCGCTTGGAAGTACAAAAGATAAAATGGTTGAATATAGTGATAACAGCAATAGAAGCTTTACAATGTATGGTGAAGAAGAGTTCCCGGATTTACCAGATGATGATAAATACACATACAATTTTAATTCAAAAGATTATGAGAGAGATGTAGAAAAACAACGAAATATGCCATCTGCTGAGTTAAGCGATAGGTAATGTTTTAGGAGGTAGAATATGGAAGTAAGTTGGGATTTATACAAGGTATTTTATTTTGTATGTCAATTCAGGAATATTACAAAAGCTGCTAATTATTTGTACGTAACTCAACCAGCTATTACTAAAAAAATAAAAACCTTGGAAGAGCAATTAGGAGTAAATTTAATTGTAAGTAGCAATAAAGGAATTGAAATAACAGACGAAGGTATGGAGCTATATAACTCTATAAAGCAAGCGTTTGATGTTTTTGACGGAATTGAGTCAAAGTACAACGGACCAGCCAACGAAATAAAGACAAGAATAACGATATCTGGAGGATATACAACTGTAGATAAGGTTATAATACCTACAATTATCAAACTAAATAAGAAATATCCAGATGTAAAATTTAATGTAGAAACCTGTTCATTTGAAGAATCTGTTAAAAAATTAAATTCAGGTGAAGTAGATTTGTTTTTCTATGGATACGATAGATATAAACCTGAAAGTGACGAAGTTGTTATAAAAGAATGTTTTGATATACAAAATGGATTTGTTGTATCATCAAAAATAAGAAATGAATTTCCTGATAAAATAAGTATATACGACTTAAACATGTATCCACTTATAACAAAAGACACTACTGGTAGAAGTAGGATAGAGCTAGAAAAAATGTTACAAGAAAAAGGTATTACTTTAAAACCTAAGTATGAAGTTACTACCTATATGGCAATAAAAGAATACATTGAATCGAATTTGGGAATTGGATTTTTAAATCCAGAATACATAAAAGATGAAATTGAAAGCGGAAAATTTGTTCAAATACCTACAATAGAAGAAGTGCCTAAAATTAAAATTTATTGTGCATACCTAAAGAATAGCATTAATAAAGCTATTATTAAAGAGTTTATAGAGCTTGTAAAACAAAAAATGAATAAATCACTTTTTTAAAATAAAAATAAGGACATTTACCTAAAGTTGGTAAGTGTCCTTTTAAATATAAAAAATAGGAACTTTTTTATATCTAGCGTTCAAAATTTCCTTTTTCTTCATATAAATCTGCTAGGGTTATTTTTTTAGATCCGTCTTTAGTTTTTCCTAAAGGAATTGAACCGGGGCTATATCTATGTGCAGATAGTTTTTTATCTAGTATATTAAAAAAGTTATTTAAATCGGTTTCGTTTGAATTTACTGCTAAAGCTTTTTGTATTATAGCACCAATTTCAGCTTTGTGTATGTCTTCTTTTGTTCTTTTTATTTCATCAGAATCTTTTGATGTATAGCCTAAATTGTTTAAATACTCATCGCACAGAGATTGGGCGGATTTAAAATCTTTTCTTTCAATATAATTATAAACAATAGCCCTTAAATTTGTCGAAAAACTCATATTAAATATTTTTTGTAATGCTTCCATAGTTTTTACTGGGTTTTCAATTGGGTATTCTGATGCATTGTTTTTTAAGGCTCTTGTTATAGTGAAATATATTTGACGTTTTTTTTGTTCTTCAGATAAAGCAAATGCTGAAGTATTTGTTTTAATGCATCTAATTTCATTATTTAAAGCATCATTTACAAGCACTTCGTTTATTTCGGAAGAAGTTATAGCTTTTAGTATATCTTTAATATTAGCAGAAAGTTTATTGCTTGTGTGTAATGCTATGTTTTGTTCTTGTTGTGTAGATATTTTTTTATCGATTTGTTCACTTAGTATACTAGCTGTTGTGTAATCTACTTTTGATAAAGAGTTTCGTATTATGTGTTTCATATTCAAAAGCTCAGGGCGATCTGTTAGTGCTTCAATTCTGTTTTTTAAAGCTTCTGATAGTTTTGTAGCTACAGCTTTTTTGTAGGTTAATAACTTTATATATACTTTTCTATCGGGTGATATTGTTTTTTCTAGCAGTATGGTTAATAGTTTATCTAATTGCTCAACAGAACCTTCATAATTGTCAAGTAATGCAAATATATCTAAAATCTTTTTATTTTTTTCTTTTTTATCTAATTTTGAATTTGTTAAAATTGAGTTCAAAGATTCGAGGGTTTGAGCCAATTTTTCATTTTCATTATAATTTAAAGCAATGGTTTGCTTTGTTGGAGTGCTTGATGTGGTTTTATTGAAAATAGCATAGTATTTTTTACGTAAGCCTGCAAATCTAACTTGTTTATTTGTTGAGTTAAGAAGAGCTTTGTTTTCAAAGTTAATTTGTTTCTTTATATCTTTCAATGTTGATAATGGAATATTTAATTCAAAAGAAATGGCTTCTAAATTATCGTAGCCATCTTCAATTATGTTTTTTACTAGGGCAAGCTCCTGTTGTTTGTTCAATTTTAACATCCTCGCTTTCTGTTAAGTTACCTTGTGATTATATCATCATAGAGTATGCTTTTCAATAGTAATATAAAGGTTTTCGAAAGATATTATAGTATTAAAAAATGACCCTCAGAGAAATAAATCTTTGAAGGTCATAAAATAATTAGGTGAAAATTGCTTTAACAACTCTTAAAAATGTAATAAGTTGCATCTTTTTTATTTGATTTAATTGATTGAAGTTATTAATCCATTCAGAAAGTCGAATTTTTGCAAGCATATCGTTTTTTACACCGGGATTAAAACCAGCGGTAATCAGCACTTCATCAATATTTACGATATTATTCATTGAAAATGCAGCCGAGATAAGTTTTGTTGCATATTCATACAAACCATCACTTCGTTTTGAAAGTCCCATTCCAGTAAGAAACTGAAGAGCTTTTTCTTCAGAAGAGAGGAACGGGTTAATTTTCTCAGCCAATATTTGTTGAACTGCAGGGTTCTTTCTGAAAGAGGCGACCACTGCTTCAAAATCGAAAATATTGTTAGACACTTTGGAAGAATTATCTTTTTGTTCATTTGTTACTTCTAAAAATGGTTCTTCGTTTGAAGTTATGCTTGCTGCTTCGTGCGTTGTATCATCGTTGGAAGTAGAACTTGGCTCTTTTGGGAAAGCGACTTCATTAACTCGAGTATTGGTTTCTGAATTAGTTCCAAATTTATTCTTGTAATGTAAAACTGTAGCAATAAAAGGAATTGTGGTTCCTTCTACATGGGCTTCATTCAATACATTTCGAATTTTGTTAGAAAGAGTGTTATACCGATTGTCGTTGTATTCTAAAGATTTGAGCTGCTCTCTACTAAGAGCAGATGAAATTTTAGGTGTTTCTTCCTTTGCGTCTGAAAACGCGAGTATAAGTTTAGAAAGGCAGTCTGCATAGCTTTCTGTAAGTTTCATCCATATGCATACTTTACTTACAAATTCAGGAAAGTTGGAAACATCTTTTGCAATTTCATCGAAAGCAGGAATGTTGAGAATAGCTATCTCTTTAGAGCCAGATTTGTCTGTATGCGTTTCTTTCACGGAAGCTTTCTTAATTTCTCTTTCTCTAAGTCTTTTAATGGCTGCGTCAGTGCTTTCTTCAATTTGCTTTTGAGCTTCTTCATCAATGGATACATTGCTTTTTGCTTGCGGTAAAGGTTGTTCATCTTTTTTTGTCATTTCTGGAATGTTACCTTGGGTTTGCGTTAGATCTCTGATGTCATTTTCATTATGCTTTGAAATATCCGGAGTTTTTGTTACTTCAGAATTTCTATTGTCAGTAATTTCCCAGAGCTCAATAAAGCAGAAACTAAGAGCTCTTATGATGTTTGACGGTGGTGTACTTTCGAATTTTAACGTAATGAATGCGACTTCATCGTTAATAATCCGAATAGAGTTGCTAGGGGAAAAGTCTTTGCCGTAGAATTCTTGAAGTAAGAACTTGCGATTGTCCGATTCTTTATCGAACTTTACCCGGGCTGTGATTTCCATAATACAATCAATCCTTTCACAAATTTTCACGCTCATTATATTTTATTCTACAAATTCTAATATTTAATAAATATAAGAAATGCAGTGTAAAAAAAACAAGCTTTCTCGATTATAGCATGTAAATTCCATTTTTACAAGACGAATTGAAGAAGAGCAAAAAATAACAATAAAATATTTACTTAAAAAAAATCTAATGATAAAATTAGTTCGTAAAAATCAAATGAAAAATGCTAAGTGGAAAGGATGATTATAATGGATAATAAAACAAATGAAAAAAGTAATGTAATGGAATGGGTGTTTAAAATAGCAATAGTTATTTTAATTCTTGGTACAGTTGCTGCAATACTTGTAACATTTATAGTTAAGCAAAAACAAAATAATGAGGTAATAAACGGAACAGTAGAAAACACTGTTAATATTACCGTATCAGAAGGTAATGAATCTTTGCAAAGTTCTAGCGTAGAGCCAAGCAAACAAGATGGCGGAATAGCATACAAGAATGAAATAATAATAAACGAAGAAGAGGAAGCAGCAAATAGTGAAAAAATAGAATATTCTTTCTATTCTCAAGATGGAGAGCAAGTTTATACAATTCAAACTGATGATGGGCAATATATACAAGCATACGGATGGGCTGGCGCTTCAAATAATGTTTATTTTATAAAAGATAAAAGTTTATTCCATATTAGTTTAGCAGATGGAGCTGAAACTAAAGTTATAACAGGAGTAAAAACAATAGAAGTTCCTAATGGTGATGAAGAAAAAATAGTAGCTTATGTTACAGAAGGATATAGTGTTGAAGTACAAGATCCATTCATTGAAATAAAAGAATAAAAAAACTAATATATAATTTCAAAAGGAATATGAAAGGAGCAAAGAAATGAAAGCTTTAAAAAGAATCAATCTTGGTTTTATACTTGCAATAATTGCTGTTGTAGGAGTAATAATTTATTGCACTAGTGTTGAAAACTCTAGATCTGCGGCGAAAGGAGATATAGATAATGCATGTAAGTCTTTTGTTGAACTAACAAACAAATATGCAGTACTTCCTAGTGAAAATCAGAATTTAGATGAGAAAGGGTCTGAAATTAACCTAGAAAACTATTTTTCAGAGATGCAATCTAGTTTAGAAAGTCAAACTGTAAGCAAAGAAACAGCAAATATTCAAAAAACAATTTTAGAAGAAGTGCTTAAGGGTAAGTTACTAGATACAACTGTAATTGATACAGACTTTAGTAGAACTATAGGTAAAGTTACTTCTTACAATTTTTCTGGTAATCAGGTAACTGTTACGTTTAATTCGAATGTTTCTGTAAAACAAAAATACAATGGAATTAACGAAGAAACTGGAGAAAGAGAAGAAAAAATTAGAGAGAATTTTTTCGAAGTTCAAGGAGAAACAATTACCTTAGAAAAAGTTAAAGATAACGAATGGAAGGTTGTATATGCAAATTTGCAATACAAAGATCCAAATAATATAGGAATAAAATTAAGTATGTAAGAGGTGAAAATAAATGTCAAAGACTATGCTAGAAATTAAAAATGTTAGCAAAAGCTATTCAAATGTAAATATAGTTAAAAATGTAAGCTTTGATGTTAAAGAAGGTGAAATATTAGGGTTTTTAGGACCTAATGGAGCTGGAAAAACAACTACTATCAAAATGATTTTAGGATTGATTTCAATAGATGAAGGATCAATTTTAATTAATGGATATGACGTTAAGAAGGATTTCGAAAAGGCAATGACATACATAGGTGGCATTGTTGAAAATCCAGATTTATACAACTACATGAGTGCTGTAGACAATCTTAAGCTACATGCAAAAATAAGAGGAATTGAATACAGTGAAGTATACAATGTTTTAAAACTTGTTGGACTAGAAAAAAGTATGGACCAAAAGGTTTCAAAATTTTCGTTAGGTATGAAACAAAGAGCTGGTCTTGCTTTAGCTTTGCTACATTCTCCAAAAGTTTTAATACTTGATGAACCAACAAATGGATTAGACCCAGTTGGAATTAAAGAGCTACGCGATATACTAAAAAAACTAGCAAGGGAAAGCAATACAGCAATACTTGTTTCTTCTCATATTCTAAGTGAGATGGAATTAATGTGTGATAGAGTTGCCGTAATAGATAACGGAGAAATTGTTAAAATACAAAGCCTAACATCAGATTCAGAAGAAGGAGAGAACAAAACAGTTCAAGGTGTTATTAAAACTAAAAAAACTAATGAGGCTATAGTTGTATTAAAAGAAAAACTTAAAAAAGACTCTGAAATAAAAGATGGAAAAATATACGTTAGAATAAATAAAGGCGAGATGCCTAATATTGTAAAAACGTTAGTATTAAACGATATTGATGTAGAATATGCTAACGAGAATGAACACACACTTGAAGATTTATTCTTTGATGTAACAAAGGGGGATGACAAAGATGAGTAGTTTTCTTAATTTATGCTCTTGTGAATTTACAAAAATAAGAAAGAAGAAATCAACTAAAATAATGATGATAATACTTGTGTTATCAGTTTTTGTAGCTGTTTTACTTTCAATTCTAACAAAAGAAATTTACAATGTGTCTGAAACATATTATTCAAATGCAGATTATAAAACCATGGAAAAAACTGAGATGGAGGCTTTAAAGGCAGAGCTTGAAAACTATGAATCTAGTTTAGACGTGTCATCAAAAAACACTATTAAAGCCAAAATTGATACTTACCAAATGGCAATAGACTACGACATAAATATATATAACAATTATTGGAAAAATAATGTATTAATGAATGATATTTTAATAAGCAAGGTACAATACTATGACTACAAAAGTATTGAAGATGAAGAGCTTGCAAATATTGAAGATCAAAATATAAATAAAAAATTAGAATTAATTAAAAATGATGATTTTGATGGCTACATGAATACACAAAAAGATATTTTAAAAGCCAACTATGAAGCCAACTTAATGAGCAAGGAAGAATATGATATTGCAACAAATATCTTAGATATTAGAACTAAGTACAAAATTGGTAAGGAGTATAATCCTGAAGATTCTTGGAAAGAAACTATTATTGAAGAAATTGAAGTATTAAGCAATAATATTAGATATGGTGTTGATACAGTTACTCAAAAAGCCTTATCTGAGAAGGATGTTGAAAAAGCAAAAGATTCTATTAAAATGAATGAGTACAGATTAGAACATAATATGCCACCTTATGCTACAGCTACAACAATAGGAAATACTAGAAAAATATTTGACTATGTTGTAGGTGGAACAACACTACTTGCCTTATCTGTTATGATAATAATTATAGCCGGATCATCAATATCTTCTGAAATTTCTAAAGGGACAATTAAGTTTTGGTCATTTACACCAAATAAAAGATGGAAAGTATTGCTTTCAAAGTTGGTTGTTACAGTAATTATTCTAATTTTAGCTAGCGTTGTTATGTCTATAATAAGTACTATTGTTGGAAATGTTTTTTTCGGAAGTGAAAATGCTCAAGGCTACATATATGTAAAAAATGGTGCAGTGCATGAAATTAACTATTTAGCATATATAATTATTTACAATTTGTTAAGCTCAATTGAAGTATTTATGTTTTTACTATTTGCCATGATGTTATCTACAGTTACAAGAAATACTGCAATTTCAGTTGGAGTAAGTATAGCTACATACCTTGGTGGATCAACTATTATGAGCATAGTTAATTCCCTTGTTAATTCTGAATGGGTAAAATTCATTCCATCAAATAATTTAAGTATTGCAGAGCGTGTATTCTCTAACGATATTACATATTCAGCTTCAACTGTACTTGAACCACTTGCAAATAATTCATCAGTTTCATTTTCGTTAATTCTACTAGGTGTATGTGCTTTAATAATGATAGTTACAATGTTTGATAGCTATAGAAAAAGAGATATAATTTAGTTTATGGATGAAAAATTAAATAAATTATTCCTAGAATGTAAATATGAGCTTAAAGGAATTGGAATAGATATTGAGGATAGCAGTGTTGGAAAGATTACAATAGATGTTGCAAAAAGAAAGTGCAAGAGATATGGATGTTGTAAACAAAAAAATCCAGATTTAAAATCTAAATATTATGAGATAGTTCGCAGCAGAAAGTATAAAAGATATGCGGTATATAAAGAGCATAATATTGAAATTAGTAAATGGGTTTTGGAACTTAATGATGATATTATTAAAAATACAATAATTCATGAATTAATACACTGCTTTCCTAAATGCAATAACCATGGTGATGAATTTAAAAAATATGCTAAATATATAAATTACAAATTAGGATATAATATATCTAGAGTTGGCGATAAAGAAAAAGATTTAAGGAATAATAATATTGAAATTGATAAAGAAAAATATAACTACAAAGTAGAGTGCGTTAGTTGTGGCTATGTTTTTTATAGAAAGAGAATGCTTAAAAATTTTTGTAGAAAATATAGATGTGGCTACTGCAAAGGCAAATTTGACATTCAAAATGGCGAATTTTATATATAACACAAGAAAAACTAATGGCCGAATAGCAACTTAAGAATATCATAAAAATATACATTTACTTGAGGGGGAAAATGGAGAAGCGTAGAAGAAGAATTATTTTATTTACAAGAAGCTCTATGATATGGAACATTATTGTAGCGTTATATAAAATTTCTCTTGCGTACATGTCTCATTCGGTTTTAATTTTGTTGTATGCATTTTATGACATAAGTTTAATAATAACAAAAACAACATTTATAAAAAAACTGAAGGACGAATCTGAAAGATATTACATTGTTGGATTAATTGTAATGGCATCCAGCATTCTGTATATTATATATTCTATAAGGATTCTGGCAGGAGAAAGTCCAATTAGATATAATCTATACTTATCTATTGCAATTACAGTTATTTCTGTATTAGATTTAGTTCTTGCTATAGTTGGTATTAAGCATGCAAGAAAAAGAATGAACCTTGAAGAAGAAACTTCTAAGCTTATTAGCTTAGCTACATCTTTAATTTCTTTAAGCTTAACGCCAACTGCAATTATGTCGTTTACTAAAATAGATAATGTTACTTTTTATATGGGTGTTTTAGGCGTTATATTTGGAACGTTATCTGTCTTTATTGGAATATATATGCTATTCTATATTAGGTACTCGTTAAATGTATATGGTAAAAAAGAACAATAAAATATAATTATTTCCAGTAATATTAGTAGTATTGCTGGATTTTTTTGCTCTGAATAATCTAATTATTAATGGTTATAATAAGAAAAAATAATAATAAATTATTTTATTTTTTGAAAGGATAGATAGTTATGGATAAGCAAAAAATAAATTGTACAGTGGAAACCTGTAAATTCAATGATAATAATAGTAAGGAATGTATATTAAAACAAATAACTGTAACACCAGTAAATGAAACTCATATAGAGCTTCCAGATGATTCTATGTGCAGTAGTTTTGAAAACTACGATTTATAGTTTTAGTGCCAAGAGTTATTGCTCTTGGCTGCTTTTTATATTGTTATATCTGCAGAGCATTTTCGATTTGTACGCGTATGTGTTATTTTTTTACTACGCATAGAATTTTCTAAAGGGGAAGATGAGGAATGAATAGAAGATGCAGTAGGGGTGAATTTTATAGATTCTCTGAATTTTTTTGCAGCTTCATCAGAATAAGATTTTGTGGCTGATGAATTTTTTTGTAATTGAGCATTAGCTTGATTTAAAACATTCTTGAAATATAAAAGACTTTGTTTATTTTTAAGTTGATTCGTGAAGTAATAAAGGTCAGATTTAAAACCATGAAGTAATTTAATTGTTGTACTTGCAGCTTTTACAGAAATAGTATTTATCTTTTTTGGGAGAGTGTGAGAAATAAGTAAGTTATATTTGTTTTTAAATTTAAGAAAATAGCGATTTTGAAATAACAAGTTTTTTATTTTTTTAATTGAAGGATGCAAAGGCTTAATGTTGCTAAAACCTAGTTTATAGAGTGTTTTATTCTTTTTGAATTCAGCGTTTTCCTGAAGTTTACAGTACTTTCTACAACTAATGTGTTGATTGTCGTACCAGTTTTTTACGTTCACATCATATATAAGATCTGCAGCTCTTTTTTCAACTTCAATATTATGCAATTTTCTTTGAATATATTTTTTCTTGTGTATTAGATATTTATACTTTATAAAACTACTTAAAGAAGTATTTTCTAAACGTTGTTTAGAAAAATTATAAGAATTTATCTTTTGTAAGTCTTTAACTAAAGTATTATATTTTTTCATTATGAACTCCTTTCATTACGATATAGTAATACAATTTATAATAATGCAATTACCAGGCATTGTAAAGAAAAAACGTAAGACTAAATACGACAAAAACCGCGTAGTATAAAGAGTATAAGATTTATTATATTAAGAGATAAATTAACTTTGATATATTGAAAAATATTTTTTTGTATAATATAATCATTTTAAATTTGACCTTAGGGTATACATATAAACAAAAAGAAAAGAGGAATTGCTATGAATGAAAAAATGTTAGAAATTATGAAAAATAGAAAGGGATTTATTGCTGCATTAGATCAAAGTGGTGGAAGTAGTAGTAAAACACTTAAAGCATATGGTATAGATGAAAGCGAGTATTCTTCAGATGAAGAAATGTTTGATTTAATTCACGAAATGAGAAAAAGAGTTTTTACAAGTAAAGCATTTACTAAAGAGCATATAGTAGGAGCAATATTATTTGAAAAAACAATGCTTTCAAAAATTGATGATGAGTATACTGCAGATTACTTATGGAATAAAAAAGGAATTATTTCTTTCTTAAAAGTTGATAAAGGTTTGCAAGATGAAGCAAATGGAGTTAAGCTTATGAAGGATATTCCAAACTTGGTAGACCAATTAAAAGAAGCAAATAACAAAAATGTTTTTGGAACTAAGATGAGATCTGTTATATATGAACCAAACGAGCAAGGAATAAAAGATATAGTTGATCAACAATTTGCTTTTGCTAAAATTATTTGTGATAATGGACTTGTTCCAATAATAGAGCCAGAGGTAGATATTAATTCTACAGAAAAAGACTTATGTGAAAAGATTCTAAAAGCAGAAATTAAAAAGCATTTAGACAATTGGGATATCAATGATAAAATAATGTTTAAATTCACTATTCCATCAACAGATAACTTGTATCTAGATTTATACGACTACGACTGTGTTGTTAGAGTTGTTGCTCTATCGGGAGGATACGATATAGATACAGCTGTTGAAAAACTAGCAAGAAATAATAAAATGATTGCAAGTTTTTCAAGAGCATTATTACAAGATTTAAGAGTAAACCAAACTCAAGAAGAATTTGATACAATATTAAATGATGTTATTGTAAAAATATATGAGGCATCAATAAGCTAAAAAGAAAAGCAGCAGTACATGTAGTACTGCTGTTTTTTAAACAAGGAATTAAAGTGCGCATTTCCAGTTTTTGCAGATTAGAAAAACATTATTTCTTTTCTGATAAGGACCATTGCCAACTTTTCAAAATGTCTTTAATAGGGAACGGCTCGCAGAAGTTAACAAATAACTCTGCTGTTTTATGGGGTGGACACGCATTGTAGGTGTTTCCTGAAAAATGAGCACCATCCAAGAAGCAAAAACTTCCGGAGTGTGTTTTTCCGTCACCAACTGAAATGTCTACACTTAAATATCCGTTATAAGATTTAATCTGATTAATTTTTACAACAGTTGGCCGAAAGCGACGAAAGTTAATAAACGAAATTACGCTTTGGGTAATAAGTGAAAAAATTGTTAGAATGCAATAGTTTTTATAGCGGAAATTTGGGTGTTTTGAATCTGAAGGCCATTTTTCTTGGAGAATTTTCTTTGCAATATACATTGCATACTTCTCGTCAGATAATTCCGACAAATTCCGGGTTGCCATAATTTAAACTCCTTTCATTTTTTAGTGGTTATGGTCTTATTAAATTACAATCACATGCGTGATTAACGAAGATTATATCATAAGTTACATAAAATGGCAAATATATTGAAAGTAAAGAAGAAATGTGATAATATTTTATCCAGTAAAAGTATTCATTATGGAGGAGATATAATATGAACAAAGTTATTGCTAAAAATCCTAATGCAAGACACAATTATACAATTGAAGAAACAATTGAAGCAGGGATTGTACTAACTGGAACGGAAATTAAATCAGTTAGAGCAGGTAAAGTTAATTTAAAAGATAGCTATGCTGGAATTAAAAATGGTGAAGTTTATATATACTCAATGCATATAAGTCCATACGAAAAGGGAAATATATTTAACAAAGATCCATTAAGAGATAGAAAATTACTTCTTAACAAATCTGAAATTAATAAGTTATATGGCAAAATACAGCAAAAAGGATATTCATTAGTTCCCATGAGTTTATACTTTAAAGGTGATGTAGTTAAAGTGGAGCTTGGAATTGGAAAAGGAAAGAAGCTATTTGATAAACGCGAAGACATTGCAAAAAAAGATGCTGAAAGAAGAATGAGACAGGCCGAAAAAAATAATTATTAATAAAAAACACCGTTCTATATTGTTAGAATGGTGTTTTTTTAATTTAATGGTTATGATGATTATTTTTAGATTTTGCAGCGTAGTACCAAAATAAAGCAATTATACCAACGGCAACAGCTCCAATTATTATCCAAGACCAGGTTTGTGCATTAATTCCTGTCATATTTTGCCCAGATTTTCCAATAGTTTTACTAGCTTCATTAGACATTTCATTCATTGAATCTTTTACAAAGTTTCCAGCATTTTCAGTAGTTTCTTTTACTTTGTGCCCAGCATCCTCAACAGTATTTTTCATTTTATTACCGGCATCTTTTGCCATATCAGCAGCACCCTCTGCAGCATCTTGAGCTGTATCTTTGACGCCGTTTACGGTATTTTTTATGTTGTTTCCAATAGTGTTCATGCTTGAATTATCTACAGCATATGAATGGGTATAGAATAGGCAAATTATTAAAGATACGAATATGGCTGATAATATTTTCTTTTTCATAGTATTCCTCCTTTTAGAATGTTTAAGTTATTTTTTTGCTCAGTATTATTATTTTTCTAAAAAGACAAAATATACATTTTTTTAAATAAAAAAACCTTATTATCTATCCAATAAAATTGGTAGTAATAAGGTGATAAATTATTAATGTTTTTTTAATCTACTTAAAATTGCTATAGCTAGAAGTATTAAAACTACTCCAACTGTTATAAGTAAAATATTTATAATGTTGTTTACAGATAAAAATCCTTCTGCTGCTGATGCAGTTGAACTAACGGTTGTTGTTATTTGTGTATCTCCTCCAGAAGTAGTTGTTGCTTCTTCTGCAAAAGCTAAATTAAATGATGAAAGACAAATAAACATCATAATTATTACTGCTAATACATTTTTAATAACACTTTTCATAGAAAAACCTCCAATTTTTACCATTTGTATAACAATATAATAGCACAATGAACACGTATATGTCTACATAAAAATCCAGTAATTCAAAAAATAATACAAGATGTATTTCGAATAATTATAAAGTAAAACAAAAAGACTAAGTATATGTAAAAAACAGTTCCGCGCAGTTTGGGAGCATGTATAAATTGTGCCTGAAGCTTTTTAAATCATTTAGCTCAAATATATGCATTGTTATAGTAACAAAAGCGACCAGTAAGGAACAGATTTTTACATATACTTAGTCTTTTTAGAATAAAGTAAATTATTCGAAATACATCTTATAAAATTTTTTGAATATTTGGTCAAAATGTATCATTATAAAAAACATTATGATAAAATTATCGTAATAAATTTGCAAGGGGGAATGCATATGTTTAACAAGCCACATAGCAACCTATACGAAAAAACAGAGTTTAAAGATATTAGAGAAGCAATAAGATATGGAATTGAAAAATATTCTAATTGTGTTGCTTTTACATTAAAGCATAAAGAAGGCAAGGAAGTAACTTATACAGATATTAAATACAAAAAATTTGGAGAAGAAATAAATAACTTAGGAACAGGTTTAATAAAATTAGGGCTTAAGGATAAAAGAATTGCAATAATTGGACCAAATAGCTATGAGTGGATTTTATCATATATTGCGGTATTAAGCGGTGTTGGAATTGTTGTTCCACTAGATAAAGGATTACCACCACAAGAAATAGAAGATTCTATTGTAAGAAGTGAAGCAGATTGTATTATATTCGACGAAAAGTACATAGATACAATAGATGAGATAAAAAAGAATGATAAAACCAAATTAAAGCAGTATATTTGTATGCAAAAAATGGAGAATAGTAACTACACAAATATTGATGATATAAAAGAGCAGGGAAGTATTGAATTACTTAAGGGAAACACATCGTTTATTGATGCACCAATAGATGCAGAAAAAGCAAGTATAATACTGTTTACATCAGGTACAACTTCTTTATCTAAGGCAGTTATGCTTTCTCATAAAAACATTGCATCAGATATGAATTCTATGAACGCTGCAGAAAAGCTATATAATACAGATACAAATTTGGTTTTATTACCATTTCATCATACATTTGGGTCTACAGGAATTTTATTAATGCTAAATAATGGTGTTAGAAATGTATTTTGTGACGGTTTAAGATACATACAAGATAATATGAAAGAATATAAAGTTTCTGTATTTGTATGTGTTCCATTATTGCTTGAAGCAATGCATAAAAAAATAATGGCTCAGGTTAAAAAGCTTGGAAAAGAGAAAACATTGCAAAATGGAAAGAAAATAAGTAATGCATTATTAAAAGTAAAAATTGATGTTAGAAAAAAATTATTTAAAGATATACTAGAGCAGTTAGGCGGAAACATGAGATTTATTGTAAGTGGTGCTGCAGCCATAGACAAAAATGTTGCAATAGATTTTAATAGCTGGGGAATTCTTACAATACAAGGATATGGTTTAACAGAAACATCACCAGTA
>CAMUZZ010000018.1 GCA_947165355.1 uncultured Clostridium sp.
TTACCAGCACGCTCTTCTATTGATATATTTTTAATAAAAAGAAACCCCCATACGAATAGTTTTGTTTAATTCTATTCGCATGAGGGTTGTATTATGATAGACATTTATTATATTAAAGACCTAATTGAACTATCAATTCTATTTATATCTGTACAAAATTTATTGAACGCTTTTGTTGTTTTAATATTTCCAAGCACTGGAATCATACCAGTATTTTGCTGCTTTAATGAATTTGCTCTAGTTATTTGAATTACTCTTTTTAACTCATTATTTTTTTCTTGCATCAAATTGATTTGTGCTTTGCTAAATAATTTCCTTTTTTCCTTAGAAAGAGCTAACTGTGGTAAGTTTCTTTTCTGTGCTACTTTTTCTTTTATTAATTTGTTTAGCTTGTTATTGTCTATCATATTTTGTATTTTCATGTTAGACTCAATCATTCTAATATATGATTTTGCTTCAACTAAGCACCTCTCGTCTTCTTCATTCTTTGTATATGCGTATAAGTCTGATAAACCATCTTCTATGTAATAATGAAGCTTGTCTGCAAATTGAGATTCACTTAGTATAAGCTGTTTCTTTAGATTTATGTTGTCCAATTTCGCTTGTTTTAATTTTGCCTTTCCTATAATTTTACTAAAGAAAGAGCACTTTTCATTTTCTATTTCTTCGCGTTGAAGATCCAATTTGTTTAGTTTTGAATCTGTTATTACTTGTTGAGTATGTTTATTTAGGCATGATCCATATATTCTGTTCATTTCGTCAACATATTCATTAAGAACATTTTTACTTATTCCTAAATCATTTAAATCTCCAACATAATCATTTATACTGTTTAGCTTTTCAATGTCTTCTTCTTCACTTATTTTACTTTTTAATTGAATATAGTTTGACTTGATTGAATTTAAGCTTGAGTTAACAGCATCATCACTTATTCTATCTATGTTTAAAGCAACTTTAGATTCATTAGCAAGTTCGAATAAGTTAGATTCTTCAGTTTTAAATTTGTAGTACATCATTTCAACGTTATTCGTTATAGAAACCATTTTGTCATCTATCTTTTTTCTAAGTAACTCTGGTTTAGATTCATCTTCTTTCAATTTAACCTCTTTTGAATCTTCTTTTATTTTAGCGGCTTTTTCTTTTTCATTTTTTTTCTCAATGCTTTTTTTGTTAGCTATAACGTCTTTTGTTGTTTCTTTGTTATTTGCCTTTGATTGCTCAACTTTTACACTACTGTTTTGTTGTTTTACTATTTTTATTAGTTTGCTTAAAACACTATCGTAAGATACATTTGATATATCTAAACTAGAGTAAAAATCATCTTCAACTTCAAGTTTATTAAGCTTTTCATAATACTTAATAAAAGTTTCGTAATTTGGAAATAAATTGCCCATTGCTATATATAGCTCTTCAGACTCATCTCCATCTTCAAAATCTAATCCTATCTTTGCTAAATTCTCTATTTTACTTTTTAATCTTGCCTCACTTTTACATTCTTTTGGTAAAAAACTATTCTTAACAAATGTTTCTAATTCATTTTTATCTTTTACAGTTATTTTCTTTCCGTTTATTTCAATTGTATATTTAAAATCTTCATCTGAATATGACCCAGTTATATTCATTTTTGATCCATATATACGTGTAAGCATGCTTATAAGGTATACTATTTCAGTATCTTTAGGTGTAGATTTTACGTTAGCGGAAAAAACATATTGTTTATTAATTAGCAAACGTTCTTCTTTACTAGTTGCTCTAGACATTTCAAGTAGGTATTTTACCATCATTAAAGACAATCTGCTGATTCCATCTTTAATGTAGAATTTACCACCATCTTCGTATAACTCAATTCCACTTGTATTAGATTTATCTATCTTTCTTAAATCTTGAAAAAAATAATTTGGATTTCTAAAATATAACTTTACAATTTCGTCTGATTTATTGCTTGAATCAAATATTTCAAGCCAATTTTTATTATCATAATCTTCATTGCAAGTTCCAAACAAATTCTTTAAACAAAAATATTTTTGCTCAACCTTAGCAAGACCTTCAGTATCTAAATAATCTACTATTTCAGTAGGCATTTTAACTTGAATAGCATTTGCTTTCAATTTTAATTCAGATGGAATGTTGTTTACATCTAATCCTATACTATTAAAAAAGCTTTTTTTCTGTAAAGATATTTTTTCCATATATTCTACAACCTCACTTCAACATTTGTTTCATTCTTAAGTGTCCTAACTCAAACCATTCATTATATGCTAGATTTAATTTAAATAATAATTTTGGTTTTTCTCCTGCTCTGTTTTTATCAACAACACAAGCATAATATCTTACATCGGGGTCTTGATATACTTTTAGCTCTTTGTATTTCTTTGCCTCTTCTACTTCTGAATATTCGTAATCTTTAAATGAATCTTTACTTATTTGTTTGAATAAACATAATGTATCTAGAACTTCTTTAACCGTTCTACTTGCAGCCATATCGTTTATTGTTAAATTAACTGGAGCTGTTGTGCTTTCTAGCAACTGAAGCGTTGATCCAATAAACAATTTGTACTTTTGAGCCATGTTGGATAAAACTGTAGCTGTTTTCTTTATTTCCTCGCCATCACCTATATGCTCAATATCAGCCTTAAGAGTATCGTAAAAGACGTATTCTACACCCTCTTTGTAATAATAGTTTAATATTATTTTGTATAAATCGTCATTTGTATGTTCTGCAACATGCATGAAGCATATTGGATTATTCTTTTGATTACTAAGCCACTCCGTTGCTTTAACTACATCATTAAAAGTACTTGAATACTTTTTAAGTTTCTTAATAAAATGCTCATGGCTCTCTTTTTCTTCTTTTAGTATATATCCATTATCATCAGTTTTAACCAATCTAGGATTATCTGGTTTAAACTTGTATTCTAATAATTCACCTTCAGTTACTCGTATTTCTTTACCAAATTCTTTCTGTATTTCCGGATTGTTAATTACAGTAGTTATAAGACATAGTTTCATTTTTTCTTCTGACATTTCGTTTGAAATAATTAGAACCTTCTTTTTCTTTACAAAGGCTAAGTGAGCAGCTAAATTTATTGTAAACCTACTTTTACCACTGTTTGATGGCATTGCAAAAGCCATTGTCTCTCCAACTCTTATACCTTTAAAGACTTTAGATAGAATTGGAAATGGAAGTGAGATTCCACTTGTTAATGTATTTTCACCTTCTAGGAAAAACTCGGTTACTCCACTATTTAGTCTTCCTTCGCTTATTCCTCTTTTTATTCCAACCTGAGAAACAATGTTCTCAAGCTCTTCTACAGTCATCTCCTTATATCTGTGAAAACTCTTTATTGCAAGTACATCTTGCTGAATTGCCTTTGTTGGTGCTTTTACATAGTACTTTTTAAGCAAGAATAGTTTTTTGATTTTTGTAAAAATATTTTCAATTGTGTAGCTACTTGCTTCTGCTTCCTTCTTCATTTTTTGCTTTAACTTGTATATTTCGTCAGATGTTTTTGGATATGTAAAATCTCTTTTTATATTCTCAGGAGCATATCTACCACCTTCTGTGAAAAGTATGCTTTTATATAGGTTTAGAGCCATATCATCTGAAAATCTACTATCATCAAACGATAAATAATACTTTGTAATTGATTTTGGATTTGCTAATAGTAAACCAACATATATATATTCTAATTTAATATTAGTTAATTCTTTTGGATATTTTTCTTCTGTAACTTTTTCAGTAGCCATTATATTTCCTCCTTGGTATGTTAAGTATTATTTTACTTTTCCAATTTTATTAATTGGCCAAAATCTGAATACTGCTTTGCCTTCAATTTTATCTATTGGTATGCATCCAAAACTTCTACTATCTGCCGAAACATCTCTGTTATCTCCTAAAACAAATACGTATCCGTCTGGAACCTTTATATTATCAAAACATCCTCTTTCCATATCTGTTTCAACCCAACTATCTAAATAAGGTTCGTCAAGCTCTTGTTCATTTAAATAAACTTTTCCATTTTTAATTTCAACATGATCCCCTGGTAGTCCTATAACCCTTTTAATATAACTTGTTGAGTTAAATATAGATACTGAAGAAATAAATTTTTTAAATATGCCTTCTTTTTCGTCACTATATTTAGCAACTGGATTATTTAAGTCTACCATAGCTTTAGTTGGGCTTGGTGTTGATGGAGCTTTGAATGTTATAATATCTCCTCTTTTGGGATACTTATCGAACTCAATTCCTATTTTGCTAACCCATAAACGTTGTTTATCTTCTAAAGTTGTGTCCATAGATCTTCCACTTACAACAGTAGGAAATCCTATGAAAGTCTTTACTATTGAAACAATTATTAAAGCTATAATTATACATACAATCCATTCAATGATATTCTTTGCTGTCTTATTCATTAAAAAATCTCTTCCTTTCATTTGTTAAATAATAGACACTATAAATCAGCTTTATTATACACTTAAATTTAGAGATGCACAATAAAAAAATTAATTTTTATGAGTTAAAAGTGAGTCAATGGGGACGCTTCTGTTTGACACAAAAAAAGAAGACCTATGGTATTAGGTCTTCTTTTTTAAAGCGCTTCCCTTCGGAACGTTGTCTTCCAGGAAATTTCTCGGACGCATATGTGCTATAAACTAGCACTTTCCTTATCAGCCTTTGGGTACTCGACCCTAACAACATCTATTATATAGTAAGTTTACATAATTGTCAATACTTCTATATAAATATTTTTAAAAATTTTGGAATAAAGATTATTCCCCCAATTACTGCTGACATAATTGCTGTAATTAAAACACTACCTGCTGCAATGTCTTTTGCTTTTTTGGCTAATGGATTTTTCTCACGAGTGTACATATCAACCACCGTTTCTATAGCTGTATTCATAAGCTCTGCAGATACAACAAGAGCAATTAATACTAAACATATTAGCCATTCCGTAATGTTAATTTTAAATACAAAGCCGCAAACAACTACAAGAATTGCCGCTACTATATCAATTTTTATATTTCTTTCGCTTTTAATTGCACCAAATATTCCTCTGAAAGCACATAAAAAAGTATTTTCTTTTTTTTCGTTTTCAAGTCTCACTTTTTTTTAATTCCTTCCAAATTAATTTGTTTTTTGAAGTTCTTTATATCTTTTTATTTTCATTGTGGTTGTTTTTTCAAATTCATCTTTCTTAATTTCTAGGCTCTTAATTGCTTTGTATGATGTTAATGTTTTGTTTACTTCTTTTATTATTTTCCAAATAATTTCGTACACTTTCTCGTCTGAAGTACTGTCTTTACCATACTTTTCCTCTATTTCAATAAGGTTAGGAATTACTCTAGCTGTTATAACTAATTCTTTGCTATCTTCAACAGATTTACCATATACCATTGATTCTTTTATTTCTGTATATTTTCCTAGTAACATCTCTATTTCTTCTGGATATATATTTTTACCATTTTGAGTTACTATAACGTTTTTGCTTCTTCCTGTAATATATAAGAATCCATCTTTGTCTATATATCCAACATCTCCAGAATTAAACCATCCATCTTCGTCTATAACTGCCTTTGTAGCTTCTTCATCCTCATAGTATCCAAGCATTAAGGTTTTGCTCTTTATATAAACCTCACCTTCACCATTCTCATTTGGATCTTTAATTCTTAGCTCAGCACATTTAACAGCCTTTCCTGCAGAACCAACTCTTGCATCATAATCTGGTGTTAGAGCTGCAATTGGAGCAGTTTCGGTTAAACCATATCCTTGTAAGAAACAAATACCTATATCTTGAACCCATTTTCCTACTTTTGGATCAATTGGAGCAGCTGCAGAAACTATTATTCTTAGTCTTCCACCTAAATTATCTAGTATTTCTTTAAATACTTTTCTTTTTAAATCTATTCCAACGGTTTTAATAGCATTTGTTACATGAATCATAGAATTTACAACTCCAGATTTACCGCTCTTTTCTATAGATTTATTAATATTTTTATGAATATTCTCTATTAATATTGGAACTCCCAAAACAGCTGTTGGTTTAGATTCTTGAATATTAGGTAATATATATTTTAAACCTTCGCATATAGCTATTGATGCACCCATTGCAAATGGATACAAGAATCCAATTGTTGATTCATATGAATGATGAAGTGGTAGAACAGAAAATAGTCTGTCGGTTTGTCTTAAATCAACATATGCACTACATGCATTAATGTTTTCTGCCAAGTTTCTGTTACATAGCATTACACCTTTTGATTGTGATGTAGTACCTGATGTAAAGAATAGTATTTTAAATTCATCTGGATCAATTTCAATCTCTTCAAAAGATGTATCACCTTTTTCTACTAACTTTTTACCTTCAAGTAAAACGTAGTTAAGTCCTACATCTCTACCTTTTACCTTATCGTATGAATCCATTTTAATAAAGTATTTAACCATTGGAACATTATCTTTTATTTTATCAATATGCTCTTTTAGTTTTTCTGAATATATAACTGCAGAAGCCTTTGATCTTTTTACTAGGTTTTCTATCTCGTTAACTGGTAATTCTTTATCTAATGGAACAGCTAAACCTGCTCCACATAATAGTGTCATGTATGATAAGTACCATCCATAAGTAGTTTCGCTTATAATAATAATTCTTTCGTCTTTTAGATTTAGAACCTTTGTTAAACCAGTACCAAAATTAACAACATCATCACAAAATTCTTTGTATTTAATTTCTTTGTATGGTGCTTTGTGCTCCATTTTTTGCATAAGCAAAACATTATCTGCGTATTGCTCTCTTGAATTTAAAAATGTTTCTTTTATAGTTGAAAAGTTAGTTCCAGGATATTGTTTTTTGTCCTTTTTAGTTTTTTCGGTTTTCTCTTTTTCTTTTTCAATATTTATATCTTCAACATTCTCTATTTCTTTAAACTTAAATTTTGGAAATTTAAACTTTGGTATTTTAATTTCTAATCCCATTTCTATCCTCCTAATTTCGCTTGTTATTGTAATTTACTTTGACACATCTATTATTATAACATACAACAGCCAATTATAAAACAGTTTTAAATACAAATTCTATTATAGTCGGTTAACTCTAGTATTTTAGCATATTACACCAAGTAAAAAACGTATATTATAGAAATATATAATATACGTTCTTTATTTATATAATAAATCTACATTAGTTTTGGAACATAAATGCTTGCCATCTTATAGAGTTTACTTTATTTTCTTTATCAAAACGGAATGTAAATGATTTGTATTCTCCTGTTACACTGTATGTATATGATGGACCGTTATATTCTGTTGCATCTGTTTTACTTGTTGGCTCACCAAATATAGCTTCTATATCTTCTAATGATGTACCAATTGTAATTCCATTTACAATTTCTACTTTCTTATTTAATTTTTCGTATGAATAACTGTCTATTGAGAATGATCCAATTGTTGCATCTCCACCTTTTACATTTTCCTTTGTATTATTGAATGGTGTTGCATAAAATACAGTTTTATCGTTAGAATCTACTATAGAATCTCCCATAAGTAGGTATCCATTTGGTTGAAGCTCTTTTTCTGCACCTGTTTTGTTAAGATGATATCCTGATGATTCTAAAGTACTTATTTTATCACCAGCTGAATATTTTTTACCATCTATTGTAAAGAAATATGAACTGCTATTTTTAATGTCTACAGGAGTTCTATCTACTGGTTTAGCAGCTTGGTTTGATACCTCATTAACTGCGTTTAAAACAGTATTATAGTCGTATGATTCAAGCTCATTTGCATAAGAATTCATTTCCTCAGCAAAGTTTGTTAATGTATCTTCTAATCTTTGTAATCTGCTCTTTCTTCCACATCCTGATAACGCTACTAAACTAGCACATGCAATAGTTCCAACTAAACAAATTTTTAAAACTTTTTTCATTTTAATTCCCCCTAAAATATCATTTTAATTCCGTATCATTGTATATTTATTTGCTTGCTATGTCAAGTGAAAATTCAACAAATACTACATCAATATTAACTTTAAAAATGTTTTTATTTATTTTAAATATCACTTTTGTTACTATAATAAAGAACCGTTAACAATAATGTTAACGGTCCTTTATTTCTTAAAACAAATCCATAATCTTTTTGATTCGTCGAAGTTTTTCTTCGTACTCGTACTGGTTTATTTCTGTTACAACACCATCTTCATGAGTAACAGAGAAAATGTCTCCCTGATGTACATAAAGTCCCTTCTTCCTAAAGAGCTCTATGTCTACATCGGTCATGAATGTTTCGATTAACTCATCGTCCTGCCGATTTTCCATAGGAACATTTTCTACCTCACATACGATATTTTTGCCACTCTCAATTCTGTCAACGCTTGCATAACTAATCATCATTAAACTCATCCTTTCTGACTGTTTGCGTAAACTGTAGTTCCATCCAAGTAATCGCCTGGTTCAGTATTAAATGTTGCTCTGTTTTCGGTTACTGCAACAACAACTGTTCCCTGCTCATCTGTCCGGAATACCTTTACATCATACTTTTTTAGCTTTTCCATGGTTTCTTCGCGTGGATGCTTATACTTATTCCCCGTTTCACAGGAAATTAAAGCATAGTCTGGGTCAATTGTCTGCAGGAACTTTTCAGATGTAGATGTTTCTGCTCCATGATGGCCAACCTTTAGAATTTCACATTCAGAAAGAATGTTGGCACTTAGCATACTCTTTTCTACTTTTCCCTCTGCATCACCCGTCATAAGGATATCCATATCTCCATAGCTTACCTTAATAACCGTCGAATAATTGTTTAAATCGACCTTCGCTTGCTTAGAGTTTAGCTGTCCAACAACCCGAAAAACTACGTTACCTAAAAGAAACTCTTCATTTACAACTGGGTTTTCTACCGGAATTTTGTCCTTTTTTATTTTGGACATTAACTGAATATACCAGTCTGTGGTAACCAAATCTTTGCTAATTTTCGGCATGTAAAACGTGCCACACTCATAATTGCTTATAATGCTATATGCACCTCCAAGGTGATCTTCGTGCTGGTGCGTTCCAACAATAAACTCGAGCTTGTCAACATTTTCTTTTTTTAGATACGTCAAAACATTTTCCGCTGATGACTTGGGACCGCAATCGATTAAAGCATACTTATCGTTGAATTCAAACAAGAAACAGTCTCCTTGCCCGCAATCAATCATGTGTACATAGAGCACATCTTTTTGCTCCGTATCGAATGCTACCGAATTTGTAGTTTCGCTTACTGCTGTCTGTGAGCTTGCTGTCTGAGAATTGCTTATGTGTTGTTCTAGTTTGTTGTAAATAACCAGAATAACAAAATACGAAATTGCTAGGAAACACAACACCCAAAATTCTTTGCCTGGTTTCCATTTTTTCCGTTTCTTACGGGCAGTCGCCATTAAGAACACCTCCTACATAAATTTGTAGAACATTATATCAAAAAAATACAAAAAAAGCAAGTAACCTAAGCTACTCGCCTCTTTTATAATCTTATCTTTTCTAATTTAAGTCTATACAAAATTGTAGTATTCTGGAATGTATAATAAATTAACATCCATAACTCCTAATACTATAAATAATACTAATGTTACAAATAAACTTACTCCAGAAATAATTAATCCTGTGATAGCCATTGCATTCTTATGCTCTATTACTAAACTTAATATTCCTAATATAACAGCTAAAATTCCAAATACTACAGAAAATACAACATAGCACATTGTTATTACAGATAAAATAGATAATACAAATGAAGCTATACCTAATCCATTAACTTTATTTACTCTAACTTGGTTTTCCATATAAATACCTCCTCTATGTATAACTTACCTATATTATACCATTTTTTTTAAATAAGTCAAACAAAGCCACATATTGCGTGAGATACATCATTGTGAAAATAAAATTGTTGATTTAGTTTTTGGCAGCTAACTTAGCAAGTGCTATCGCATCTTCCATGTTCCCTGCAACACAAATGAATCTAGCGTTATGACAAAACGATGCTGTTTTAACTCCCGTTACAGCCTGTAATTCTTCATTTCTAAGTCCTGCCCATTCTTCTGGAAATTTTTTTCTACAATCAAAACTGCCTTGCTCTTTTGCAATGCATCTAACATTGTACCCACCTCTGTTAGATTTAAAAACAACGTATAATACATCTTTTGCTTTTTCATCTTCCGATTCCAAAACAAATTCTTGATATGGCATATATTCTTCCAAAACCATTATTCCATTTTCAGACTCTCTTATAGCCTTATCTACGTATATTTTAGCTCTACACTTTGAAATGGTTTTTGAAATTTCATTATCAAAAATTACTTTTGCAATTTTTAAAGCATCCTCAAATTTAGCATCTTGATCAACATCTTCATCCCACGCTGGATTCATGTCTTCAATTATATCCGATACACTTACAACATTTATTTCAATCTTTTCAAATTCAACTTGTCCATTGTCAACAGCATCAATAAATTGAACAAAGTTTTTATCGAACAGCTTATGGCAATAATCTATATCGCCATCAAACACTTCTTTCAAATATTCTTTTCCATATTCGTTCCAAAGTAGTCCAAAAGAAGCAAACTTTATTCCATTGCTTCTTTCTCCGTTTCCTCCCACTTGATGATGATCAAATTTACCACCACCAATATCAAATATAGTTTTATCTTTATAATCTTCTGAATCAATTTCAGATACACGCATTAACTTAATGTTTTGATATATTTTTTCTAAAAGAATTGTTGCAAAGATTTCATCAGCATGAAATTTACCGCTATGTGTAATAAAATTTGCTTCATTTATATCATTAACTATTTCTATCATGAAAACCTCCCTAAGGAATTAATTAGCTTTTATCTCTTCAATTGCTCTCTTTAGTTGTATATCGTTATCTTTACTATATAAGCTTGATGCCTCGTCTTCAACAACAACCTCAATATCTGGTTTTATACCAACTTTGTTTATAGTATTATGATTTGGTGTAAAATATTCATCTGTTGTTATTTTAATTCCAGAGCTGTCTGGCAATGAAAGTATTGTTTGAATAACTCCTTTACCATAGCTCTTTGTTCCAACAATTTTATAATTGCAATTATCTTTTAAGCATCCAGCTAAAATTTCAGAAGCACTAGCTGAGTTTTCATTAATTAAAATTACAACTGGAACTGTTATAATTGGATCTTTAGAAGCTTTTTCTTGTTTTTCTTTATTTTCTTTATTTGATGTAATAAGCATTGTATTTCCCTTAGGAACCATTAGGTCAGCAATTTTCAAAGACTCACTTACAAGTCCACCACCATTATTTCTTAAATCTATTATCAATTTAGATGCTCCTTGTTTATTAAGTTCCTCGTATACATTTTTAAATTCATCTGCAGTTCCTTCGTTAAATGTTGAAACCTTAATATAACCAATATTTCCTTCTTTTAGTTCTGACGTAACGGCCTTAATTCTAACATTTCTTCTTTCAACACTTAGCTCTATTTCTTCAGAATCCCTTACAATAACAACCTTAACCTGATTTCCATCATTCTTATCTTTTAATAAGTTTGATGCTTCAGTTAATTTTTTTCCGGTATAATCAATTCCATTTACAGACTTTAGTATATCGCCAGCTTTAATTCCTGCTTCTTCAGCTGGTGACCCCTCAATAACACCAATTATTACAATTGTATCATCAGCTTTATTTTCTGCTAAATATACACCAATTCCAACATACTTGCCAGCTGTATTTTCAATTAAAGCTTTCATTTCATCAGTTGTTAAATATTCTGTGTACTCATCCCCAACTCCGCTAACGTAGCCTTTAATTGCATTTTCAATCATTTTGTTTTCATCCATGTCGTATATATATGCTTTGTCTAACCTTTGTTTTATTATTCCTAGTTTTGTTGATAAATATGACGCATTTGAGCTATTTAAATATTTTTTAAATACACATGTGGTTGTTATAAAATAAGTAACAACTGCGGTAATAAACACAGCAATTATTATTTTAAGAGCTCCACTAGCTTTATTATTATCGTTATTCCCCTCTATATTCTTCACAGCTTTATCTCCTATATAATATTTAATATGATATAAATAATATATTCAAAATTATTTATTCTATAATATTTTTACTTACATAATTTAAAAAAGAGCATTTAAGCTCTTTTTTTTATACGTAGTTAAGTGGATTTTGACTCTCACCATTTATTCTTACTTCGAAATGACAATGATTTCCTGTTGATGCACCAGTTGAACCAACTGCAGCTATTGTTTGACCCTTAGATACCTGTTGTCCAGCTGAAACATACAATGCACTACAATGAGCGTATCTCGTTGTATAACCATTTCCATGATCTATTATTATATAGTTACCATAACCACCATTATATCCGTAGCTTGCTAAATATACCGTTCCACTTGCAGAAGCTACTATGTCAGATCCACCTGATGCTCCTATATCTACACCAGCATGTAGCTTTCTTGTTCCAGAGATAGGATGTATTCTATATCCGTATTGAGAAGTAATAGTTCTACTTGATGGAACTGGCCACATGAAATTTCCAGAACCAGCAGTTGAATATGAACTATTTGAAGCACCCGATTTAGAACTGCTACTTTTTGCGGCAGCTTGTTGTCTTGCTAGCTCTTTTTCCTTTGCCTCTAAAGCTTTCATTTGGCTATCGTATTCATCTATTTGAGCTTGTATAGCTTTTTGCTCATCTGTTAAGCTACTTACTCTGCTCTCTTTTTGAGATTTTAAATCTTTAACTTCTTTTGTTTTTTGCTCTTTTTCTGCTTTTGATTCTTCTAATTTTGTTTTTTCGTCTTCAAGGTTTTTCTTAACCTCTCTAACTTCCTCTATTAAATTCGTATCGTATTCAGCAATTTGCTTTATCATATCGTAATTTGATACAAAGTTTAAAAATCCACCAGAGAATAATGCATCTAGATAAGTATTACTTTGTTTCATGTATGCAGCAGATAATCTTTCATCTAATAATACTTGTTTTTCTTCCAAGTCCTTTTCTTTTTCTGAAATAGATTCTGTTAATGATGTTATTTCTTTATTTATATTGTCTAGGTCTTTTTCTAAGTCAGTAATTGATGAATTTAAATCTTCAATTTCTTGCATTGTTGAATTAATTTCACCTTTAACATCATCTAATTCTTGTTTTGCACTATTTGTTTTTTCTTTTAAAGAATCCTTGGTTTCAACTGCCATAGATGTTGTTCCAATTACACTAATAATTGTAATTAGTGATAAAAACACACTTAATACTTTTCTTTTCATAATTACACCTCTCACAAATTATACCTTTAAATATTTTTTCATTGATAAAACGCTTCCTACTACACCAATTCCAATACCTAGAACGATATATACCATAAGTATAGTTTTGAAGATATCACTAAATTGTAACATATTAACATTAAAATTAGATATTAATATATTGTTGCATGCACCGTATATTAAATGATATACAGCACCTAAAGATAAAAGTGAAACCGCAATTGCAATTATTCCAATAACAACACCTTCTACTATGAATGGTGCTCTAATGAAATTATTAGTTGCACCAACATATTTCATTATTGAAATTTCTCTTCTTCTTGCGTGTACTGTTAGCTTTATTGTATTGCTTATAATTACTGTAGAAACAACTATAAGCAAAATTCCCATTCCAATAAATACAATTTTTACGCCTCTATCAATTCCTCTTAATCCATTCATAACAACATCAGAAGAATTTATTTCAGCTATTTTATCTTTTAGTACTTCAGCATTCTTTAGTTCCTCAACAACTTCTGAAGACTTTTTAATGTCCGTTAATTTTATCGCATATGAAGCTTTAAACGGATGATTTGATTCTGTATACTGCGATAACAAATCTGCACTATCTGATAGTCTTTCTTTTGCTTTGGCTAAAGCCTCAGATTTTGATGTAAACTCTAGGTTTGTGTTTACTCCATCTATTGTTTTTATATAATCTGATATGTCTGTTAGTTCTTGCTCTTTTAATCCATCTTTTACGTACAATGTAATTGGTACATCTTGCTCTAGTTGTTTCATTACAGCAGATATATTACTTGCACCAGCCAAACCTAAACCAGCTGTTATCATTGTTACAAACATTATCATTAATGCTGCAAAGGTTGACTTTTTATTTTTGAAAACATTCTTAAATCCTTCGCCTATTAAATAAGTTAGTATATTATAATTCACCATCGTAACCACCTTTTTTATCATCTCTTACAATGACACCTTTGTCTATCTGTATAACTCTTTTTTTCATTCTATCAACAATATCCTTTGCATGAGTAGCAACAACAACCGTTGTTCCTCTAAGGTTAATGTCGTTTAGTAATGACATGATTTCCCATGCAGTGTCAGGATCAAGATTTCCTGTTGGCTCATCTGCAATTAACATTGATGGATTATTTACAAGTGCTCTAGCAAGTGCAACCCTTTGTTGCTCTCCTCCAGATAACTCGTTTGGATACATTTTAGCTTTTCCACTAAGTCCAACAAGTGATAAAACCATTGGAACTTGTCTTCTAATATGTCTTGGTGTTGCTTTAACAATATACATAGCAAAAGCAACATTTTCATATACTGTCTTATCTGGTAAAAGTCTGAAGTCTTGGAAAACAACTCCCATACTTCTACGTAGAAATGGTACTTTTCTTTGTTTTAAAAAAGTAGTATCTTTACCATTTATTATTATATTTCCCGATGTAGGTTCCTCTTCTTTAAGTATAAGCTTTATTAATGTAGATTTACCTGAACCTGAAGAACCAACAAGGAAGGCAAACTCGCCCTTATCTATCTTAAAATTTGCGTTACTTACAGCTTCTATACCTGTGCTGTATGTTTTATTTACGTTTCTAAATTCAATCATTTTTTAGCTCCTTAGTGTTCTTTACAATTTTACATATATATAATAACAGTTAATATGTGTTTTTGCAATAAAATTCATCAAACTTTCACTTTATTTTATGTTAACCTTATATTTTTTGTGCCTTCAAAGCCTTTATTTTTATACCTTCGTCCATAAACATTTTTTCATGCTCCGTAACGATATTGTCCCAAAAATTTTCAGTATTTGCTAAATCGTATGTTTTATCTATTATTTTAAAATTACATTCTTCAAAATATTTAAGGCTATCATCAAATAGTCCATCATCATCTGTTTTAAATAAAACTTCTCCACCATCTTTTAAAAATTCTTTATATTTTTCTAGTTGCCTTGTATGAGTTAATCTCTTTTTTCTGTGTTTTCCTCTTGGCCATGGATTACAGAAATTTATATATATTCTTTCAATTTCATCTTCTTTACTAAAAATATTTAGTATACGTTCTATGTCATATCTTGTTAATATTACGTTGTCAACTTCCCTATTGTTTTCACCATATAACTGTTCAACATTTCTTTTTGCAAGTCCAAGCATTGCGTCTACCAAGTCTATTGCAATATAATTTATGTTATGATTTTTGAAAGCAATTTGAGAAATAAAACTTCCCTTTCCACATCCCAATTCTAAATGTATTGGATTGTTGTTTAAAAATAAACTTTTCCATTTACCTTTATAGTCTTCAGGATTATCTATGTAAAACTTACTTGCCTCAAGCTCTGGTCTAGCCCATGCTTTAAATCTAATTCTCATATATAATCAAACCTTTCATTTTATTTTATATTTCTCTTTTTTTCTTCAATTTATTGTGTTATAATGCGTATTATAACATACTTTTATCAAAAGGAGTTGAATATTTTGAAAATAAATTCAGACAATGAAACATTAGCAGAGAACAAAGTTTTAATAATGTATTTACTAAATCAAGTTCATAAGCCAATAACTAACGACAATTTATTTAAATTAGTACTTTCAGCTGTTGATATGAATTACTTTTATTATCAACAATTTTTATTAGATTTAATTTCAGCTGGTTTTATTACAAGCTATCAAAAAGAAGATCAAACACTATATATGCTTACACCTCATGGTCAAAATACACTAGATTTAACACTTGATATTTTGCCAGGAATTATAAAACTAAAAGCAGATACCAATTTAAAGCCATTACTAGACAATATAGAAAATGAGCATTCTATAATTGCAGAGTTTACTCCACGAAGCGAAGACAACTATATAGTTACTTGTAAAATAATGGAAAACAACGAAACAGTATTTGAAATAAAAACATTCGCTGGTTCAAGAGACGAAGCCAAAAGAATTGTAGATAACTGGAAAAGCAATGCCGAAAAAATATATCCAAATCTACTAGAAACCTTAACAAAAAAATATGATTCAAAAGAATAATTTTTTCTAAAAAAAACAAATTCAAAATAGTTTAATATTAAATAAAAATTAAAAGGTAAGTTTTATATAGTACCCAAGTTGGTAACTATAAACTTACCTTTTTTATTTTACGCTTTTAGCGTATTTATAGTTTCAGCATAGTTTTCTGAACTTACTATAGCATTACCAGAAACAATTATATTTGCTCCAGCATCTTTTACACTTTGAACATTATTTATGTTAATTCCACCATCAGCTTCAATATCTATATCTACTTCGTTTTCTGTTATATATTGTTTTAGTTGCTTTATTTTATCTATTGTAGGCATTATTAAAGCTTGACCACCTTTTCCGGGAACAACAGTCATTACAAGAGCCATATGTACATATTTTAATAGATTATAAATTTTTGATATGTCTGTATCTGGATTAACAGCAATTCCAGCTTTACAGTTATTTGCATTTATGTACTTAATTAACTCAATTGCTTCATTTTCATCTTTAACCGCTTCTATATGAAATGTAATTATATTTGGTTCATAATTTAAGTATATGTCTACATATTTTTTTACATCCTCAACCATTAAATGAACATCTAACGGAATGTTAGATATAGACTTTATATAGCCACTATATTCTTCCATTACCTCATTGGTAAAGCTTTCTACAAATTTTCCATCCATTACATCAATATGAAAATAATTTGTTTTGCCAACTTCTAAATTATATATTGTTTTAACAACATTATCTTTTTGAACAGTTAAAAGCGATGTTGATATTTCTACCATTTGTGCTCCTCCTTTTCTTTAAGTTCACTATATATTTTAACAAATCTATTATATCTTTCTTGTGATACTTTTCCGTTATCCACAGCTTGCTTAATTCCGCAATTTTCTTCTTTTATATGTGTACAACCAATAAATTCACAATACTTACTATGTTCTTCAAATTCAATAAAATACTTGTATAATTCATTTGAAGGAATTTCACTAATGTCAAAAGTTGAAAATCCTGGTGTATCTGCAATATACGATTTTTCATCATATTTGTACAAATACGTACTTGTTGTTGTATTCTTTCCACGCTTGTTTTTACAGCTAATATCTCCCTCAGGAGTTATTGTTCCTGAAAAAATTCTATTAATTAGAGTTGATTTTCCAACACCAGAATTTCCAGAAAAAGCTGTTATATTGCCCTTTATTTTATTTATAACTTTATCAATTCCAATATTATTTTGACAATCAGTAACTATTACCTCATAGCCAATATTTGTATATGTTTTAGCAATTTCATTTACAGCATTATCATCTACTAAATCTTTTTTATTAAAGCAAATTATTGGCTTAATGCCATTAAACTCTGAAAAAGCTAGTTGTTTATCAAGCATTAACAAATCTGGTTTTGGTAATTTCATTGATACTACTAAAATAATTTGCGTAAGATTCGACATACGAGGTCTTTTTATATACGTTTTTCTATCTAGTATACCATCTATTACCCCTTCACTTTTATCTTCGTCAACAACCGAAAAATCCACATAGTCACCAACAGTTGGTACAATTCCTTGCTCTTTAAATTTTCCTCTTGCATTACATTTTAATAATATTTCATTTTTTAAATCTTCTACAACATACATATTAGATATGTTACTAATTATTAATCCTTTTTCTCCCAAAATTCTCCCTATATAGTAAAACTATATTTACCTTTCTTGATTCGTTGCTCTATTCTAAAACTAATATTAAATTTAAAATTTAAGGCGAAGAAATGCATTATCCTTCGCCTTGCAGATTAATCAACAGTTACTTCCGTTCTGCTATTTAAATCTATTTGTAATTCTTCTGCTCTAATTCCATCTGTAGATTCGTTTCTATCAGTAATCCAAACTTTTTCAGTTACTGTTCCTTTACCTTTAATTGGAACCTCTAAGTTCTTTGTTGATCTAGCAACTGTTTGTCCATACACTTTATCTTTACCACTATAAACAGTTATTCTTACTTGACTATCTTTGTTTTTACCACTTTCAGAGCTATCAGATTCTTCTTTTTGAAGATATTTATCTGCCAAAGACTTAACGTTTATAATTAGAGTTGCTTCTTTAGTTGGTTGTATTTTATTTACTGTAATTGTAATTGGAGACCCCTCTTCAACAACGCTTCCTTCTTCTATACTTTGTTTCAAAACAATACCGTCGCTCTTTGAAGTATCTTCTTCATTTACAATATTTACTTCCAAATTCAATTCGTCTGTTAGGATAGATTTAGCTTCCCCTTCAGATTTTCCAACAACTTGTTTTACAGTTACTTTCTTAATTCCATTTCCTGTACTTACGTGAATTTTAACAGTTTCACCAACTTCTATATCTTCATCTTCATCAACTTCTTGGCTTATAACATATCCTTCTTCAACCTTTTGGCTAATCTCTTCAATTTTTTCAATCTTTAGTCCTAACTTTTTAAGTACTCTTTCAGCTTCATCATATTCCATTCCTGCAACCTTTGGCATTTTAACTGTTTCTTTACCTTTGCTTACAGTAATTGTTATTTCGCTTCCTTGCTTTATTGAATAGTTAGCTGCATAATCTGGTTTTTGTGAAATAATATGATCTTTTTCAACATCAGCACTATATGCTTCTTCAATTTTTAATTCAACTTTTGACTCCTCAGCTCTTTGTTTTGCTTCATCTAAAGTTAATCCTACAAAGTTTGGTATTTGTACATTTTGTGCTTCTGTTTTAGAATTAAATATTCCCATAGTAACAATAGGAACTGCAGCAATTAATCCAAGTACTAATACTATACACGAAATAATTATTGCAACTTTTGCCTTTGGATGTCTTGCAAAGAATGTATCATCGTCGTAATACTCCTCTTCGTCATCCTCTTCAGCTCTTTTGGCTTGAAAACTCTCCATGGTTGGGATTCTTTGTGTAAATCCGTTTTCAAAATTTCTATCTTCTACAAATCCACCTTCTGGTTTCTTTAGAGCCATTTGTAAATCTTTAATAAGCTCTGATGCATTTTGATATCTTTCTTGAGGATTTTTCTTCATTGCTTTCATTATTATTTGATTTACAGCAAATGGTACATCTTTATTTTCTTTTATTGGCTCAACTGGATCGTCTTGCATGTGTTTTAAAGCTACAGACACAGGGGTATCTGCATCGAATGGAACTTTACCTGTTACCATTTCATACATAACAACACCTAGTGAATATAAATCTGATTTTGAATCTGTGTACCCACCTCTTGCATGTTCAGGTGAAAAATAATGTACGGATCCAAGTGTTGTTCCAAATGCAGTAATAGTTGAATTTGAAACTGCCTTTGCAATTCCAAAATCTGTTACTTTTGCAACACCATCTTCAGTTATCATTATATTGTGTGGTTTTATATCTCTATGTACTATATGATTTTTATGTGCCATTTCAAGTGCTGATGCAATTTGTATTGCAATATTTACAGACCACTTCCATGGTAATACTTTATCTTCGTCTATTATTTCTTTTAGAGTTTTACCTTGTATTAATTCCATAACAATGTAATAAACATTATCTTCTTGACCTACATCGTATACAGAAACAATATTTGGGTGAGTTAGTCTTGCTGCAGATTGAGCCTCTGCATTAAATCTTCTTATAAATTCTTCGTCTGTAGTAAATTCTTCTCTTAATACTTTTACAGCTACGTACCTATTAAGAATTTGATCTAAAGCTCTATAAACTGTGGCCATACCACCGTTTCCTATTTTTTCAATTATTTTATACCTATTTCCTATAACACTATCTTCTAAATTCATGTTCCTCAATCTCCTTATAATATGATTACAGCTGTAACATTATCATATCCACCGAGCTCATTTGCTGTATTTATTAATTTTTCACATGCTTCTGACGGATTTTGTTTTAAAATATCAGATATTTCATTATCCCTAAGCATATTTGTTAGTCCGTCTGTACACATTAATAGTATGTCACCTTTTAGAAAACCTTTTACAAATACATCTGGTTCTACAAAAGCTGTACATCCAAGAGCCTTTGTAAGCATGTTTTTCTTTGGATGAGTATATGCTTCTTCCCTTGTAATATTACCTTCTTTAACTAGCTGTTCAACATAGCTATGGTCTGTTGTTAATTTTCTAAAAAATTCATTTCTTTGTCTGTATACCCTACTATCTCCCACATGGCCTATAAATACTTTGTTTGATTGAATTAAACAAACGTCTATAGTTGTTCCCATACCACTAAGATCTTCAGTTTCTTTTGATTTTTCGTATACTACCATATTAGCGTACTCTATTGCACTTCTAATTAGCTCTAGTATACATTCCTTTTCTTTTTTTGTATCGTTATAATTATTACAGATATAGTTTTTTGTGGCTTCTATTGCTAAACTACTAGCAACTTCTCCACCTTTGTATCCACCCATTCCATCGGCTACTATATATAATTTAATGTCATCTTCTTCCTTGGATATGTAGTAGTTATCTTGATTCATGTCTCTAACTTTCCCTATATCCGTATACGCGAAAGCCTTCATAATACCTCCTATATATTATTAACTGCCCTATAAAGTTATGATTTTAAATTCTGTCTTCTTAGTTGCCCACAAGCTGCATCTATATCTGAACCAAGTTCTCTTCTAATAGTTGCAACAATTCCTTTTTCATTTAAGTAATCTCTAAA
>CAMUZZ010000019.1 GCA_947165355.1 uncultured Clostridium sp.
CCTAAAAAAGAGAGAATTGCTATTTTAGAGGCTAAAAAGTTAAATATTCCAGTTGTAGGCTTAATTGATACAAACTGCAATCCAGAAGATTTAGATTATGTTATTCCAGGAAATGATGATGCTATTCGTGCTGTTAAATTAATTGCAGACACAATGGCAAATGCTATTATAGAAGGTAGACAAGGTGAATCTGAAGATGTTTCTGCAGTAGCAGAAGAAGCTTTCGAAACAGAAGAAGAGCCAACTTCTATGGAAGAAGTAGTAGCTGAGTCAGAAGAATAATTATAAGTAAATAAAGTCCTAAGTAATCTAGGGCGGATATATATTTGCTCCTACATTATATATTTGTGGGAGCATTTTTGTATAATACGTTTAAAACTTTATTTTTATATAAAAATAATATATTAAACTATAGAAATATAAATAAATGTTTTCTATAATAGTATTATGTTTATTATAAAGTTCAATTTATTAAATTAAGAAAGGGGTATTATTAAATGGTATCAGCAAGTCAAGTAAAAGAATTAAGAGAGAAAACAGGTGCAGGAATGATGGACTGCAAAAAAGTTTTAACAGAAGCTAATGGAGATATGGAAAAAGCAATTGAGCTTTTACGTGAAAGAGGAATTGCAAAAGCTGCAAAAAAATCTGACAGAATAGCTGCAGAAGGATTAGTTGCAG
Source organism: uncultured Clostridium sp. (assembly GCA_947165355.1). Classification (GTDB taxonomy): domain Bacteria; phylum Bacillota; class Clostridia; order TANB77; family CAG-508; genus CAG-492. The sequence goes on from CAMUZZ010000019.1 coordinate 682, forward strand.
CATATGTTTCAGAAGATGGAAAAGTTGGTGCTGTTGTTGAGGTTAATGCCGAAACAGATTTCGTTGCATCAAACGCAGAGTTTAAGTCTTTTGTAGAAGATGTTGCAAAACAAGTTGCTTTAAACAATCCTGCTGATGTAGAAGCTTTGTTAGCAGAAACTTCAATATCTGATTCAAGTAAAACAGTTCAAGAAGTTTTAACAAATAAAATCGCTACAATTGGTGAAAATATGTCAATTAGAAGATTTGAAAGATTTGAATCTACAGGATTAGTTGAGAAATATATTCATGGCGAAGGAAAAATTGGTGTTTTAGTTGATATTGAAAATGGAACACCAGAATTAGCAAAAGATATTTGTATGCAAATAGCTGCTGCTAAACCAGAGTTCTTAGATAGAGATTCAGTTCCAGCTGAAAGAGTTCAAAAGGAAATGGAAATATTAAAAGTACAAGCTATGAATGAAGGAAAGCCAGCAGAAATAGCTGAAAAAATGGTTCAAGGTAGAATTGGAAAATTCTACGGAGAAATCTGTTTAGTAGATCAAGAATTTGTTAAAGATTCAAGCATGAAGGTTTCTGATTTATTAAAATCTAAAGGAGCTAAAATTAATAGATTTGCAAGATTAGAAAAAGGTGAAGGAATCGAAAAGAAAGAAGAAAATTTTGCTGAGGAAGTAGCAAAACAAATAAAAGGATAATAAAAACCCGCTGAAAAGCGGGTTTTTTATATTATGAAATCTTTTACGAAAGTTATAATCATTAAACAAAACTGCATCTATTAATAAAAAAATAGCTATACTATGAATAACTAAATTTTAAATGGGAAAAATATCTATATAAAATTTGGGGAGGTATATAGATATGGATAATATGAGAAATATCATACGTTTAAAGGATGTACCATCCAACACTATAGAAGAGGCAATTATTATATTTAAAAATAATAAAAAAGTTAAAAAATATGAATTTTCTAACAAGTTTAGTGAAGATAGTCATGAAGATGACGATGAAAGAGATTTTATTGTGAGGGAAGCGGAACTTGTTATTTCAGACTTTTTAAAAGAAACGCAAGATGATAAGATTGATTATAAAAGAAAAAACAAAAGACTTAAAGGCATGTGTGTTCTTTTGGGAATAATGTTAATTATAAGTATTATATTATAAGTATTATATTATAAGTGTTGCATATATTTTAGTAGAGTATATTTTAAAGAGAGATGAGGCTACTAAAATGGAAAGAATAATTAGTGATGATGAAAGAATAAAAAGAGCAGAAGATGTAATGCTACGAAGAAAAAACATGATAGAGAGCGATAATATAAATACAAGCGTGATTCATATAAATAAAATATCGAAAGTAATAATAAAACTTATAATTTGTTTGTGCATATATTGTGGATTGTATTATATACGAAATAATCAGAATGAAAGTAACAATAAAATAATTAACAATTTAAAAAGTGTGTTAAGCTATGATATCAACTTAAATGAGATTTATAGTAAATTTTCTAAATATTTTGATAAAACGGATAATGCTCTACGAAACAATGATAATTTAGGTAATAAAGCTAATAATACTGATGCAAATTTAATGGGTGAAAAAAATGGAGAAGAAATAAAAGAAACTAAAAATGAAGACATAGATACGCAGTCAAAGAGTTTCTACGAAGAAAAAGAAGATGGAACTGAAAAAAAGGATAGTAGTATAGAGAGTATAGCATTATTAGGAATTGGAGGGGAGCTTGAAAATGAATATGACCCTGATGAAACGTCTAATGAAATAACTAATGAAGATGTGTGGTATATAAAAAATAATATTGGAGTGTGTAAGCCTATAGAAGAGTATGTTGTTACATCAAGGTTTGGAAAAAGAGAAGGTAGTTCTATGGTGTCTTCTAATCACAAAGGAATAGACTTAGGAGCAGCAACTGGTACAGTAATAAAGTCTGCTTCAAAAGGTGTTGTTATAGAAGCATCTAATATAGGAGACTTTGGCTTACATTTAAAAATAAAACAAGATGATATTGTTGCAATATATGGACACTGTAGTGAATTAATGGTTAGTGAAGGAGACAAAGTAAATATTGGAGACGAAATTGCTAAGGTTGGTGCAACAGGAAAGGCTACAGGCCCACATCTTCATTTTGAAATAAGAAGAGATGATAGACCTGTAGATCCAGAATTGATATTGGAATTTTAATAAAGGAGAGCTTAAAATGGTATGCAAATAAAGATTGATATGAAAATATTAATTTTCCTATTAATATTTCAAATAACAGGACAGATACAAATTTATATATTACTAATGATATTTGCATGTTTACATGAATTAAGCCACATGATAATAGGGAGTATATTGGGTTTTAAACCAACTACTTTTGAGGTAAAGCCAATAGGATTTTCAGTTTCTTTCTATAATGTAATTAAGGATTATAGCAAAAAAATTCGAAAAGGAAATTTATTAGAGTTTAAAAGAATATTTGTATACTTAGCAGGTCCACTTAGTAACTTAATAATTGCAGTAATTTTGTTTGGCATTAATATAGATTTTTTTGTTAAACAAGAAATTATGTATATTAATTTAATAATTGCAATGGTTAATTTACTTCCAATTTACCCACTGGATGGGGGAAGAATCGTTAAAAGCTTAATACATATTTTATTCGGATTAAGGCAATCATACATAATTACAGAAAGAATTTCGTGGGCTGTTACAATTATAATTCTTGCCTCTGCAAGTTTGTTTATTTTAAAGGTTAAAAACTTTGGGTTACTTGCGATGCTAGTATATCTTTTGGCAATTAGAATTATAGAGGGAGATAGAATGAATAAAAAACTTAAATTGTATGATGCTCTTTCTACCGAAAAGGAGAATTGTTATTGATGTTTAGCTTTTTTTGTAGTATACGAATGCAAACATTTATTACCATGAAGAAACCTATATCCTAGTGATAATGGACTTTTTGATACTTTAGTAGTATAATATAAGGTACAGAGATATTTTGTATCTCGAAGCTTGCTCTTTGCTTGCTTCATATTTTTACATACAGGGAATAAGTAAATATAGTAACTTGGAAATTTGAGAGGAGGAACTCAGATGTTAACTATGCTTTTTTTACTTATCCGCGCAACCATTTCGGGAGTATTCATTACAAATTACGGCAAGTTTAGAGACTTTGCTGTGAAGTGTTTGGATTTCCCAACGGTTATCTTTTTTGGAGTACTTACCGGCTTTATGCTTCTCTATAGTGAGAAGAAAGATGAAAGTATTTCCGAAGAGGACTATGAAACCGTAAAAAAGAAAGTTCGGTTTGGGACAGTATGTTTAGTTGTACTGTGCATAGTATATGTGATTATAGTATCACATTATGCTTATACAGCAGTACGGTACGGAATTGTTCCAACAATTTGTTCAATTATCCTTTTTGGCGTATTAGCAGGGTATCTTGTTTATCTTGCAGTAACGACAAGAAAGATAAAGGCAAGCTTCCTTAATGTGCTGCGTATGTTTTTGTTAATTGAAGCAGCCGTATTGATGCCACTTTTTGTATTAGGTATAGTCCTTGCTTACCTAAAAATGTATATTGGAGGAATTCTGTTAGGAATAATAGTTCTCCTGCTCATAAATGGCAAGTAAAGGATTGCAGTATCTAAAAGGAGTGATGCCCGTGACAATCTGTATGTAAAAATTAGGCTCTTATGCAGTGCATAAGGGCCATTTCCTTATTTGTATTATTTATCGTTTATAAGGTTTCTAATTGCCGAATATAAGTATGGTTTAAATTCTTCTATTGGTAGAGGGTTATTATATAAAATAGAGTTAAAACAGGTTGAGCTTACAAGTTCAATAATCATAAATAAAGTTGCATCAGGGTTTTTTAACCTAATATTATGTTCTGTAATTCCCTTTAGAAATAAACTTCTCATACCATCTTCAGAGTTTATTTCATTTTCATAAATTTTATTAAATGTTTCATTATAGACTCCCCATGATAGATTTTTTGATATAAATTTTAAAAGCAAAGTGTTTTTTGATAATGCATTGATTACGTGGTCCACTATAAAAACTACTTGTTCAGTGAGTTCGCTTATATTTGTTTTATTTAAAGATTTTAATGCATCGTTAAAAAGCTTTTTAGATTTTTGCGCTATTAGTATATCTCTAATTTCATATTTATCCTTAAAATATAAATAAAATGTTCCTTTAGCAACGTCGGCACTATCAACTATTTCTTGTATAGAAGTATCTTTTACTCCTTTTTTTGTAAAAAGTTTAAATGCATTATTTAGTAATCTAGATTGTTTATCGTTATTTTCTTCTTTCATATAAATAAGACCCCTTAAAAAATATTCGTGTATAAATATTAGTATAATCATTGCTCTAACACATTTATTATTTCATAAAACCTTGTTTTAGTCAATAAAAAAATAAAAAGTATTGACTAATGGTCAATATGAGAGTATAATATAATAAGTTTTTAAATGACCATTGGTCATAAAACTGAAAGGAGTATTCTTATGCATAAATTTGGAGAAATAATATGCAAATATAAAAAAATTATTTTAGCTCTTGCTATAGTATTGCTAATTCCATCAGCAATAGGAATGGCTAAAACCAAAATTAATTACAATATTTTAGTATATTTACCAAACAATATAGAAACTATACAAGGACAAAATATACTGGTAGAAGATTTCAACATGGGCGCGTACACAATAATTTTGTTAGATGATATGCCTGAAAAAGAAATGTTAAAATTGGAAAATGATATTAGATCTATGGATAATGTTGCTATGGTTGGGAGCATAGCCGATGTATTGGGAGATACTATACCAAAAGATATTTTACCAGATAAAATTAAAAATACAGCATATAAAGATAATACAACTATTATGATGGTTACGTTTAAAGATGGTATATCAGATGACAATACAATTGAGGCAATTCAAAAGATAAGGAATATAACAGACGAGAGATGTAAGGTAAGTGGAATGTCTGCAATTTTATTAGATACTGAGAATATATTCAATCAGGAATTCTTTATATATGTTGTTATTGCAGTAATTTTATGCTTAATTGTACTTGAGCTAACGTTAGATTCTTACGCTGCACCAGTGTTTTTGTTATTAAATATTGGTTTTGCAATCTTATACAATATGGGCACAAACATTTTTTTAGGAGAAATATCGTATATAACAAAAGCTATAGCTTCTGTTTTACAACTAGGAGTTACAACAGATTTTGCTATATTTTTATATCATAGTTTTATGCACGAGAAAGAAAGTGGTAAAGATAATGAAAAGGCAATGGCAGATGCTATATCAACGACTTTAGGTTCAGTTTTTGGAAGCTCTATAACAACTGTTGCAGGATTCTTAGCGCTCTGTGGAATGAATCTTGCCTTGGGAGCTGATATTGGAATTGTTATGGCTAAAGGCGTAATATTTGGAGTAATTTGTGTTGTTACTGTGTTGCCTGCAATGATTCTTTGCTTTAATGGAATGATTGAAAAAACAAAACACAAAGTTATTCTTCCAAAATTTACAGGATTAAAGAGCTTTATTATGAAACACTACAAAGCAATTGCAATAGTTTTTATAATAATATTGCCTATAGCTTTTTATGGATACAGAAGGACGGAGATATATTATAATCTGGATTCAAAATTACCTAAATCGTTAGAAAGTGTTGTAGCTAATGATGAGTTACAAGAAAAGTATGATATGGTATCTATCGAAATGGTCTTAGTTGAAAATAACGTAAATGATGAAGATATGAAAAAAATGCTAGAGCAAATTGAACAACTAGATGGAATAAAGTGGACATTAAGTGTATCAAAGTTATCAGAATTAGGAATTCCTGAAAATATGATTCCAAAAGAAATTATTAATAAAGTACAAACTGAGAAATATAAACTAGTACTAATAAGCTCAAAATACGAAATGGCTACAGACGAACTAAACAATCAAATAAAAGAAGTAAATCAAATAATAAAGAATTATGATGAAGGTGCGATATTAGCAGGTGAGGGGCCACTTATGAATGACTTGGTAGAAATTGCAGATCATGATTTTAATAGTGTAAACACAATCTCTATAGTAATCATATTTATTATAATGCTTGTAATTTTAAAATCAATTAGTTTGCCAATTATACTAATGTTGGTTATTGAGTTTGCTATATTTATAAATATGGGAATTCCATATTATTCTGGAACAGTATTGCCATTTATTGCTTCAATTGTAATTGGAACAATTCAGCTAGGAGCAACAATAGACTATGCTATTTTAATTACAACAAAATATATAACTAAACGTAAAGAGGGATTAGATAAGAAAGAAGCGATTGACTATGCTCTTGGAACATCAATTAGCTCTATTTTTACGAGTGGATTATGTTTTTTTGGAGCAACGATAGGAGTTGGATTGTATTCAAAAATTGAAATAATAAGTTCAATATGCGTTTTATTGGGTAGAGGCGCAATTATAAGTATGATGTCTGTTGTTTTTGCATTACCATCGTTCTTGATGATATTTGATAAATTAGTGTGTAAAACGACAATAGGAATGAAAAAAATAGGAGGTAAAAATAATGCGTAAAGATATGATAAAAAAAGTTGTGGCTGGAAGTGCAGTTCTTTCAATTTTTGCATGCTACACAGTGCCATCTTTTGCATATGTTAATGAAGAAACTATTTATTCAAACATAAAATCAAATGGAGAAATATACAAGACGATTTCAAGTACTATAAATGAAAATGAAGAAGGAACAAAAACTAAAAAAAGTGAAATTCAAAAAGATTTACCAATTGAGTGTAATGTTGTTTATAAATTAAATGGTATAGAAATGCCAGTTAGTGAAATTATTGGGAAAAAAGGTAAAGTAACTATCCAGCTAAAATACACTAATAAAGATGAAAAACAAGTTTGGGTTAACGGACAAAGTGAAAAAATGTATACACCATTCTTAGTGGTTTCTGGTATGGTTTTAGATAATGATAATAATAAAAATGTGGAAATAAATCATGGAAAAATAATTAACAATGGAGAAAAAACAATAGTTGCTGGTTTCGCAATCCCAGGATTAGTAGAAAGCCTAAAATTAAAGAATAGTAACATAGATGTGTGTGATTCAATTGAAATAACTCTAGAAACGGAATGCTTTGAGTTAAGCAATATTATGACTTTTGCAAGTCCTAAAGTATTTGATTCATTAGACATATCAATGGATGATTTTAAAGAGTTATTCAATAAAGTAAATGAGCTTCAAAGTGCAAGTAATCAAATAGAACAGGGGGCAACGGACTTAAATAATGGTATTATTTTATTAAACGATGGCGTAACGGTATTGAAAGATGGAAGTAATACATTAAATACTGGAGTTAATGCTTTAAAAAAAGGAGCTAGTGACTTAAACAGTGGAGCAGTAACCTTGAAAGATGGTATTAATGAATATACAATACAATCTAATAAATTCAATAAGGGTGTGGCTGAAGTTTCTGCCGGTGCAAGTGAGTTAAATAGAAATTATGGAGCTCTTGATTCTGGTATTAACGATTTAAGTAATGGAAGTGACGTATTAAGCGGCGGAGCAAATCAAGTTAGTGAAGGGGCTACTAAGTTGGCAGATGGAGCTCAAAAAATATCATCAAATGTAGATAATATAGCTCAAAATGTTACGAAACTTAATAATGGAGCTGAGTCATTATCATCAGGAATTAGCGAAATTACAACAAAAGTTAAAGAGCAGTATAACATATTAAGCAGTGAAGAAGTTCCTCAAGAATTAATTGATAATATGACATTAATAGAAGAGCTACAAAGAACAAATTCAGCCCTAGAAGCACAGTTGGAGGGGTCAAGTGATGAAGTGAAAGAAATTATAAACAATCAAATTGATCTAAATAACAAGTCGATTAATCAGCTAAAAGCTAGTAGCACATATATTCAAAATATGGGGAATAATAGCAAAGCTGAGATGGAAAATTTATATAATGGATTAAGTGATGCAGAGAAAGGTGCTGCACAAATTTCTGGAGGACTTAAAGAATTAGACGATGGTATGAAATTATTATCACAAGGAACTTCTAGTTTGGCGAATAATAGTACTAGTATTGCTAAAGGGGCAAAAGATGTTTCTGATGGAGCTAGTAATTTATCTATTGGAGCAGCTGGGTTAGTTGAAGGATCAAAGCAAGTATCTGGTGGATTAAGTGTGCTAAGCAATGGAGCTTCTAGTTTATCTAAAGCTGGTGAACAGTTAAATTCGGCAACAAAACAAATTTCATCTGGAGCAACAGAGCTACAGGAAGGAACAGATAGTTTGCTAAATGGTACGAATGAGTTAGCAAAAGGAACGGGAACATTAGTAGATGGTATAAATTCTTTGTCGGACGGAAGTCAAAAATTAGTTGATGGAAGCGGAACTTTATTAGACGGTATCAAGAGATTTAATAAAGAAGGAATTGACAACATTTGCAATTTAATAAATAACAACGGTAAAAACTTAATTAGAAGAATTGAAAAATTAGAAGAATTATCAAACGAATATACTACTTTTGCATCTGAAGAAAAAAGAGACAATATACAATTTATAAGCATTATGGATAGTATGAGTAAAGCAGATGTAAATAGAGATAAAAAAGATTAAAAGATGATAAATTTTAAAAAAGTCTATACTTATACGTAAAGATTTGACCCTTGCGCAAATGCATAAGGGTCATTTTCTTTTTTAATCTAAAATTAAATGTTTTTGTCGAGGTGTTTTTATTGACTTTTGTATTGTTTCTTAATATAATGAGCGGTGAACAGTTGAATATTAAGGAGGTTTAATTTATGGCAAAGGAAATTACAGAGAAAGAAGACCAAAAAATAAAAGATATGATAGATAGCTTGGTAGAAAGAGCTAAAATTGCATCTGAAGAGTACATGAAATTAAATCAGGAGCAAGTTGATAATATTATTAAAGCGATGTCTATGGCAGGATTAGAGCACCATATGGAACTTGCAAAGCTTGCTGTTGAAGAAACAAAAAGAGGTATTTATGAAGATAAAATAACTAAGAATATGTTTGCAACAGAATATATTTATCATAATATAAAATATGCAAAGACTGTTGGAGTTGTAAATAATAACGAAGAAGAAGGCTACGAAGAAATTGCAGAGCCTATTGGTATTATTGCAGGAGTTACACCAGTAACAAATCCAACGTCTACTACTATGTTTAAATCAATGATTTCTGCAAAAACAAGAAATGTTATAATTTTTGGATTTCACCCTTCAGCACAAAAATCAAGTGTTGCAGCTGCTACAGTAGTAAGAGATGCGGCTGTTAAAGCTGGGGCACCAAAAGATTGTATTTTATGGATAGAGGAACCATCTATTACAGCAACTAATTATTTAATGCATCACCCAGATGTTAATTTAATATTAGCTACAGGTGGAACAAGTATGGTTAAAGCCGCATATTCATCAGGAAAGCCAGCACTTGGTGTAGGACCTGGTAATGTTCCTTGTTACATAGATAAAACAGCAAAATTAAAAACTTCAGTAAACGATTTGGTTATGTCTAAATCTTTTGATAATGGAATGATTTGTGCATCTGAACAGTCTGTTATAGTTGACAAAGAAATTCAAAAAGATTTTGAAGCACTTATGAAAGAAGCAGGATGTTATTTTGCTAACGCTGAAGAAACAAAAAAATTAAAAGTAAGTATGTTTGTTGAAGAAAAGGGATGGACACTTAATTCAGAAGTTGTTGGTCAAAGTCCATACAATATTGCTAAAAAGGCAGGATTCAAAATTCCAGAAGATACTAAAGTTTTAGTAGTAAAAGAAACAGGAGTTGGAGAAGAGCATCCATTTTCAAGAGAAAAATTAAGTCCAGTGCTTGCATATTATGTTGCTAAGAATGAAGATGAAGGAATTAATTTAGCAGAAAGATTACTAGAATTTGGAGGACTTGGTCATTCTGCTGCAATACACTCAGAAAATCCAGAAACTATTGAAAAATTTGCAAATGCTGTAAAGGTAGGAAGAATTATTGTTAATTCACCATCTACACACGGAGCTATTGGAGATATTTATAATACAAATTTACCATCACTTACATTAGGTTGTGGAACGTTTGGAGGAAATTCAACTACATCTAATGTTTCATCTGTAAATTTAATAAATATCAAAAGAGTAGCAAAAAGGAGAGTTAATATGCAATGGTTTAAAGTTCCAGAAAAAATATATTTTGAAGCAGGTTCAATAGCATATTTAGAAAAAATGCCAGATATTTCAAGAGCATTTATAGTAACAGACCCTGGTATGGTTAAGTTGGGCTATGTGGATAAAATTTTATATCATATAAGAAAAAGAGAAAAATATGTTCATTCAGAAATCTTTTCTGAAGTTGAATCAGATCCATCATTCGATACAATAAACAAAGGTGTTGAAATGATGAAAAACTTTGATCCTGATGTAATTATTGCAATAGGTGGTGGAAGTGCAATGGATGCGGCAAAAGGAATGTGGTTATTTTACGAACATCCTGAGGCTGATCCAGAGGGAATGAAACTTAAATTTATGGATATACGTAAACGTACTTATAAATTCCCAAAACTTGGTTCTAAGGCTAAAATGGTATGTATTCCAACAACTTCAGGAACAGGTTCAGAGGTAACTTCTTTTGCAGTTATAACAGACAAAAAAATAAATAAAAAATATCCATTGGCAGATTATGAATTAACACCAGATGTAGCAATAGTAGATCCAGATTTAGTTATGTCTTTACCAAAGAGCATAACTGCTGATACTGGTATGGATGTTCTAACACACGCATTGGAAGCATATGTTTCAAATATGGCATCTGATTACACAGATGGTTTAGCTGAAAAGGCTACAGAACTTGTATACAACAATATTAGAGACGCATACAACGATGGTTCTAACAGACATGCAAGAGAAAAAATGCATAATGCAAGTTGTATAGCAGGTATGGCTTTCTCAAATGCATTTCTAGGACTAAATCATTCTATTGCACATAAATTAGGAGGAGAATTCCATATTCCACACGGAAGAGCAAATGCAATTATATTACCATTTGTTATAAGATACAACGCAACAAAACCAACAAAATTTGTATCTTTCCCTAAATATGAATATTTTATTGCTGATCAAAAATATGCAGAAATTTCAAGAAGACTTGGACTAAAGGCTAAAACAACTGAAGAAGGCGTTAACTCATTAATAGAAATGGTTAAAGAGCTAAATAAAGATTTAAATATTCCAAGTACACTTAAAGAAGCTGGAGTAGATGAAAAAGAATTCTTGGCAAAAGTTGATAAACTTGCTGATATGGCATTTGAAGACCAATGTACTACAGCAAATCCAAGACTTCCATTAGTAAGTGAAATAAAAGAAATTTTACTTCAAGCATACTATGGAGATGAAAATAAAAAAAGTAAGAAATAAAAAAATTATTAAATAAGAATAATAGTTTGTAACAAATAAAGACCCAAGCGTGTTGCTTAGGGTCTTTATTTGTCCGTAAATTATTTAACAAGATAAAACTCTTTGTTGATCATTAGGGTTAATGGTTTCACCATGGACTTTAATGATTGATTTGCTTGCATAGGGTTTTCCGTTTTGGTCGCTCATAACAGACGTATAGTTGAAGTGTACCTCTTTTGAAAAAATTTTTTTGCATTCATCTTTTTTTGTGATGTAGTAAAAAGTAATGGTTATAATATACTTTTTAGTTGCTGCAAATGTTGCTTTAAAAGAGCGTGCGTCATTGTACTTATTGTCCATTTTTTGCCGAAGTAATTTTCTTAAACCGTTTTCGGCTTCAGTGTAGAGCGGTTGCAAGTTTCTAAAACTTTTAGGATTGTTGCCAAATCTAAACATAGCATTCTCCTTTTTTGTATACCGTAGTTATAGTAATTCCCAAATATTACATCTACGATAGAGGTTTTGAGCAATTACGGAATTTGCTCTTTTGTTACTTCACGTTGGGACATGAAGCATGCAAAGATTAAATAAGTTAGGCTTTGCCAAAAATATTTAATGGTGGTATTATATCATGTTTTTAGGAAAAATAAAAGAAAAACTTCAATTTATGAAATAAAGTCAATAACTGAAATTTTTCTTATTTAATTTTTTATGATATGTTGATAATTGGTAAGGTTATTCTACTAAAACTGCACAAACTAACAATCTTTGGTTATTTATTCCATAACATGTGTAAAGTGTTAAAATTTGTGATGCTTCATTTAAGTCTGTTTCGAAGTTATGACTACTTCTTTGTTTTAGTTTATTAACATAGTTTTTAAAATCTTCTTTTGATGAAAAGCTGGTTTGTGTATAACCGGTTACATCTTCGTCATTGCATACGAAAGTTGAGAAAACTCTATATATATGATCTTCATTTGCTGTAGACATATTAATATATAGGTTTTCTTCTTCTGAATACCATTCTTCAGTAAGTGATCTTTGTAGAGTTCCAAACATACTACCATCTTTTCTATTGTGACCATATACTACAGTGTTGTATCCAAGTTTAGGAAAACTACATCTATAGTCAGCAAAGATTGAACCAACGGAGTTACTTTCTTTATCAAATGTATGATTTAAATAAAAGTCGTTGTCCTTTGCTTGTACAATTGGGTAGTCTATATTAGTATTATTTACATAAATCCAACCAACTGTATCGGGGTTTCTTTCTATTAGTTTGGTTATGTCATAATGTTTTTTCTTTAACTTTGTATCGTTTATTATTACATCTTCTTCAGTTATTGTTACGTCATTATACAAGTCTTCAAGTAGTTTTTTATTTTTATAATTATCAATAAACCATAAAACAATATTGTATGAAGAATATATAATAGCAGCAAGGCAAATGATGATTATTATGTTGAACAAAATACTTTTTTTCTTCTTTTTCTTTTTTTTATCTTTTTTTGAATGAGTATATTGCTCTGCTTCAAATCTATTTACATTGTTATTTTCAAAACGATTTACGTTGTTATTTTCAAATTTATTTATATTGTTACTATCAGGAACATTAAGAATTGATATATTTGTTCTTTTTTCATTTTGTATGTTTTTTGATTTTGCACTTTTTTTGTCGGCAAATCTTTTTCCTTTTGTATTACGCATTTTCTATCACCGAGATTATTATATATTAAAAAAATTTATAAATCAATTTTTTTAAGGAGGTATTTCTTTACATATTATGTAAAGAATGCTATAATACCAAGTATTAGATTATGAAAGGAGTGTATGGTTTTTACCAGTATTTGCCAATGGAAAATAATAAAAAAATTGCATTTTGCTCTTTGGGATGTAAAGTAAATCAATATGAAACAAATGCCATGATACAAAAATTTATTGAAGCTGGATATTCAGTTGTTCCATTTTCTGACGAAGCGGATATATATGTTGTAAATACATGTACTGTTACAAGTATTGCAGACAGAAAATCAAGGCAAATGCTAAGACGTGCAAAAGAAATAAATCCCAATAGCATTCTTGTTGCATGCGGTTGTTACACCCAGGTTGCTCCCGATGAAGTTAGAAAAATAAAAGAAATTGATTTAATAATTGGAAATAATGAAAAGAAAGATTTAGTTAAAATAGTTGAAGATTATTACAAGGAAAAGAAAGCTAAAACAATTGTTACTGATGTTATGTATCAAGAGGAATATATTGATTTTGGACCAACAACATATACCGAAAAAACAAGGGCTGTAATTAAAGTTCAAGATGGATGCGATAGGTTTTGTTCATATTGCCTAATTCCATTTGCTAGGGGACACATTCGTAGTAGAAAAATAGATGATGTTCTTGAAGAAGTAAAAGATATTGTTGCAAAAGGATTTAAGGAAATTGTTATAACAGGAATTCATGTAGCTTCTTATGGAAGAGATTTTAAGGATGGAACTAGCTTAATAGATTTACTTGAAAGAATTAATGAAGTTGAGAATTTGCAAAGAATTAGACTAAGCTCTATAGAGCCAATAATAATGACAGATGAGTTTATTGAAAGATTATCAAAACTGGATAAAATTTGTAATCATTTTCATTTATCACTTCAAAGTGGATGTACAGAGACTTTGAAAAGAATGAATAGAAGATATACTGCAGAAGAATTTATGGAAGGTGTTAAAAGAATAAAATCAAAATTTCCGGAAGCGGCACTAACAACTGATGTTATTGTTGGATTCCCAGGAGAAACAGATGAAGAATTTAATCAAACATATAAGTTCTTAAAAGATGTAGGTTTTTATCATATGCATGTATTTAAATATTCTCCAAGAAAGGGTACAAAAGCGGCGGTAATGCCAAATCAGATTGATGGAGATGTTAAAGAGCAAAGAAGTAAAAAGTTAATTGAACTTTCTGATAGCAATGAGCTTGAGTTTAATAAAAGCTACATTGGAAGAGATGTTGAAGTGTTATTCGAGGAAGTTGAAGATGGTTATATGAAGGGGCATACTACGAACTATATGAATGTTAAGTGCAAATGCATAGATAAAAGCTATGTAAATCAAATTAAAAAAGTAAAAGTTATTGATGCAGATAAGGAAAATTTAGTTGCTCAAATGTAACATTTTAGTTTGATTTTATGGACTTTTTATAATATAATAATGCAAGTTTACAAAGTGAATTAGAAGGAGTGCTATAGATATGGCAGATTTAAATTTAAAAGAAATATATTTAAAGTTTTTTGAGAGCAAGGGTCACAAAATAATTCCTAGTGCACCAATTATTCCAGAAAATGATCCAACTGTTCTATTTAATACAGCAGGAATGCAACCATTGGTTCCTTACTTAAAGGGGGAAAATCATCCAGAAGGAACACGTCTTACAGATGTTCAAAAATGTTTTAGAACAAACGATTTAGAGGAAGTTGGAGATACAACTCATCATACATTTTTTGAAATGCTTGGGAATTGGTCTTTAGGAGATTACTTTAAAGAAGATTCAATAAAATGGAGCTTTGAGTTATTAACAAAGCATTTAAATATACCAGTTAACAGATTAGCTGTTACAGTTTTTAAAGGAAATGAAATGGTACCAGCAGATGAAGAAGCAGCTAAATTATGGATGGATGCAGGAATTCCAAAAGAAAGAATTGCATTTCTAGGAGAAGATGACAACTGGTGGCCAAACATGGAGTTAACAGGACCATGTGGATCTGATACAGAAATTTTTTACTGGAGAAGTGATGAAGAAATACCAAAAAAATTTGATCCAGAAAATGATAATTGGGTTGAAATTTGGAACAATGTTTTTATGCAATACATGCATAATCCTGATGGAACATTTACTCCGCTAAAAAGAAAAAATGTTGATACAGGTATGGGAGTTGAAAGGGTTGTTGCAGTTCTTGAAGGAAAGAACGACAACTATAAGTCATCAATTTGGAGAGACATTATTGCAAAAATTGAAGATGTATCTGGAAAAAAATATGATGATGAGAAATACACTGTACCAATGAGAATTATTGCTGACCATATTAGAGCTATTGTTATGCTTTTGGGTGATGATGCAAAGATAATGCCATCAAACAAAGACCAAGGATATGTTTTAAGAAGACTTATAAGAAGAACAATAAGATATGCAAGAGTTTTAAACATTAATATAGATTCAGAATGGGAGCAAGAAATTGCTTGTATAGTTATAAATGAATACAAATCATACTATAAAGAGCTTGAAAGAAATAAAGATTTTATATTAGATGCATTTAGAAACGAAAAAATAAAATTCAACAAAACACTTGAAAAAGGATTAAGAGAATTTGAAAAAATAACTAAGGATTTAACAGGTGATGAATTAGACAAAGACTCAGCATTTAAATTATATGATACATATGGTTTTCCAATTGAATTAACCGAGGAGCTTGCAAAGGAGCAAGGACTTAAAGTTGATATGGATGGATTTAAAGCAAAATTTGAAGAACATCAAGCAAAATCAAGAGCTGGATCAGAGCAAAAATTTAAAGGTGGTTTGGCATCTACAGGTGAGATGGAAACAAAATATCATACAGCAACTCACTTATTAAATGCAGCCTTAAGAAAAATATTAGGAGAGCATGTTCATCAAAGAGGAAGTAATATAACTGTTGAAAGAATGAGATTTGACTTTACACACGACGAAAAGATGACAGAAGATCAAAAGAAGCAAGTTGAAGATTTAGTTAATGAATACATTAAAATGGCTATTCCTGTTGAAAGATTAGAAATGCCAAAAGAAGAAGCTGTTAAGATGGGAGCTGAATGTCAATTTATAGAAAGATATCCAGACATAGTTACTGTATATAAAATTGGGGATGTATCACTTGAAATATGTGGAGGACCTCACGTATCAAATACTTCAGAACTTGGACATTTTATAATTAAAAAAGAAGAATCGAGCTCTGCAGGAGTAAGAAGAATTAAAGCAGTTTTAGAATAATTAAAAACTAGTAAATAAATGAGAACAGCTAAATTTTATAGTTGTTCTCGTTATTTTTTAATATTGTAGAATGATGCATTTTATGATAAAATAGATAATGTATTATTAAATAAGTTTTTTAGGAGGTAACACAATGGAAGATTGTATTTTTTGTAAATTAGCTAACGGAGTAATACCAACAAATATAGTATATGAGGATGAATATGTAACCGCATTTAATGATTTAAATCCACAGGCACCTGTTCATATTTTAGTTGTTCCTAAAAAACATTATGAAAATGTTTTATCAGTTAACTATGATGATACAATAATTTCAAAAATATATAGTGCGATAAACAAAATTGCTGCTAAGCAAGGTTTTGATAAAGAAGGATTTAGAGTAATAACAAACTGTGGAGAAAATGCTGGACAAACTGTTATGCATATGCATTTTCATATACTTGCTGGTAAAAAATTGGGAGAGCATATTATTTAATTAATAAATTATAAGGAGGTAATCTGCAAAAACGCAGATATTATTTAAATGAGGAAAAGTGGATTTGATAGATTTTTAACAGTATTTTTATCTATTTTGGTAGTTGGAATAATTGGTCTTTCTGTTTTTTTAGTTTATAAATATTATCAAAAGTATAATATAAATAAAGATGCAAACGAATTTATTGAAGATACATTTGATGAAGAGTTGGCAAAGAGAAAACAAAAAATAGATGATACGCATGACCAAGAAGATGAGGATGAAGCTTCAAAAGAACAAAACGCAGGTGGAATAAGAGGCATTGATACAGATGCATTAACGTATAAAAATTATGTAGTTGCTGGAAAAATTGAGATGCCAACTGTTAATTTACAATATCCTGTGTTAGATTATTTAACTGATATGGATCAAATAGAAGTTTCGGTTGCAATGTTATATGGAGTTGGTTTAAATAATGTAGGCAATACAGTAATAATAGGTCACAACTATAGAAATGGTTTATTTTTTGGAAGTAATAAAAATCTAAAATTAGGTGATACTATATATATTACGGATTGGGAAACAGGAAATAGAAGACCATATACAATATACAATAAATATACAACTGAAGAAGCTGATTCAACATATATGCAAAGAGATACAGAGGGAAGAAGAGAAGTAACTTTAGTTACTTGCCAAGGCGACAATAGATACAGATTAGTTATTTATGCTAAGGAGCAAGAATAAGGTTTTTGCAATGTTGAAATGATATTTAAATGTGATTTGAATTTGTAAAATAATTCAAATCACATATTGACAAATGTTTAAGAAAATAGTAAAATAATAACTGCATTAGTTTTGAGATGCAAGATGGTGGATGTAGCGTAGTTGGTTAACGCGTCAGTTTGTGGCACTGAAGACCGTGGGTTCGAGTCCCATCTTCCACCCCATTTTAATTAATGCAGTAATTACATATTGGGCTGTAGCCAAGCGGTAAGGCACCAGACTTTGACTCTGGCATGCGCTAGTTCGAATCTAGCCAGCCCAACCAAAATAAAAGAAGGTATGATGAACGAAGTGAATCATACCTTCTTTTATTTTGATTGAATTGGTTAGTAAGTAGAAATAGCGGCCGAAGGCTGCTAGCGACGCGAACGAAAAACAA
>CAMUZZ010000020.1 GCA_947165355.1 uncultured Clostridium sp.
CAGCATTCTTCCCCATTTTAACCATATTATCCTTATCTGATACAATTTCATTAATGTACTGATTTAATATTTCGCTATTTAAATCCTTATTTAAAATTACTTTTGCCGCATCTAGCTTTTCTAGAACTCGAGCATTATCTTCTTGTCTATTAGCACTCATGCTTGGTAACGGAATAAAAATTGCAGGTTTTTCTACAATTGCAATTTCAGTAATTGTCATTGCCCCACTTCTACAAACCATTAAATCAACGGCATTCATTAGCTCTTCCATATTGTATATGTATGGAACTGGTTTGCAATTTTTAATTTTTTCAAAGTCAACTCCACGCTTGCCTAATTCATTCTTAACATATTCAAATTGACCAGCTCCGGTTGACCAAATAAATTGATAATTTTTATTATCACCTTTAGCAAGTAATTCAATTAGAGCATCATTTATTCTTTTTGCTCCTTGGCTTCCACCAAAAACTAAAACGGTTGGCAAATTAGCATCCAATCCAAGTTGATTTAATATTTCCCTCTTTGTATTATCTGATAAATTTATCTTCTTTATTTTAGTAGGTGTACCAGTTACCACAATATTCTTTACTCCAGGAAGTCTATCTTTTGCAGCTTCAAATCCTAATAAAACTTTATCTGCTTTTTTTGCAAATACCTTAACAGCTCTTCCAGGATATGCATTACTTTCGTGTAATACTGTTGGTATTTGCTCGCTATTTGCAGCCCAAAAAACAGGTCCACATATATATCCACCAGTACCTATAACTACATCTGGCCTAAATTCTTTTATGAATTTTTTTACAATTTTTCTACTTTTGTACGTTTTCATCATTTGCCTAAAATTGTTTATTGATATTTTTGATTCAATTCCGTATGCTTCAATCTTTTCTAATTTATATCCAGCTCTTGGAACTAAATCATTTTCTAACCCATTCTCTGTTCCAAAAAATACAATTTCAGAATCTGGCTCATGCTCCTTAATTTTATTTGCAATAGCAATACCAGGATTAATGTGTCCACCTGTACCCGCTGCAGAAATTATAACTCTCATTAAATCATTTCCTCTCTTTTTTATTATACATATTAATAAAGTTCTTATTGATAGATTATGCGTCTGCCAATAAGAACCATTATTCTTAATATATTACCGTTATACCTATACTTTAGAACTTGATCTTGAAACATTAAGTAATATTCCAACGTTTGCAAGAAGTAATAATAAGGCTGTTCCTCCATAACTAAAGAATGGCAAAGACATACCTGTTGTTGGCACAGTAGCACTAACAACCGCAATATTTATAACAGTTTGAACTCCGAACCAGAGTTGTAATACCAACTGCAATTAACGATCCAAACATATCTGTCGATCTCATAGATATTAACACGCCTCTCCACACAAACACGCAGAACAGCGAAATAACCAGAAAACATCCAATAAATCCAAGCTCCTCAGCTAATATTGAAAAAATAAAGTCGTTGTGTGGCTCTGGAATATATAAATATTTTTGTTTACTATTACCAAGCCCCAGTCCAAACATACCACCCGAACCAATGGCATATAAACTTTGTACAGTTTGATATCCTGTACCTTGAGCATCTTCCCAAGGATTGAAATATGTAGAAATTCTGTCTAATCTGAAGCTGTCTGAACCAGACATTTGCAAATAACTAAGTGCTACAGCTCCTATAACCACTCCAATGGTACCAACTACAACAAAGTGTTTTAATCTACATCCTGCCATAAACATTACAACTACGGCAATTACGCAAATAACCAAAGAAACACTAAAGTGGTTCTGTACAAAAAACAATATACCAATTGGTGGTATTAAAAAGCACAATGGTTTTACAAATCCCGCTTTAAATTCTTGAAGTTCACTTTTATGATCTGTAAGATATCCTGCAAAAAATATAATCATTCCTATTTTTGTAAGCTCAGATGGTTGAAATTGAATTCCAGCAAGTGATACCCATCTTGTAGCTCCTTTAACAGAAACACCAAATCCTGGAACTAAAACAAGTAACAATATTATCCACGATGCAAAATATATATACCAATAGTATTTTTTATACACTTTATAATCTACTTTTGATAAAGCAAACATTACAACTAATCCTGCTAAACCAAATAACAATTGTTTTCTAACGTATGTATAACTATTTCCTGTAACAGATAATGCAGAAGGTGCACTAGCAGACAGTACCATTATTATTCCTAATGCAAGCAACAACAAAACAGTTATACACAGTATAAAATCAAATTGATTATTAACAAAATTCGAAACTCTCTTCTTCTTCTTTTTTGGCATTAGTTAAACTCCTTATTTACTATATTATCATCATTCCTGCAATACATAAAACTAATGTAACTAAACTAAATACAATAACAACTTTTTCTTCTTTCCATCCACTTAGTTCAAAATGATGGTGAATTGGTGCCATCTTAAAAAATCTTTTTCCTGTTTTTTTAAAGTAAACAACTTGTATCATAACAGAAAGTGTTTCTATTATTGGAACAAGAGCAATAACAATTAATATTAATGGATTTTTTAAATATAGTGCCATTCCAGATATTGCACCACCTAATAATAAAGATCCAGTATCTCCCATAAATACTTTAGCTGGATGTAAATTAAATAGTAAAAATCCTAAGCAACCACCTATTAAAACAGTACCTAACAACGATACTTCTGGTACATTCCAAATTATACTAATAGCAACTAAACAAGTTAAAATAACAGTTGTAACGCTTGAAGATAAACCATCAACACCATCTGTTAAATTAACTGCATTTGTTGTTCCTAATAGAACAAAAATTGCAAATGGAATATATAACCAAATTGGTAATGTTAAGTATGTTTTAAATATTGGAATATATATATCTGTTCCAATATTTAGTATCTTAACAAGATATAATGTATATAAAACAGATACTAGGAGCAAACCAATCATCTTATACATTGGTTTTAATCCTTTAGTATTTTTTAAAACAAGCTTTTTAAAATCATCAACAAATCCAACAATACCAAAACCTAATGTAACAAACACTAAAGGTAATATTTTATTGGCAGTGTCTGGACTTGATACTCTATAGCACAAAAATAAAAATGTAGACATTATAACCATAAGAATGGCTATAATTACACCTCCCATTGTAGGTGTACCCTGTTTTTTCAAATGCGATTCAGGACCATCATCCCTTTCTATTTGCCCTACTTTTAATTTCTTTAGAATAGGTATTGTAATAAGACCTAATACAACAGTAATGGCAAATGAAATAAACAGCATTTGTATTTGAAGCTCCATTTTATTCATTCCTTCCCTTATTATCGTTTGTGTAAATTAATATTTATTTTTTTGTATCCAATTTTTCTATAACTTCTGTAATAATTGCTTTTTCATCAAATGGTTCTTTTACTCCATTTATATCTTGATAAGGCTCATGTCCTTTTCCAGCTAAAACAATTATGTCTCTCTTATTAGCCATCTTTATAGCAGCTTTAATTGCTTCTTTTCTGTCAACAATTACCTCGTATTTACCATTTGTTTTCTTTATTCCTTCTTCAATTTGCTTAGCAATTTTTTCAGGATCTTCTGATCTTGGATTATCTGATGTAATTATTGTATAATCAGCAATTCTTCCTGATATTTCACCCATCATTGGACGTTTAGCAGTATCTCTATCACCACCGCATCCAAAAACAGAAATAACTCTACCTTTAGTATATGATTCAACTGCAGATAAAATGTTTTCTAAACTTTCAGGAGAATGAGCATAATCAATCATTATTGTTAGCTCTTTTTTATTGTCTACAAGTTCGCTTCTTCCTGGAACCCTAACTTGCTCTAGTGCTTCTTTAATATTTTCTGGTGTACATTTAAGCTCTCTTGCAATGCATATAGCTGCTAAAGCATTGTATACACTAAATCTTCCTGGTATACAAACCTTAACCCTCTCATTTTTATTATCTAATTTAACTTTAAAATCAACATATGAATTTGTAATTGTTATATCTTTTGCAAGTAACTTGCATGTATTATCAATTCCATACGTTGTAATATTAGCATCTGGCATCATTTTTGGTACTTTAGCCACCATTAAGTCATCTGCATTTGTAAAACAAACTTTGCTCATTTGTAATAATTTTAATTTAGAATTAAAATAATCTTCCATATCAGGATGCTCTTTTGGGCTAATATGATCTTCAGATAAATTTGTAAATACAGCTACATCAAAATCACATCCAGCAACCCTATTAAGTTTTAAGCTTTGAGATGAAACTTCCATTACAACTGCATCACATTTAGCTTCTGCCATTTTAGAAAAGAAGTACTGTAACTTGTTGCTCTCTGGTGTTGTTCTATCACTATCCTCAAGCTTTTCAGCTCCTATATATGTTGCAATTGTACCAACTAATCCAACTTTATATCCTTGTTTTTCAAGTATAGCTTTTGTCATAAAGCTTGTTGTAGTTTTTCCCTTAGTTCCAGTAATACCAATTAATTTAAATTTTCTTGAAGGATTATCATAGAAATTACATGATGCAATTGCTAATCCTTTACGTGTATCTGGAACAACAATAATAGTAACATCACTTACTATTTTCTTTAATAAATTTTTATCTATGTCTGGTTCTACCATAACAGCTATAGCACCGTTTGCTATGGCAGATTCTATATAATCGTTTCCATTAACTTCGAAACCTTTAATAGCTACAAATAAACCGCCTTTTTTAATTTGTCTAGAATCGCACTCTAAGTTAGATATATCAATATCTAGAGAGCCTTTTCCTTTTATTCCATCTATTCCTGCTAAAATTTTTTTAAGCTCCATGTACTAACCTCCCATTAGAAATCTGCTAACATTATATAACTAAATTTTTTATTTGTATAGAAAACTTTAATTTTTTTACTATTTTTATTATAGTTTGATGATTATTATTCTGCTTTAACAAAAAATAAAAGAGATGAGTGTGCTCATCCCTTTATTTTATAGCTTAAATCAATTTCTTTTATATTAAATTGTTTAATTATATGAACTAACTGCCCTAGGCAATTTTCGTTATCCTTTCAATTCTTCAAATATCTTAACTAATTTTTCAATTAGTATTTCTTGAGAATAATTATTTTTTGCATGATTAATAATAACATCTTCATCAAAAACAACTTCTTTGTTTAAAACCTTATTTATCTGCTCAGCAAGCATTTTATCGTCGTCCATTTCAAATGTAAGTCCAACTTCTTCGGTTATAATATTTGACATTCCAGATTGATTTGTAACAACTGCAGGAGTTCCACAAGCTAAAGCTTCAATAGCAACTAGTGGTAATGCTTCCTTTCTTGATGGTAAAACTAAAACATCTGCAATGTTATATAAGAAGTTTAATTCAGCCTGCTTTCTATTACCTAAGAAAACCATGTTCTTTAAGTTAAACTCTTTTTTCATATTTTCTAATTCAGCTCTATATTCTCCATCGCCTGCAATTAAAGTAAGAACATTCTCTTTTTCGTAAAATCTAGCAGCCTTAAATAAAGTGTCTAATCCCTTTAATTTAGATACTCTTCCTACAAATAAAACAATCTTTTCAAACTCATCTAAACCATACTTTTTAAGAACAGCTTTTCTATCTAGATTTTGTTTATAGAAATCTCTTGAATTATATCCATTCTTTATATATATAATCTTGTCTGCGCAATCAGGAAATTTTTCTGAAATTTCTTTAATATTGTCGTCTGAAATAGCAATAATTCTTTTACATCCTTCTACAGCAGCTCGTCCATACTTATCGAATCTATCTGTTTTTCTATATGTTATAAACTCAGCACCATGTGAAGTAATTATATATGGAACGCCAAGGTCCTTTAATAAACCTGTTAATATCCATATGTGTTGAGCATGAATAACATCAGGTTTAAACACTCTTATCTCTTCTTCAAGAGCTTTTTTAAAAGCACCAACATATTGGTCCTCTTGCTCTTTACTCATGTCTTGAAATAGGAAATTACTTCGTGGATGAGGATCCATGCACGGGAAATTAAAGTTTAATTGCCCTTTAATAATTTCCTCCCTTTTAAAGAATACTGGATGAACTTTTATGTCTTCTTCACAAGAAAACTTAGTAGTATTTTCGGGCATAACAATACAAACTTGGTGTCCTAATTCAACCAAGCTTTTTGCAATATTATGTACATATACTCCACTACCAGATCCGGCTAAGGGAAAATGATTTAACATTAAAATTCTCATAATTCACCTCAAAACATAAATATACTATTTAGAGTATATCACACAATTTTTAATTTGACAATATTATGTTTATCTCAACATTTTAGGCTGTTTTAAGACAAATTAAATAAAAATTAAGGACAATTTAGATATTTGACTCAGTTAAAGAAAACGATATATACATAATCATTCAAACCTTACTGGTCGCATTTGTTATTAAAGTACCAAATATCATTTAGTAAAAATGATTTAAGATACTTTACGGTAAATTTATACATGCTCCCAAACTGCGCGCTTTTCATTTATATGTATATATCTTTTTCTTTTTTGATATTCAAATATCTAAATTGTCCTTAATTTTTACTTTAGTGCTTTTAAAATTTCTTCTTTTGAAATAGGACCTTCTCTTAGTATAGTAATATCGTCACCAGTGCAATCAACTATTGTACTTGGCATTCCAAAGTTCACGTCTCCTTCCATCATACCATCTACCTCAGGACACATTTTTTCAATTTCGTCTAAATTAGTACATGCAGGTTTTCCACTTTTATTTGCACTACTCATAAAAATTGGAGAGCCTACTTTTAATATTAATTCTTTTAAAGAATCAGATGTTGCCATTCTAACAGCAATAGTTGAACGTCCATTATTTACAAACTCAGGAACGCTTTGTTTCTTTATAAGCACCAACGTAATTGGACCCGGCATAAACTTACGAATTAAACTCTCGGCTTTTTCATTAACAACAGCTATCTCTTTTATCTGTTTTTCATCAGCACACATTATTGGAAAAAGCTTCTCTTCCGGTCTATTCTTAACTTTTATTAAATTGTTTTTAGCTTCTATTGAATTAATTCTAGCACAAACACCATATACTGTATCGGTTGGTACACTAATTACTCCATCTTTTTTCAATATGTTAGCTAATTCATCAACTTCATTTTGCTTATATCTTTTCATTTTTATTCATCCCTCATCTAATAAGTTAATTTTGGCCACTCACTAGTATAACACATTTTCTAAACAATTCCAAATAAAACAAACATTTAATAGTGTATTATTATTTTACTTCCCTTATGAACACTAACTCCATCTCTTGGAATCTGCTCTTGCACAATCGTACTTTCAGCATCAACATTCTGGTTTTCCAGCTCTATTTCTAATCCAAGCTCTTTAACTGCGCTCTTCGCGCTTGCTATAGATAAACCCGTTATCTTTGGTACTATTACCTCTTCTATAACTGTTTCTTCACTTTGTTGTTTTGCAATTTCTAAATATGGTAGAACTTCTCCGAAGTATCTCTGAAGCAATTGGAGCAGCAACTCCACCACCTTGGTGTCCTCCTTCTCCTGTCGGATTATATAATGTAATTAAAATTGCTATTTGCGGATCATCTACTGGTGCAACCCCTACAAAAGAAGTAACATATTTTCCTGTGTTTACGCCATCTTCAGACGTACCAGTTTTTCCACCTATAGAGTACCCATCTACTTGTGCATTTTTTCCAGTTCCCTCAGCAACAACCGTTTCCATCATACTTAAAACTTTTTTTGAAGTCTCTTCTGATATCACCCTGTCTTTCTTTTTAACTTCAAATTCACGTACCTCTCCTGTTTTACTATTTACAATAGCTTTAACTGTTCTTGGAACAACATATTCTCCTCCATTTGCAATTGCAGAAACAGCTGTTATCATTTGAATTGGAGTTATTTCAAATCTTTGGCCAAAAGCTATTGTTCCAAGTTCAACAGGACCAACTTTTTCTTCTTTAAGAAAAATACTTGTTCCTTCCCCTGGTAAATCAACCCCCGTGCTTTGCAAAAAGCCAAACTTTTGTAAATAAGAATAATAAGTATGAACTCCTAATTTTTGTCCTAACCCAATAAAAACAGGATTACATGAATTCATTAGAGCTTCACGTAAACTCTCAGGTCCATGAGGTCTGTAGTACCTCCAGCATTTTATTCTAACCCCAGCAATTGTAATTCCACCAGTACAACAAAACTCACCGCTATTATCGGTATCAGTTATTCCTTCTTCTAAAGCCGCTGAAGCCGTAATTAGTTTAAAAGTTGAACCTGGTTCGTACGCATCCGAAATAGCTTTATTTCTCCATATTTTCTGCCTTTCTAAATTTTTTTGTTCCGGTGTTAAATTCTCCCAATTTGCACGCAACTCTTCGTTCATTGGAACAAATGGATCATTTAAATTATAATTTGGATAACCGGCAATTGCTAAAATATCTCCTGTTTTTGGATTCATAATAATAATGTTTCCACCATCTGTACACACATTGTCGATACAAGCTTCTTCTAAATACTTTTCAGCTATACCTTGTATTGTTGCATCAATTGATAAAATTATATCGTTTCCATCCGTAGCATCTATATACTGCTCTCCCTTGTCATCTAGGTTTCCACCTCTGGCATCAGTCATTTTAACAATGCTTCCGCTCTTTCCTTTAAGCTCATTTTCATATTTAGATTCAATTCCCATTAACCCCTGATTATCACTTCCACAAAATCCAATTATTTGCGATGCTAAAGAGTTATATGGATAATACCTTTTAGTGTCAACATCAATATTTACACCAGTTAAAATGTTGTTTTCCTTAAGCCATTTTCGAAGTTCATTAGTCTTTTCATTATCAACTTTTTTAGCAATATTTTCAATAGAGCTTTTTTTAGAAACTCTCTTTAGAACTGTTTCATAATCAATATCAAAAAGTTCGCTTAGTTTCTTTGCTACTTTCTCTTTATCTTCTTTTTTTATATTTACAGGATTAACCGTCACACTCTCCGTAGATGCACTAACAGCAAGAATTTTCTTTCCTGTAGCATCATATATAGTTCCTCTTTTGGGATTAAATGACCTTTCCATTGTATGCTGAATATACGCCATATTCTGAAGTTCGTTTCCTCTTTTAAATTGAATCCATCCAATTCTAATTACAAGTATGCTAAATATAAGCACAGATACAAAAATCATATTTTTTAATCTTTTTTTTCTGGTTAAAGTTCCAGTTTTTTCAACAAATTTACACTTTTCTTTTTTCTTTTTCATCTTTTTGCTCAATTTTCTAATATTACTCATATCTCCTCCAATATACAAAATATATGAATAACTATCACATAAAGTAAAAACATTTCAGTTATTAATCCTTATGCTAAATACATGCACCTTTTTAAAATCATATTAAAGAGCACAAAAAAAAGACTACAATTTTATACAAATTCTAGTCTTTCTTATTCAAATAAATTTGTTATTGTTTCTATAAATTGTTCAAAAAAGCCTTGTTTCTCGTATTTTATAATATCTGCTCTAGATTCAACATATTCTTTCTTTGGTAAATTAACATATATCTTTTGATTGTTACTTAACTTGCTCATTCCAAGTTCATCTTTTGCCATGCTTTCAACACTATTTAAATTTAATTCATTTTCTAAGTTTACCTCTAACTGTTCATTAGTTTTCTGAATTTCAGCAAGCTCAGTTTTAAGGTTCTCTTTTTGATTAAATTTCTCATTTATTATAGAATCTCTGTATCCTATAGTAAATAATATTGAAAATCCAAATAAAATGTATGCTATAAACTTAGCTTTATGCATCATTTCTTCTATAGCAACCTTTTTAGCTTTTTTGCTTTGTTGATTTGATGTAACTGTTTTTTTCTTTTTTACAGTCTTCTTGGCTTTTACTTGCTTTTTTTCTTCTTGTAAGTCATACTCTGGCTGTATTTTTCTTGGGGTCGTGTCATACTGGTAATCTCTGTACCCTTGGTAACCATAGACCCTACTTGCCATATGTTTTCACCTCTCTTCGTTCAAATACTCTTAGCTTTGCGCTTTGTGCTCTGCTATTATATTGAAGCTCCTCATCTGTTGAAACAATTGGTTTTTTATTAATAATTTTTCCATATGATTTACTATTACAAATACAATATGGAAGATCTTTAGGACATGTACATTTACCGTTCAGCATCTGTATATGCCTGTTTTACTGCTCTATCTTCTAAAGAATGAAATGTTATAATGCATAACCTTCCTTCATTTTTTAATACCTTAATACAGTCTAAAACCGTATTGTATAATGGTTTTAATTCATCATTTACTTCTATTCTAATTGCTTGAAACGTTCGCTTTGCTGGATGTCCATCATTTTGTTTAGACTTAGGAATAGATTTTTCAATTATTCTTACTAGGTCTGCTGTTGTTTGAATTTCATTTTTGTTTCTTTCAATACAAATATTCTTTGCTATATTTCTTGAGAATCGCTCTTCACCATATTCAAAAATAATACGTGCTAGATCTTCTTCAGAATAATTGTTAACAACATATTTTGCAGTTAATTCTTGCGATTTATCCATTCTCATGTCTAACTCGTTCTCGCCAATATAGCTAAACCCTCTGTTTTTCTCATCTAGCTGATAAGACGATACACCCAAATCAAGCAAAATTCCATCAACTTTTTCAATTCCAAGATCTTCTATTATTTCTTTAATGTTATCGTGATTTCCATGAACATATTTAACGTTGCTAAAGTCCTTTAAGTTTTGCTTTGCCGCAGCTAAGGCTTCTTCATCTCTATCAATACCAATTAGCAATCCTTTACTTGAAAGCTTTTTAAGTATTTCTTTACTGTGACCAGCACCACCTAAAGTACCATCAACATATATTCCGTCTGGTTTAATATTTAAACCATCAATACATTCATTTAATAACACAGGTTTATGCTTAAATTCCAAAAATTCACCCTCTAAACTGTTTTCTTTAATAACACAACAGTTGGTATTTATAAAAATACCAACCTGTTATGTTCTTATTTTACTTGATTTTGATCTTTTGTATTTAATTGACTTTTGTATATAAAAAACTTTTGTACATTAAAATTTTTCTTTTGTACTATTTTTTTATACTATTCTTTTGTTTATTTCAAGCTTTTCTCGAGTAATTTTAAAATTTTTCTTTAGAAAAATTTGCTAAGCTTTATCTTTTGTGTTTTAAAAATTTTATCTTTTGTGTATTAAGAATTTTTCTTTGGTAGATTTATATAAACTTTATTAAAAAGTTATATACCAAGCATTGTCATGTTTTCTGCAATGTCGTCTGGAGAAAGATTTTCATCACTGTTGTACAATTCCCATTTCTCTTTGTTCCATATTTCAAGTCTTGTTCCAACACCAATTATTATAACTTCTTTCTCTATATTGGCATAAACTCTTAGGTTGTTTACTATTAAAAATCTTCCCTGTTTATCTAGCTCACACTCAGTTGCTCCTGATAAAAAGAATCTTACAAAGTCACGTGCATTTTTGTTGGTAAGTGGAAGTTCTTTTAACTTCTTTTCAAAGTTAGACCATTCTTCTTGTGAAAATGCAAATAAACAGCCGTCTAAGCCTTTACAAATTATAAATTTTTCACCGATGTCAGCCCTTAATTTTGCTGGCATAATTAGTCTTCCTTTAACATCCAGTGAATGTTCGTATTCTCCTATTAACACTTACCTTCACCTCACTTACTTTTGGCACCACTTTGTACCACTTTTTACCACCTTAAATAAATTGTAATACAACAAATATTAATTTGCAACCCCTTTTTTTTATTTTTTAAAAAAATTTTTCTTAATTTCAGAGAGATACAAAATATTTTTTGTTAGTTTATGTTATCTAATGTAACTAGTGTTCGGTTATATATCTTGTAAGT
Source organism: uncultured Clostridium sp. (assembly GCA_947165355.1). GTDB lineage: Bacteria > Bacillota > Clostridia > TANB77 > CAG-508 > CAG-492. Next base: position 11,929 of record CAMUZZ010000020.1, read on the forward strand.
ATTATTGTTACTGTATTTCATGACATACATTTACTAAAAACATACGTACTTTCTTAGATTGATTTTACTGTATCATAAATGAATTTTTTTGGGAAGTAATTATTAAATTTTTATAAAAAAAATAGTGCAACACTTTAAATATATTCTGAAATAAAAAGAATTTATAGAGCGTAAAAAAAAATCACTCATAAGAGTGATTTTTTGGAGGCGACACCCGGATTCGAACCGGGGATCAGAGTTTTGCAGACTCGTGCCTTACCACTTGGCTATATCGCCGATATTTAATTGGATATAGTTTTCAGATAAGTCATTTGTAACTCACTTCGTTCGAACAACTGACTTAACTTGGCTATATCGCCGTAATACATATGTATTTCAAAAAAGAAATTTTATTACAAATGTAATAAAATTATGGAGCGGGAAACGGGGCTCAAACCCGCGACCTCTGCCTTGGCAAGGCAGCGCTCTATCAACTGAGCTATTCCCGCGTCAAACGTACTATAATGATACCAAATTCTAAATAACTTGTCAAGAAAAAGTTAAAAATAAAAAAGCGGTTTATTTCCGCCTTTAAGTCTTGTTCTTTTTTATTTGCTTCATAAATATATGTTTCACTATTTTCTCTGCCTTTTGTTCAGATTCCTGAAGTATTTTCAAATTTGCTTCTTGTGATGCTTCTTTTTCGTTTTTATTATTTTTTTTCATTTTAAACACCTCCACGTCGCACTATTTCTGAATATTCTGCATTTCTTTTTCAGATTTTTCTTTCGAGTATACTTCTTTTAATTCAGTTTTTCCTTGAATTAAATCAATCCTTAACGACTCGATGTATTCATCTCTGGAATTTACAGCTGGCTTTTTACTATCCATCTTTTCTGTTCTCTCTTCGCTAATAATTTGGTCTAGCTTTCCTATTATTTTATCAAACTTGAAAGGTAAGAATTTACCTTTATTTTCCCTTCGTTTGTATTTTTCAAGTAAAAGCTGCTTTTTGTACGAAATTGCAAGCCTTTTTCGTTCACTTATGTCCTCTATTTTACTAATTTTATCTGCTACTTTATTAAAAGTTTTCTTCATTTTTCTTGGAGAAAAATACTGCTTGTATGATTTCGGATCTGTTACAATTAAACCAGAACAATTGTTATGATATTTAACAACCATTTCTCTTAGATCTTCTTCTGTAATATCACCTTGTAGCATACCTTTTGTTGTTTCATCTAATTTTGCTTTTTCTCTCTGTGCTAATTGTTTTGTATTTATAAAAACTATTGGAACATCAAAATCTGCAGCAGCTCTCTTAGCAGATTCACTAATCGTATTAACGGCTATTACGTAGTTTGGCTGCCTTCTAACAATCTCCCCAGACTCTGTTTTTTTACTTCTTTCTAATAAAACCTCATTATGTCCAGTTCTTGTATTACTTACTAAGTTTTTAGTCGTCATAAATTGCTCTTCTTTACCTGTTAAAACTTCAACTCCATTGCTATTTGAAGCTAAATCGTAGCAAGCTTCCTTATTTATATCATTTTCATCTAAATCGCTGAATCCTAATATAACCGAATCTTTATCAGCTCTTGCCATTGAAACATTATCATTCCCAATTAAACTTGTACATATTTCATGATTTACATTTTTATCTTCATTGTTCCACTCAGCTTTTGGATTAGTAGCCATGTTGTCATTTTGAACATAAGCTCCAACTACAGTAATGAGCATATTCCACTCATCACCAGGATTGCAAACATTTATCTTTTTTCCGTTATATTCAATCTCTTCTTGAACTTGTGATTTAGCAGGATTATAAATTGTTTTCATTTTCTCCTTGTTATATGCACATTTAATATTCTGATCTTGCATCAACGATTCAACATAATTGATTTTACATAGATCCGGGTCTTTTTCAAGTTCAAAATAGCTTTCTCTTAATAGTTCTACATCATCTGTTTGCAAAATAGCTTTTATATACATTAACTGATTTAAACTTGCTAGCTCAGCCTGTTCTTTTAGCGTTAACTCATCCTTACTTTTGTATGCTTCAATTAAGTCAGTTGCATTCTTTCCATACTTTCTTACTTTTGCACTTGCATTACCATACGTTATACCAAAAAATTTTCTCATGAAAGCATCAAGAACTTCCTCTTTGGTACTTTTTGAATTGTTAATTTTTTCGTTACAATACTTGCGCTCAGCCTCACTAAAATTAATAATATCTTGAATATCTGCATTTCTTATAAAATCAGGATTACTATTCATTAAAAATATTAGGTGATCTATATCCATTTTTTCAGCCAGCTCGTTCGAATCCTGTTCACTTAAATCATTCATGCCCTGCATACATCTTTTTATTATTTCTTCAGGATACTCAAACCTAGCTTCAATTTCAGAAAACATTTTTTTACATAAACTAATCACACCTGGGCTGTCTGCAATACTAAAATCTCTCATTTCCTTGTATTTCGATAAATGCTTTAATGTATTCCCATCGCATACCTTAATTAAATCATAATTTAGTGTGAAAAATAAATAGTCATTTTCTTTGAATAGCTCTGATAAGGTTTGCATTTGATCTAGTATATTACCTAATCCACCTAAAAACAAATCTTGCGAATATCTCTTGCCCACACTCATATTCATGTTTTCTTTTATTTTAGCAATATTTTCATCATTTATAGAACTGTAGAATTCTGCTATTGTTCCTGTTTCATCTATTAATTGAAATAGCTCAGGAATTCTTTCATGTTGCGTGTTTTGAGATAACATGTAATAAAATAATTTATTTTTTAACAAATCACGTCTTTCTTCTTGAGTAGCAAGCTCCATTATATCCATAAAGCTGTCAAATTCATCAACTCTATTATTTTTCCATATTTTTTCTAAAATGTTTGGAGAAGTTCTGTAAAAATCTATAAAAGTTTTTGCATATAACTCATTTTCTTTAAATTCTTCTTTTTTTCTTATTGCATCGTTTTTATAAAATAAAAGCTTATTAAATAAACTAGCCATATATTCAGTGTTCTCTTTAGCATATTCATATAAAACCTTCATGTCGCTTATATCCAAATTGTAATATGCATCTTCAGTTAATAAATCTATACATTCCTTGGCAACAAATTCAATTTGACTTAATGTGAAATCTGGAAAAAATCGTATTTTTGCTACATCTTCACTGTTTTCTGGCAAATGTCTTTTAAGAGCATACACAATCTTCTTAAACTCTTCAGAAACACCATTTTCATCAATTTCTTCTTTTTCACTCGAAATATCCTGCGTATTTTCTAAATCAATGTTCCATGCATCATTTTCCGGATTATAATTAATTCTATTTATTTTATTAATTAAAGTATTATAAAACCAATTACCATCATCATCACTAAAATCCCACAATTGCTCCATATCTTCTACAGGAATTTGCTCATGATATGAATCAAGTATTCTGTTTGTGTACTTAAACTCCTTCTTCTTAAGTAATTCCACTGCTTCATCAGCATCAATACCAGCACAAGCCATTATTCTTCCACACGATTTAAGGTTTCTTATTCTTTCTATAAGAACATTTCGTGGCATTCTTTTAATTGACTCAGCAAAACTACGATAGTTGCAGTTTATTACATCGTCATCAAGATTCATAAAAATGCTATCTTTTTCAGCTTCGGTTTTAGCATTTTTGTATTGCTCTATTATTTCATCATGAACTTTGTAGCGTCCAAACGATGATTTAATTTTTATTTTTCGCTCTACTATATCCAAAAAATCTTTTTGTAATTCTTCGTTTGTTAAACTGTATTTATCTATATTGCTTCGTAATTTTTCTAAATCCTCGCCACTGCAATGAGCAATGGCTTCCATCATTTCGTAATCACTAAGTTTATCTCCATATTTTTGAAAAACTTTATCAATGGCATCAAAACTAAATTGTTTAGCATCATTTCCACATTTTAAATACACATACAGCTTGTCTTCAGGTGAAATAGTATCTAAATATCTATCAATTATGTCTCTACGGTCTTGATTATATTTACAGTCTTTGTATATCTGTGCCAGCGAATCAAGAGAAACCTTTGATACATCTTCCGGAATATAATCAAATTTTTCGTATGGAATATCCACACCTAAATTATCAATTTGGTCAAGTAGCTCATACACTTCAACTTTTCTACCAAACACCTTTGAATATGCGTTCAGTACTGCATTCATTTCAGACTGATTTAATTTTTTAGCAATATCAACAATAATCTTGCCTCTAACATTCCTAAAATTATAAATATTACGATAAGCTATATCCTTTTTTAATTCTTCCGAGCCACACCTCATAGCCAATTGACCTTGAAAATCGTGTGCAATTTTTTCATCTATTTTTTTGTTACTATCAACTTTATCAATTAACATTAAAACGAAACTATCTCTGTTTTCACCAGACATATTTATTACATCAAATATTCTAGGATTATATGTACCATTTTTAATTAAACTTCTAAATTCTTGCTCGACAAAAAGAGCTCTATCAAATTCTGAAAGAGCTTCCAAAGGAGCTTCTAATCTTTTAATTTTCGTATTTGTAATCAATTTAAAAATATCAATTAAATTCATATACTTCACCTGCAAATATTATATACTAATATTCCTTTTAAAGGAAGACATTAAATAATTAAAAAGGGGACGGTTCTATTTGACACAAATTCGAGTAATTTAAAATTTAAAACCATAAAAAGATAGATACATATAAATGAAAACCGCGCAGTTTGGGAGCATGTATATATTTAACTTAAAGTATTTTAAATCAATAAACTACAAAATATACATGACTTCAATAACAAATGCGACCAGTAAGGTTTGAATGATTATGTATCTATCTTTTTGATTTTTATAGTTTTTAATTTTTAGTATGTGTCAAAGAAAACCATCCCTTTTGACTTAAAATTTGTGTCAAACAGAACCGTCCCCATTGAAACCAAAAATTAAAACGGTTTCGTTTTAACGAAACCGTTTTTAGTTTAGTTTGATTGTGGTGCTTGCACTGCATGTAAGTCGAATTTAACTATTTCCGTAATATCCATCTCGCCTGTATTTAAAAATACTATTGTGTAAACTTTGTCTTCCTTAGTTGCATGTCCCATAGATTGTAGTGGGAATTGTGCACTTCTGCCAATTAATTGATTATTTGCATCATATTCATTAACTGATCTTGCTATTACTTGACCTTGAGAATTTCTCCATTCAAACTCTGGTAAAATGTAATTTCCTTTAGGTGTTGCATCAATCGTAAAATTAACATCAGTTTCAGTTATGTCATTGTTCAAGTAATTCATTACTGTTACCGTGCAATAAGGATTTATTATTGCAACACTATCTTGACATTCTTGTACACTCATTTCACAAATCATTGCTGCCGTTTCACCTTGAACCTGACCTTGGTTTTGGTAAACATACTTTGAGTACGCAATTGTCGCCAGTATAACTGTAACAACCAATACTCCTAATACTGCAACAAAAATAATTCTGTTTCTTGTTATTATTTTTTTATCTTTATTTTCATTAGCCATTCTTTAACAGCCTCCTTACAATAATTGCTAATAATATTACAACAATACCGAATATTACATATATAATATGATTTCTTAAATACAATATTACATTTCCAACTCCTGGAACTCTTTTAACCACAATACCTTTTATATCTTTAAGCTGAATTTTTTCAAAATCTGCTGCATTATTGTTATCACCTTTTGTTTTATAACTTATGTTATCGCCTTCTTGATGTAAATTTATTACCCTGTGTACTGTTGTATATTCACCTTGTGCAAATGCAATAATATCATTTTCATGTACTTCACTAACTTCTTTTGTTATTACCGCATCACCTGCATGAATTGTTGGCTCCATACTTCCAGACATTATAACAAAAAATCTATATCCAAAAACATCATATTTATGGAATGCTAATGCTCTAATTCCAAATATAAAAGCTCCAATTACGAGTATATAAATAATTGTTCTAAAAAAAGTACCAACAATTTTTCTAAATAAACTTTTTTTATGTTTTTTTTCATTGCACTTTTCACATTCTTTTTTTGTACTATCATCATTTTTT
>CAMUZZ010000021.1 GCA_947165355.1 uncultured Clostridium sp.
GTATCAGATAAGGCTAATATGGTTAAAATGGGGAAGAATGCTGGTAAAATTGCATTTACCAATGTTGATGAAAAAATATACAAAGAAATAAAATCCATTGTAAAGTAGAGAGTTTTAAGTTTAGTATTAAATAATATTCAAATGGTTTTGTTTAGATAAATGTAATATAAAAAGACGATTCGTATAGAATCGCCTTTTTTATTTATAAATTATTATTGTTTTTAATGTGATGAAGAACCTACATATTGTTGTAGTGTAACTGTTATTACTGATCCTTCGTATGTTTCTGTGTTTGCAATTGGATCTTGGCTTATTACTATTCCGGAACCAACGATATTTATGTTTAAATTCTTAGAGGCGAGTTCAGCCTTTGCTTGAGAGTAGGTCATGCCTTTTAAGTCTGGAACAGTTGTTACCGATTTTTCTTGTCTTGTTTTGTCTGAATATATTTTTACAATTGCGCCGCTTTCTAGTTGTGTTCCTCTTCTTGGAATTTGTTCTGTTATTATTTCTGAAGGATCACATGTAAATGAACATTTAAATCCTTGCTCTTCTAATTGATTTTTAGCTTCTTCTGCAGTTTTTCCTGTAACGTCATGAAGAGTTGTTCTTTTAATATCTGATGTAGCAGCTTTTTCATTTGCTGTTATGTTTGCAGATGAATCGTTTGATGGTATTTCTAAGTAAGGTAAAACTTCAGATAATATTTGTGAAACTGCTGGAGCTGCAATGTGACCACCATAGTGATTGCTTCCTTGTGGATTAAATAATGTTAATAGTACAACAAGTTGTGGATCATCTACAGGTGATACAGCAACGAATGATGAAACGTAACCTGCTGTAGAACCTTCTATGGCTTCTGATGTACCTGTTTTTCCAGCAACAGAATAACCTGTAACTTGTCCATATTTACCACCACCATCTGTAACAACAGATTCCATCATACTTAGCATTTCTTTTGATGTTTCAGATGATATAACTTGTCTTATTTCTTTAGGTTCAATAGTTGTAACACTTCCTGTGTCTGAATCTTTTATTTCTTTTACTATTCTTGGTTGCATAAGTTTTCCGTTATTTGCTACTGCAGAAACTGCGTTAACCATTTGAAGTGGAGTAATTGTGAATCTTTGTCCAAAAGATGCTGTAGCTAAATCTACTGGTCCAACTTTTTCTTCATCGTGGAAGATTCCTGTTGCTTCACCTGATGTTTGAATTCCTGTAGTGTTGAAGAAACCAAATGCTCTAAAGTATTTATATAATGTTTCTGTACCAATTTTTTGTCCTAATTGTATGAATGCTGGGTTGCAAGAGTTTTCTAAGGCTTGTCTTAATGATTGATATCCGTGTCCACCTGTGTTTGCACAATGTATGTCTCTATCGGCTACGTGTTGAACACCGTTACAATAGAATTCTCCTGGGTTATCTGGCTCCTCAATATCTTCTTCTAATGCAGCAGATGCCAAAACTACTTTAAAAACAGATCCTGGCTCGTATGTGTTTGATATTGCCGTATTTCTCCACATTCCTTGTAATGCATCGCTTTTTGCTTGGTCTGATAACTCATCCCAATTTTTTGATATTGCTTCACTTGGTTCAAATGGTGTATTTAGGTTGTAGTCTGGATATGTTGCCATTGCTAGAACATCTCCAGTTGATGGATTCATAATTATAACGTTTCCGCCATTAGCACATTTATTGGCTACACAGGCTTGTTTTAAATATTTTTCAGCAATGGTTTGAATATTTATGTCTATTGTTAATGTTAAATCACTTCCATTTTTTGGTGCATAATATTTTGCATCTTCATTTGATATTAAATCTTGTGAAGCATCTTGGTTTGTTGTTATTTTTCCAGGAGTACCAGAAAGTGTTGAATCCCAATAATATTCTAATCCATTTAATCCTTGATTATCGCTACCACAAAAACCTATTAAATTCGATGCTAGGTTTGAATATGGATAATATCTTTTGGTATCTGCATCTATATTAATTCCAGATGTGATTTTATTTGCTTTCATCCAGTCTTGTAATTCTATTATTTTATCTTTTTCTACTTTCTTTTTTATTGTTTCTATTGAGTTTGAGCTGCAAACTTTTTCCAAGGTTTCGGTATAATCTAATTCGAATAGATCTGATAATTCTTTTGCAACTTTTTCTTGTAGTTGTTTTGTATCTTGAGAAGAAGATTTTATAAACATTGAAGGATTAATAGTTACGGTATCTACATCTGCGCTAATTGCAAGTGCAGTTCCTGTTGAATCGTATATTGATCCTCTTTTGGCGTTTATTGTTCTACTTGTAGTTTGTTGCTTAGTAGCTAAATCTTTTAAATATGCACCTTGAAAAAATTGTAGATATCCAATTTTTCCAATAAGAAAAACTAACAGTATTAAAAATATAACAAATAAAGCCAACGCCCTTTTGGGGTTAATGATTTTATTCTTTTTTGTATCTTTTGTACCCATATAATCACCATCTCTAAAATATTTTATATGAATTATTGTATATTAAGCGTTTTAAGAAATCAAGAAAATTTTAAGAAGACAGGAGGGATTTTTTAATAAGCATTAGTATTTTATTATTTAAAAAAGTATTTCTGATTTGAGTCGAAAAATGGAATAATTTGTCATACGAATTAAATTGAAATTTTGAATTGGCGGATATATAATAAGCTTAGTTTTAGGGGGCAATTATAAAACGTGTTTTATAATTGTGCTCTTTTTTTGTATCAATAGAATAATTAGGGGTTCGTAGTTTATAAAGAAAAGATTGTTGTGTTAGGCAACTCAGTCGAATATTTAAATAGCAAAGGAGAATAAATGTTATCAATAGTAAAAAGTATTACTTTACATGGGTTAAATGGTTATATTATTGAAGTTCAAGTTGATGTATCTGGTGGGATTCCAAGTCTAGATATTATTGGCCTTCCAGATGCGAGTATTAAAGAAGCTAAAGAGAGAGTTAGAACGGCAATAAAAAATTGTGGTTATGAATTTCCAAGTAGAAAAATTATAGTTAATTTAGCACCAGCATCAATAAGAAAGTCTGGATCTGCTTTTGATATTGCAATTGCAATTGCAATATTATTTTCTTGCGGTTATATAAACGATTTTAATTTTGAAAAAACCGCATTTTTAGGAGAGCTATCTCTTGATGGTAATGTAAATTGCGTTAATGGTGTATTACCAATGTGCATCGAAGCTAAAAAACTTGGTATAGAAAGAATAATTGTACCAAAATTAAATGCTAAAGAGGCTAGCATTGTTACTGGAATTGATGTAATTCCAGTAACTTCTCTAAAGCAAACAGTAAGTTATCTAAACAAAGAAATAGTTATAAATCCGGTAAAGTTTATTGCTAATGAATCCATTGGAAAAGTTGATGAAGGCATAGATTTTTCAGATATTAAAGGTCAAAGTAATGTAAAGAGGGCAATAGAGGTTGCAGCTAGTGGAGGACACAATTGCCTATTAATAGGTAGTCCAGGGTCTGGAAAAACAATGATTGCTAAAAGAATAACAACAATACTTCCAAAGCTTACATTTAACGAGGCTCTGGAAGTTACCAAAATTCATAGTATTGCCGGAAAAGTAACAGATAATAACCCGTTAATAACAACAAGACCGTTTAGAGCTCCGCATCATACAATATCTGAAATATCACTAGTTGGAGGAGGTGTGGTGCCAAAACCAGGAGAAATAAGTTTAGCTCACTATGGTGTACTATTCTTAGATGAGGTAGCAGAGTTTGAAAAAAGAACTTTAGAAATGCTTAGAGGTCCACTTGAAGATGGAACAATAACAATTGGAAGATCTGGAGGAACATTAACATATCCAAGCAGATTTATGCTGGTTATGAGTATGAATCCATGTCCATGTGGGTATTACGGCAGTGAAAAGGAATGCATATGTACGGATGTTGCTATAAAAAAATATATTGGAAAAATAAGTGGACCTTTGTTAGATAGAATTGATATTCAAGTTGAAGCCAGTAGTATAAAATACAATGATTTAAATTCATGTACTAAAGAAGAAAGCTCTGAAACAATAAAGAGAAGAGTAGAGCAAGCTCGATTAATTCAATTTAATAGATATAAAAATGATAATATTTTTTCTAATTCTGAGCTTACACCAAAACTAATGGAAAAATACTGTGTTTTAAATGATAAATGTAAAAGCATACTTGAAAAATCATACGAGAAATTAGGATTGAGTGCAAGAGCATATGGCAGAATAATAAAAGTAGCAAGAACAATTGCAGATTTAGATAATTCTACTAGTATTAATGAATCGCATTTGCTAGAGGCAATTCAGTATAGAAGCCTTGATAAAAAGTATAAATTATGATGAAGAGATGTTCTTTGAATAACAAAGTGAAGATGAATTGATAAAAAGATTAAGGTATAAATTAAAAGTTTAAATAGTAAGGAAGAGATGCTCAACTAGAACTAGCGAGTGTAAGGAGGGGATGCATTATAAAAATAAGTGAGTATGATGTTTACGAGATTTCAAAGGATAATAAAAGTTTTCCAAACCTGCTTAAAAGTATTAGCAGTTCACCTAAAAAAATATTTGCAATTGGTAATATGCAATTATTAAAAGAAACATGCATAGCAATTGTTGGATCAAGAAACAGCTCAGAATATGGTGAAAAAATGACGAGAATTATTACTAAGGAATTAGTTCAAAATAATATTGTTATTGTAAGCGGAATGGCGTTAGGAATAGATTCAGTTGCACACAATACGTGCATAGATTGTGGAGGAAAAACTATTGCTGTGCTTGGATGTGGATTCAATAATATCTATCCGAAAGAAAACGAATATTTATTTAAAAAAATTTTAGCAAATGATGGATTAATTATTTCGGAGTATCCTATTAATACTCCAGTTGAAAAGAAAAATTTTCCAAAAAGAAACAGAATAATTAGTGGATTATCTGTTGCAATTCTGGTTATAGAAGCAGCTTACAGAAGTGGCACAAGTATTACGGCTAGGTTAGCTAAAAATCAAGGAAAAAAAGTATTTTGTATACCAAACAGTGTAGGAAACAAAAACAGTTATGGAACTATCGATTTAGTTATGAAGGGAGCAATTCTTATAAGAAGCGCGAAGGATATGCTACATGAACTTGGAATTAAATATTCAGAAATAGCTGGTGATTATGGTGTTAAGAAAAATCATGTTGTTTTGAATGATAAAAGTAAAATAATAGTTGATTGCATTACTGAATGCAAGGGAATGAACGCAGAGAGCATTAGTTTAAAAACTGGTATTGATATTATGCATGTAAATCAAATTCTTACAATGCTGGAAATGGATGGGGTAATTATTTATTCTGGAAGAAATGGTTATGATATTGCGGAGGCGTATTTTGAATAAAAAAGAGTTTGGAAAAATAGGAGAAAGCGTGGCTTGCAAATATCTAAAAAAGAAAAACTACGAAATTATCGATACAAATTTTTTCTTTAGAGGAGGAGAAATAGATATAATTGCTTTCGATACTGAGAAAAATGAACTTGTTTTTTTTGAAATAAAATCAAGAGCAAATAAAAAATACGGACTTCCTTCGGAGGCCGTAAATAGTACTAAAATAGATCATATTATTAAAGGAATAAAAACATATTGCATGCTTAAGAAACCAATATACGAGTTTATTCGAATTGATGTTTTAGAGATGTTCTATAAAGATGGAAAGTTTTATATAAACCATATAAAACAGGTGGTATAATTATAAAATAATTTTTTTCTTAAAGTTTAAATTTTTTGTGTTTGCATATCTAGATAGGTTTTTTACTGAAATTCCTGTTATGTATGATAGTTCACCAACTCCAACAGATGTGTTTTCGCTTTCAGCAAAAAAATTATTTAATTTAGCTATTTCAATATCATCTTTTGTTTTGCATGAAGGACATGTGTCTCCATCTGTAATATAAAAACAGCCACAACGTGTACATTTATTAAATTCCATAGTCTGCACCTCCATGAATTAACTAATTATTAAATATATTTTAACAATAGCACAATAATAAATCAATATATTAACATAAAGTTTATAATAATTAAAGTTTAATGCCCATAAAGTCTTGTTTTTTTAAGGAAATAGATATATAATGTTGACCAAATTGATTAAGGGAGATGATTATATGCAAGTTAGCGAAGAACAATTATTACATATAGCAAATTTAGCGCGTTTAGAACTTGAAGATAATGAAGTGCAAGATTATCTAGATAATTTACAAGACATTTTAAATTTTGCTGAAAAAGTAAATAATGCTCCAACAGAAGGTTTAGGAGAAACTATAGGAGCTATAGATAACTACAATGTATTTAGAAAAGATGAGGTTATAAATTTTGAAGACAAAGAAGCATTACTTCAAAATGCACCTTCACAAGAAAGAAATATGTTTAAAATACCAAAGGTTATACAATAAATAGATATTATTCGGAAAAGAAAACATAGATGAAGGAGAGGATAGATAATGGAAATTACTGAACTTACAGTAAAAGAGCTTCAAGATAAAATAGCCTCAAAAGAGCTTACAATTTCAGAAATAACAAAAGCATATGCTGATAGAATAAAGGAAAAAGAGCCAGAGGTTGGGGCTTTTGTTACTGTTTTAGCTGATGAAGCTGTAAAACAAGCTGAAGATGTTGAAAATAAAATAAAAACAGGAGAGCTAAAATCTGAATTTGCCGGAATTCCAATTGGAATAAAAGATAATTTATGTACAAAGGGCATTAAAACTACTTGTAGCTCTAAAATGTTAGAAAACTTTGTTGCTCCATACGATGCAACAGTTGTTGAAAAATTAAATAATGAGGGAATGATTGATTTAGGAAAATTAAACATGGATGAATTTGCAATGGGTGGATCTACAGAACATTCAGCAATGCATAAAACATGTAATCCATGGAATTTAAATACAGTACCTGGTGGATCATCTGGTGGTTCTGCAGCTGCTGTTGCAGCCAACATGGTTCCTTGGGCATTAGGAAGTGATACTGGAGGATCAATTCGTCAACCATCTGCATTTTGTGGTGTAGTTGGTATGAAACCAACATACGGTCTTGTTTCAAGATATGGTTTGGTTGCGTTTGCTTCTTCACTAGATCAAATTGGTCCAATCACTAAAGATGTATACGACAACGCAATGTTATTAAACTTAATAGTTGGACATGATCCAAAAGATACTACATCAATAAACAAACCAAGACCTGACTATGTTGCAGCTTTAAAAAATGATGTTAAAGGTTTAAAAATTGGTGTTCCAAAAGAATTCTTTGGAGAAGGTATTAATGAAGAAGTTAAGACAAAGCTACAAGAAGCAATAGAAAAATATAAAGAATTAGGTGCTAATGTTGAAGAATTTTCTTTAGATATTGCTGAGTATTCTTTAGCAACATACTATATAATTGCTTGCGCAGAGGCTAGTTCAAACTTAGGTAGATTTGATGGAGTTAGATATGGATATAGATCTAAAAAAGTAGAAAAACTAAGAGATGTATACTTTAACTCAAGAAGTGAAGGATTTGGTCCTGAAGTTAAGAGAAGAATAATTCTTGGTACATATGTGCTTAGTTCAGGATACTATGATGCGTATTACAAAAAAGCTCAACAAGTTCGTACTTTAGTTGCAAACGAATTTAACAAAGCCTTTGAAAAATATGATGTTATTCTTACACCAACATCTCCAACAGTTGCATTTGAGTTCAACTCAAAATCAAGTCCATTAGAGATGTATTTAGCTGATATTTGTACAGTTCCTGTAAATATAGCTGGTTTACCTGGAATATCAATTCCATGTGGTGTTGATAGCAAAGGTATGCCTGTTGGAATGCAATTAATTGGAAATAGATTCCAAGAAGAAACCATATTAAACGCAGCTTACACATATGAGCAAGCTACAAACTTTAGATTGAAGTATAAACCTGAGTTTAAGGGAGGTGCAAAATAATGGCTAGAAGTGACTATGAAGTAGTTATAGGACTAGAAGTTCACGCTGAGCTTTCAACCAAAACAAAAATATTCTGTAGTTGTCCTGCAGAGTTTGGTGGTGCACCAAATACACATTGTTGTCCAGTATGTATGGCAATGCCTGGATCTTTACCTGTATTAAATGAAAAAGTTGTAGAGTACGCGGTAAAAGCAGGTTTAGCTACAAACTGTACGATTTCAAAAAATAGCAAGAGCGATAGAAAAAATTATTTTTACCCAGATTTACCAAAAGCTTATCAGATATCACAATATGATAGACCACTTTGCGAACATGGTTATGTTGAAATAGAAGATGATGAAGGAAATTTAAAGAAAGTTAGATTACTTCGTATACATATTGAAGAAGATGCTGGTAAATTGAACCATGACGAATTTGGTGGTGGAAGTTTAGTAGATTTAAACAGAGCTGGAGTTCCATTAATAGAATCAGTTTCAGAACCAGATATACGTTCTGCAGGTGAAGCTGAAAGATATTTAAGAAAACTAAAATCAATTTTTGAATATATAGAAGTTTCAGATTGTAAAATGCAAGAGGGATCACTTCGTGCTGATGTTAACGTATCTGTTCATAAAAAAGGAGAGCCTTTTGGAACACGTACTGAAATGAAAAATATGAACTCATTCAGATCAATTGTAAGAGCTATTGATTATGAAGCAAATAGACAAATTGATGTTATAGAAGAAGGTGGAACAATTATCCAAGAAACAAGAAGATGGGATGATGTTTCTGGAAAAACATTTGCAATGAGAGACAAAGAGGATGCTGAAGATTATAGATACTTCCCAGATCCAGACCTTGTTGCTATTCGTTTATCAGATGAGTATGTTCAAAATATAAAAGATAACTTACCAGAGCTTCCAGAAAGCAGAAAAACAAGATACATTTCAGAATATGGATTATCTGAAAAAGATGCAAACCTAATAACAGCATCAAAATATTTATCAGATTTATTTGAGGGAACAAAAGATGTTTGTGGAAATGCTAAGCTTTCAGCAAACTGGATTTTATCAGATATTTCTAGAATTTTAAATGAGAAAGAAATGGAACCAGACCAAATTCCATTTACTGCTAATCAATTAGGAAATATGATTTCTTTAATTGAAAAAGGAACAATAAGTAGTGCGATTGGAAAGAAAGTTCTTACAGAACTTTTCGAAAATCCAGCTGACCCTGAGGAAATTGTTAAGGCTAAAGGATGGATCCAAATTTCAGACGAAGGTGCTATAAAAGAAGTTGTTCTACAAATAATACAAGCAAATCCACAATCAGTAGCTGACTACAAAGGTGGAAAAGATAAAGCATTAGGATTTTTAGTTGGACAAGCTATGAAACAAACTAAAGGACAAGCTAATCCACAAATGCTTAACAAAATGTTTATAGAGGAATTAAGCAAGTAAGATTTTAGAGAATTATAAAAAAATTGAATATTTACAAAAAAACATATATATAAAACAAAGAACCGCGCAGTTTGGAAAGCTTATTTCATAAGCTTCCCAAGCTGCGCGGTTTTCATTTATATGTATATACCTTTTTTATAATTCAAGTTTTGAAGTGTTTGCAATTTTAGCTAACATCTTCAATCATTTTACTAAATGCTATGTAACAAATTATTGTGGAAGATATAATAGTTATACTTGTTTTTAATAAAACGAGTCCTATGTTGTACCAAAACAAAATACAATTTGAAATGTAGAAACATAGTATAAGTGTTGATGATAAAGAAAGCAGTAACGATAGTTTTAACAAAGTTCCTGATAGTTTTCTAATTCTTTTATCTGAAGTTGCTAAAATTTCAAATTTTTTCATATTAATTTCCTCCTTGTATTGTATATTTCTATAATTAATGTTAACACACTAATATTGCGAAAATCAAAGGAAATAACTGCCATAAAATTATGCTTAAATTTATAAAAAAAGATGGAACTACCACTTGCTAAGATGTGCATTTTAGTGTATAATGTCTAAATGTAAATTTTAGTTAAGGGGTTAGCCATGTTAGTTAGCAAAGAAGTAGTTAATAATATATACAAAAACACTAATAAGGACGTATTAAACGTAGCTGAACAATGCAACGAACAAGAAAAAATTAAAATTATAAAAGCTACATACAATGATAATAAAAATTTTGAGCTTTTTGCAAAAGCTAATGGACATAAAGATACACATGATGTGTACATTAAAGTAACAAAAAATGAAATAGCTGGAACTACATGTACATGCAAAGATTATATTTCTTCGTATAGACCATGTAGCCATATTGTAGCAACATTGTTAAAGTTTGAGAATAGTTCAGAGTATTCAAATATATTTGAAAAAAAAGATAAAACTGAATCAAGAATATACGACAGTTCAAATAAATATAAAACATTTAATCAAATAATTAAAACTTTCTATGATGATTTAAGCGAAAAAGAGCCTATAAATCAAACAAAAATTAAAGCAGTTAATGATTTAATAGAAATTGAACCTAAAATTATATATGACACTGCAAATAAAGAAATGTCTATTGAGTTCAAAGTTGGAGATGGGAAGAATTCATATAAAATTAAAAACCTAGGAAGTTTTTATGATGCATATTCTAATAAAGATGTGTTTAAGTATGGACAAAAGCTTGAGTTTAAGCATACAAGAGAAGCTTTTAGAGAAAAAGATTTAAAAATATTAGATTTTATTCTGAAGTATGCTGAAATAATAAAGTATACCAATGAGTCTATTGGACAACAAAGATATTATGGTATGACAATGAATGAAGGCATTATTACTATTTCAAATACGTGTTTAGATGAAATGTTTGATGTTTTCAACGGTGAATATATAAAGATTAAGAAAGATTACAAAGAAGACAAAATATTATTTTTAGATGAGCCACCAGAAATTAAATTCACACTTGAAGAAGAGAATGATGATGATTACAAAATTTCTCCTAACATAGATATATACGATTATGAAGTGTTATATGGCAAGCATTATTTATATGTAGTTATTGAAGACGTAATATACAGATGTCCAATGAGCTATAAGGACACGGTTTTAAGATTACTAGATTTATTTAATAATAACTTTACGAAGGAAGTTTTGTTTAAGAAGAAAGATTTGCCTAAGTTTTTCTCACTTGTAGTTCCACACATAAAGAAAAATTTAGAGATAAAAAACTTAAAATCTGAAGAAATGGAAAAATACATTCCACAAGATTTATACGTAAAGGTTTATTTAGATTATAACGAAAAGAATTTTATAACAGCAAAAGTTAAATTTTGCTACAAAGATTTTGAGTTTAATCCGTTAGTAGAAGATCCAGATGTTAATGCACGTGATATTGTAAAAGAAACAAAAGCACTTGAAACTTTTATTCATACAGGTTTTATGCTTGATAAAGAAAACGAATCGCTTATATTAGCTGACGATGAAAAAATATATAAGTTTCTATCAGAAGAAATTGAATTTTATATGAAGAACTATGAGATATTGGCAACAGATTCATTTAAATCAAAACAAATAAGAGTTCCTAAGATATCTAACATTGGTATTAAAATTGAAAATGATTTACTTAAAATAAATTTAAGTGATTTCAATTTTTCTCCTTCTGAGATTGCTGATATTATGGAAAAGTATAAGCTTAGAAAAAAATACTACAAACTAAAGGATGGAAGCTTTATTAATCTTGAAGAGAACGAAGCATTAAATTTTTTAGATAAACTAAACATAGATGGAATGCTTAACTATGAAACCATGGTAAATGGTGAACTAGACTTACCTGTTTATAGAAGTTTGTATTTAGACAGAATATTAAAAAATACCAGTATGAACGTGTACAGAGATAATGAATATAGAAGTTTAGTAAATGATATTCAAAATGCAAATGAGGACTATATAAAAGTTCCAAGTAAATTGAATGCTAGCTTAAGAAGATATCAAGAAGTTGGATATAAGTGGTTGAAAACGTTAGATACATATGGCTTAGGTGGAATTCTAGCTGATGATATGGGTCTTGGTAAAACCATTCAAATTATTGCATTAATTTTAGATTACAATATGAATGCAAAAATGGAAGATAAAAAGACTAGTATAGTTATTTGTCCAAGTTCGCTTGCTCTAAACTGGTATAATGAAATATGCAAGTTTGCACCAGATTTAACGGCTGAAGTTATTTCTGGAAACGCAGAAGAAAGAGCAAAGAAAATAAAGAACTGCGAAAACTATAACATTATTATTACTTCATATGATTTATTAAAAAGAGACATTGAAGTATACGAAGAAATGAACTATGAGTTTAAGTTTGTTATTGCAGATGAAGCACAGTATATTAAAAACAATAATACACAAAATTTTAAAGCAATAAAGAAAATTAAAGCTAAAACAAGATTTGCTTTAACAGGTACTCCAATTGAAAATTCATTGGCTGAGCTATGGTCAATATTTGATTTTTCTATGCCAGGATATTTGTATGGATATAAGAAGTTTAAAGAGAGCTTTGAAACACCAATTATAAAAGAAGAGGATTCTTTTAAAACACAAAAATTAAAAATGCTTATAGAACCATTCATTCTTCGTAGGGTTAAAGAAGAAGTTTTAACTGAGTTACCAGAAAAAACCGTGACCGTGCTAAACAGTGAAATGGATGATGAACAACAAAAAATATACCTTTCATATATGGCGCAAGCTCGAGAAGAAGTAGAAAACGAATTATTACTAACTGGATTCGAAAAGAATCAAATGAAGATTTTAGCTTTACTTATGAGATTAAGACAGATATGTTGTCATCCAAAATTGTTCATAAATAATTATGAAGGTGAAAGTGGAAAATTAAATCAGTGTATGGAAATTCTTAAAGATGCTGTTCAATCAAATCATAAAATATTATTATTTTCTGGATATACTTCTATGTTTGATATTATTGAACCCGAGCTAAAAAAAGAGGGAATAAAGTATTTTAAGCTTACAGGTCAAACAAAGGTAAGTGATAGAATTGAGCTTGTTGAGGAATTTAATGATAATAACGATGTGAAAGTTTTCTTAATTTCATTAAAAGCTGGAGGTACTGGTCTTAACTTAATTGGAGCTGATATGGTTATTCATTATGATCCATGGTGGAACATTTCTGCTGAAAATCAAGCAACAGATAGAACATACCGTATAGGACAAAAAAGAAATGTTCAAGTGTATAAGCTAATAACTAATAATTCAATTGAAGAAAAAATATATGAATTACAACAGAGAAAAGCAAAACTTGTTGATAATATGTTATCAACAAATGAAACGTTTATTAGTAAACTTTCTAAGGATGAAATAATAGATCTATTTAAATAAACGAATGAATTAATGGGGACCGTGATGAATTAAGACTTGTCGGTCCCTACATTTATTTGATATTATTTTTTATAGAAAACAGGAGGAGACATATATGGCAAAGGATTTTATTACTGTTATTGGTGGAGGATTAGCTGGTTCGGAAGCGGCTTATCAAATAGCAAAGGCCGGTATAAAAGTTAAACTTTATGAAATGAAGCCTGCTAAATATACACCGGCTCATTCAAGTGAAAGCTTAGCAGAAATTGTGTGTAGTAATTCTTTTAAATCAAATTTACACACAAATGCCTGTGGTCTTTTAAAAGAGGAACTTAGAGCTCTTAATTCATTACTTATAGATATTGCTGATAAAACAGCAGTTCCTGCAGGACAGGCTCTTGCTGTTGATAGAGAAAAGTTTTCTAATGAAGTTACTGAGGCTATTAAATCAATGGACAATATTGAAGTAATAAATGAAGAAATTGGTAACAGTATACATCTTAAAAATTTAATTAATGATGGAATTGTTATTATTGCAACAGGACCTTTAACTTCTGATGCATTATCTAAAGAGATTATAGAGCTTACAGGTCAAGATGATTTACATTTTTATGATGCTGCTGCTCCAATTATTTCAAGAGACTCAATAGATATGAATATTGCTTTTTGGGGAGATAGATATTCGCAGGAAAGGGCAAGAGACGAAGAAATATCTGATTGGATGGAACGAATAAAAGAAATAAAAGAAGCTGATTATATTAATCTACCAATGAATAAGGAAGAATACGAATTATTTTGTAATGAATTAGTTAGTGCTGAAGTAGTTGAATTGCATCAATTTGAGAAAAGAGATATTTTTGAAGGATGCATGCCTATTGAAATTATGGCAAAAAGAGGAAAAGATACTTTAAGATTTGGTCCATTAAAACCAGTTGGATTTACGGATCCACGAACAGGTTTTAGACCATATGCAGTGGTTCAGTTGCGTCAAGATAATAAAGAGGGGTCAATTTATAATATGGTTGGTTTCCAAACAAATTTAAAATTTGGAGAGCAAAGTAGAGTGTTTAAATTAATACCAGGACTTCAAAATGCCGATTTTCTAAAGTATGGTGTGATGCATAGAAATACATACATAAATTCTCCTAAATTATTGGATAATACATATAACTTTAAGCAAAATAAAAATGTTTTTTTTGCTGGACAAATTACTGGGGTAGAAGGATACGTAGAATCTATATCGTCTGGAATGATTGCAGCTTTAAATGCTGTTAATATGTTTAAGAATGATGATAGAAAATGTGTATTTAGTAATTACACTATGATTGGTGCATTGGCAGATTATATTTCAACCGAGAACAAGGATTTTCAACCAATGAATGCAAACTTTGGAATTTTACCTAAGCTAGATGATAATATTAAAGATAAAAAAGTTCGATATGAAAGACTTGCAGATAGAGCATTAGATGAGTTAAACAAAACAATACATTTAATTAGTTAAAAATAAAAATTTCATCATTTTTTCTTTTCAAATATAGACAAATTACATATTTTTTATTATAATGTAGCTGACTGAAAAGAAGAGTGGAGGTTGGGATTTATGGCTGAACTAAAATATGAAATTGTTAAAAAAATAGGAGTTTTATCTGAGTCAGATAAAGGATGGAAAAAAGAAATTAATTTAGTTAAATGGAATGATTATGCTCCAAAGTATGATTTACGTGATTGGAATGAGGATCATACAAGAATGGGTAAAGGTATAACTTTAACTGAAGATGAAGTTAAAAAACTAAAAGAAGCTTTAGAAAACATATAATTTAACTACATAGAAGAGGATATAAAATGAACGAACAATTTGATGATATTTTGGAATCAATTAACCTTATGCACAAGAAATACAAGAGCAAAGAGTATATTGAAAATATAGATAAGTTTTCAAATGATTCTAAAGATTTAGAGCAAATATTGGAAAAATATAAAGTTGATCCTTCTATAAAAAAGAAGAAAAAATTTACGATAATAAAAAAGAGAAAATAATATAAAATTAAAGGCGAAAAGATAGGGACTTTTCGCCTTTTTTTTGTAATATAAAAACGAAAAAAGTGCTTTTTAAAAGCACTTTCTTTCTGAAAATAAAAGGGGATGTTGTTTGCTAGTAACTGGAGTAATATTTGTTACTAACATTAACTATAATATAACAGTGAATTTTGTCCAAATTGTGAATTGATAGTGAAATTCTCACACCTTTTTGTAGGCAACATAATATATATAATAATGCATACAAAAGGAGTGATTGTATGAAATCATACATAATTGATGGAGGAAAAAAGCTTGAAGGAACTGTAAAAATTAGTGGTTCAAAAAATGCTTCGTTACCTATATTAGCAGCCAGTATTTTAAATGGTGCATCAAATAGACTGTATAACGTACCACATATAAATGATACCAAAATAACTTTAGAAATATTAAAAATTTTAGGTTGCAACATTAAGAGAAAAGGTGATAAAATAGAGATTAATTCAAGGAATGTAACTAAAACAAAAATCCCAGAGCATTTAATGAAAGAGATGAGATCAACTGTAATTCTTGCAGGAGCTATACTTGGAAGGTTTAACGAGGTTACTTTTTCATATCCTGGAGGATGTGATATTGGCGCAAGACCAATAGATTTACATATAAAAGCGTTCAAAAAAATGGGAATTGATGTTATAGAAGAAGCAGGATTTATTAAGTGTAAAGCGAATAGAATACATGGAGCGAAAATAGACTTAGATTTTCCTAGTGTTGGTGCTACAGAGAATATAATATTGGCGGCAGTTTTAGCAGACGGAACAACCGTTATTAACAATGCTGCTATGGAACCTGAAATTACAGATTTAGTAAATTATCTTAAAAAAATGGGTGCAAAAATTTGTGGAGAAGGAACTAAATGCATAACAATTAATGGAGTTAAAAAAATTTGGAGCACGAACTATAACATTATGCCAGATCGAATTGAAGCAGGTACTTTTTTATGTGCTGCAGCTGGAACGGCTGGAAATATTACAATTAAAAATGTAAATATCAATCATTTAAGTACAATTATTAATAAATTAGAGGAATGTGGATGTGCAGTAGATACAGAAAAAAACAGTGTACATTTGCAAGCACCTAAAAAACTAAAGTGTACTTTATTAAGAACAATGCCATATCCTGGTTTTCCAACAGATATGCAACAAATATTCTCAGCGATGCTTACAAAGGCAGATGGAACATCTATTGTAATTGAAAATATTTTTGAAAGTAGATATAAATTTTTGTCAGAATTACAAAAGATGGGAGCAAATATAACTATAGAAGGAAAAACTGCAATTATCAAAGGATGCAGAAAACTTCATAGCTCTAATATTACATGCACGGACCTAAGAGGCGGAGCAGCTTTAATAATTGCTGGACTTATGGCAAAGGGAAAA
>CAMUZZ010000022.1 GCA_947165355.1 uncultured Clostridium sp.
GAGAACATATACTCTATGTATGAAATACTAAAATCTATACAGGACTTAGTGCTAAACTTTTCAGAAAAATTTGCAGCATGCAAAAAAGAAAGAAATATTGTTGATTTTAACGATATAGAGCATTTTGCTTTAAAAATATTACTAAAAAATGAAGATGGCAAAATAACAGAAACAGATATAGCTAAAAAATACAAAGATAAATACGAAGAAATTGCTATAGATGAGTATCAAGATAGTAACTTGGTTCAAGAGTATATACTAACAAGTATTTCTAGGGGAAACAACATTTTTATGGTTGGTGACGTAAAGCAAAGTATATACAAATTTAGACAAGCTCGTCCTGAACTATTTATAGACAAATACGAAAAATACAAAACAAAAGAAGAAAACATTTCTCCAGGAGAAAAAATTCAGTTGTTCAAAAACTTCAGAAGTAGATCAAATATATTAGATGTAACCAACATGATTTTTGAAGATATAATGAGTAAAGAGCTAGGTGACATTAAGTACGATACAACCGAGTTTTTAAATTTGGGAGCTGATTATAAAGATCCTGAAGACAGTGATATAAAAAACTATGCAGGCAAAACAGATTTATGCATAATAGATTTAAAGGAGCCAGAAATAAACGTATTTAAAGGCGATGAAGAAGATGATGAATCAACATCTTCTACAGAGCGTATTGAAGATGTTGTGTTAGAGGCTCGATTCGTTGCAAATAAAATAAAAGATTTATTAAATAGCGATTATAAAGTATTTGATAAAAAAATGAAAAATTATAGAGCAATAACATACAAAGATATAGTAGTGTTATTAAGAGCAACTTCTGTTTCTGCTCCAATATACGAAAATGAAATTGCAAAGCTTGGTTTTCCAGTATTTAGTGATGTTTCATCAGAGTACTTAGGAACAATGGAAATACAAATTATGATGTCCGTACTAAAAATTATAGATAATCCATTACAAGATATTCCTTTAATAACTGTTCTTAGGTCAAGTATTGGTGGATTTACAGACAACGAATTAGTTGAAATACGAGTAGGCAATAAAAATCAGCCATTCTACAATTCTTTAAAAGAATATGATGGCGACGAAAAGATTAGAAACAAAATAGATATATTCCTTGGTAGCATAAGCAAATGGAAAGAAGAAGAAAAATATATGCCATTAGATGAACTAATTTGGCAAATTTACTTGGATACTGGGTTTTACAACTATGTATCGCTTATGCAAAATGGTGCATTAAGACAAGCAAATTTAAAAATGTTATTCGAGAGGGCAAAGCAATACGAATCGGCAAGTTTTAAGGGATTATTTAATTTTATAAACTTTATGGACAAACTTCATACAAGTAGCGGAGATTTATCATCAGCAAAGCTAATTGGTGAAAACGAAAATGTAATTCGTATAATGAGCATTCATAAAAGTAAAGGTCTAGAGTTTCCTGTTGTGTTCTTAAGTGGAACAGGTAAACAATTTAACATGCAAGACTTAAATAAAACAATTCTATTAGATCAAGATATTGGAATAGGTCCTAAATTTATAGACAGTGAAAGAGCAATTGAATATAACACTCTTGCTAAAGAGGCTATTAAAATAAAATCTAAGGTAGAATCATTATCTGAAGAGATGAGAGTTTTGTATGTTGCATTAACAAGAGCAAAAGAAAAATTAATTATAACAGGAATATGTAAAGATGCTGATAAGCAAATGAAAGATAAGCAAAACTTGCTTGATATATATAGTAACGGAAATAAAAAAATAAGTGAGGCCATTCTTAAAAGATATAAAACCTATTTAGATTGGATTACGCTGGTATATTTAAATAATGGAAATACTGCTAAATCATATATAGATTTAAATATATACAAAAAGCAAGATTTGTTAAAGCAATTTGAAGAGAATAAATGCAATAATGATTCAATTAGTTTTATGGATAAAATAGAAGATGAATGCAAAAAAATAAAGGATGAAGATATTGCAAACATCAAAAAAGAGCTAACATGGACATATGGGTTCATGAGCTCTGTAACAATGCAAACGAAAACATCAGTAACCAAGTTGAAAGAAGCAAGTATGGAGCAAGCTATAGTTAAATTAGAAGAGCCATCTGAAGAAGAGAAAACGGAAACAGTACTAGCAAAGCCAAAGTTCTTAAACGAAACACAAGAGCTAACAGGAGCACAAAAAGGAACGCTAATGCATTTATGCTTTCAAAAAATGGATCATACGCGTAATTACGAAAAGCAAGATATTACTAATATGATAAATGATATGGTATCTAGAGAGTTAATAACCAAGCTAGAAGCGGATAGTATTAACGTAAATAAATTATTGCAATATACAAAATCGGACTTATGGCAAGATTTAAAAAATGCAATAACTGTATATAAGGAACAACCATTTTATTTAAATGTAAAGGCAAGCGAGATGTACGAAGGTGCATCAGACGATGACATATTAGTACAGGGTATAATAGATTTATACTATATAAATAAGAATGGAGAAATAGTTTTAGTAGATTATAAAACAGACTACGTAGAGCAAGGTAATGAACAAGAGCTTATTGATAAGTATAAAAAGCAGCTAGAAATATATCAAAGAGCTACAGAGCAATCTATGAATAAAAAGGTTGCCAAGAAGTATATTTATTCGGTATACTTAAACAAGAAGATAGAACTTTAATTTTGGGGACGGAGCAAAAAAATCAAGTTTCCATAAAACAATATTTAAGTTTTATAATAAAAAAAACAATTTGATTAAAAACAAAAAAATAGAAAGAGGAACGCGATGAGGTTGGACAAGTTTTTAAAAATATCGAAGGTAATCAAAAGAAGAACAGTTGCAAACGAAGCGGCAGACAACGGTAGAGTTTCTGTAAATGGTAAGGTTGTAAAGCCAAGCTATGAAGTTAAAGTTGGTGATGTTATAGAAATACAATTTGGAGATAAAGTATCTAAATTCGAAATAATCAATATTCCAAAGGTGCAAGGAAAAGATATGGGAGAAATGATTAAGATTTTATAAATCAACTTAAATATACATAGAGCAAGAAAAGGGACAGCGTGATTGAACACGTTGTCCCTTTTTTGTTAGGCTGTGCCAGTGGCTTCCATAGCAGGCTTGCTGCTCTGGAACAGTACGTAGATGTCGTGAGCCACTTCATCCATCTCAGCGGTAAGTTTAACGCGGATGAAGTTCGAACCTTCGAAATATCGTACTACATATCCTCTCGCACTAAGTGCTTCTGCCGCATCAGAAAGATCGCGGCGGGTTTGTTTTGAGTTCTTTGTCAGAAAAGCGAACCCTTCCGAAGAAAAGGTTACGTTAAACTGAGAAAAAACTCTTCCGAGAAGCTCTGCATCGGTTTCAGTTCGCTGAATGCGAATTGAGCTGTTTGCTGAATCTTCCGGAGCTTCGAGCACCTGCACAAAATTGCAGTTTTTGAATGCCCGAACTAGAAATCCCTGCTCACTTAATGTGAGCGCGGCTGATGTTAGACCTGACCGGTCTTTCTTTGTGTTTGCCAAGAACACACATCTGCCATTTTGGCTGACTTTCAGCCCGTTTTGTGTGGCAGCCTTAGTAGCGGCTTCCACGAGTTCAACATGGGTATTACTCATATTGACCTCTCCTTTCTAGTAGTAAGATTAGTAGTAATCACTTATAGTGATAAATCTTATTATACAGCATCTTTTATGTAAAGTCAAGTGATATCGAGATTTTAAAAGGTAAGTCGCATACTATTTTTCGACAAATTTATTTAGAGGATATAGAAAACATAACTACAATTTAATAATTATTATTGACAGATAATAATAAAAATGTTAACATATTAACCAATAAAAATAACTATGTTAAAAGGAATAAGCAGTAGGGCTTTATACTTAAGTTTAAGAGAGGCAATGGTTGGTGCAAGTTGCTACAGTATAAAACACGAATTACAATTCTTATAGTAGTTACGTTAAAGATTACGAAAATCTAAATAAGGCAAATTTATTTTGCGAATAAAGGTGGTACCACGGAGCTAATTCGTCCTTTAAGTAAGGCGAATAGCTCTTTTTTGATTTAAATTTTGGGGACGGAGCAAAAAATTAAAGTTTCCATAAAAACTGTAGTATTAATTTAAAACAAAAACTTTACCACTTAAATTTTTTGCTCCGTCCCTAAAATTAAAGGAGGATTATTATGAACGAATTACAATCAATTAGAAGAAAGGCCGTGCAAATTATTTCAGAGGAAGACTTAGAAAAGAAACTAAAATCTGGTAAAAAACTTACAATAAAATTAGGAGCAGACCCAAGTAGACCAGATTTACACCTAGGACATACTGTTGTTTTAAGAGCATTAAGAGAGTTTCAAGATATGGGACACGAGGTTGTTTTCATTATTGGTGATTACACAGCAATGATTGGTGACCCAAGTGGAAAAAGTAAAACAAGACCGGCATTATCATACGAACAAGCTCATTCAGCAGGTGAATCATACTTTAAACAAGTTACTAAAATACTAGATCCGGAGAAAACAAGAATAACATTCAATTCGGAATGGCTTAGCAAATTAAATTTAAAGGATGTTTTAGAGCTTGCAAGTAAATACACTGTTGCTCGTATGCTAGAAAGAGATGATTTTAAAAACAGATATGAAAACAATTTACCTCTTAGCATGCACGAAATGTTTTACCCACTAATGCAAGGATACGATTCGGTTGCTTTACATGCAGATATTGAAATAGGTGGAACAGATCAAACTTTCAATTTATTAGTTGGAAGAGAGCTACAAAGAAATTATGATCAAGAGCCACAAGTTGTTATAACATTCCCATTACTAGTTGGATTAGATGGAAAAGAAAAAATGAGTAAATCACTTGGAAACTATATTGGAATTGATGAAGCACCAGAATCAATGTACGAAAAAGCAATGAAAATTCAAGATGATACTTTATTCGATTTCTTCAAATTAACAACAGACCTTGATTTAGCTGAGGCTCAAAAATTAATAAATGATGATATAATTGAAGCTCACAGATTATATGCAAGAACTATAGTAACAATGTATCATGGAGAAGAATTTGTAAAAACAGCAGAAGAAAGATACGCTCAAGTTGCAAAAGGTGGAGTTCCTGAAGATGTAAAAGAAGTTGTATTAAGCTCAGAAGCTACAGAAATGAAATTAGTGGATGTTCTAGTAAAAGTTGGTTTTGCAAATTCAAAGGGTGAAGCAAAAAGAATGATTCAAGGAAATGGTGTAAAAGTTAACTCTGAAACAGTTAGTGATATAAATGCTGATGTAAACCTAAGTGCAGAGGCAATTATACAATTTGGTAAAAATAAGTTTGTAAAAGTTAAATAATTTGTTATATAATATACACGAATAAATAATCTAAAGAATAAAATGTGTGAGGGGTTCAAATGGAAAAAGAATTAATGAAACAAAAAAGAAAGTTAGGTCTTTCGGATGGTATATTATTAATTTCAGCGTATGCTGTTTCAATTTTATTGTCTTTTATTGTTGGAAAGATGAATATATTAAATGACAGCAACAAATATATAATATTGTACGTTATTAATGCTGTTTCTTTATACGGAGTAGGATTTCCAATGCTTAAGCTTTTACTTCGTAAGGTAGAAGTTGCAGAGCCACAAGAAAAGAAAAAATTAGGAATTGGTAAATTTTTAATAATATTTGTTGTAATGGTTGGTGCAACGCAATTTGTTAACTTTGTAACTCAAATTATTTTAATGATAATACAAGCATTAACAGGGCACATTGTAGATAATAGTGTTACTGAGTTAGTTCAAAATTCAAATCCTGTTGCTAATATCATATTTGCTGTTGTTTTAGCTCCAATATTCGAAGAGCTAATGATGAGAGGCACTTTAATGAAGCGTTTAAGGGTGTATGGAGATAAAACGGCTATCATATATACAGCGTTGGCATTTGGACTATTTCATGGAAACATAAACCAAATTCCATTTACAATAGCTTGTGGTTTGGTTCTTGGATATACATTGGTTAAAACGAACAACATAAAATACACAATCTTGTTACATATAATGTTAAATAGTATAGCAGTTATACTAACGTTACTAATGCAATACGAGTTAATAATTCCAATTTTTGGAATATTAGTATTTATTCTTGCATCTATATTATTTACAGTTATTTACTTGCCAATAAGATTGGCAACTCGCAAACAAAATATTCCAAATGAATCTAAATATGATAGAAAAAAATTATTTATAAACTTTGGTTCTATTTTTACGGTAATGGTAGTAATATTATTATCAGTAATTGAAGCAATTATTTAGTAACAAAATGGAGGAATAAAAATGGATATAATTAAAGCAATTATTTTCGGTATAATAGAAGGTATTACCGAATGGTTGCCAGTAAGTAGTACAGGACATTTAATTCTGTTAGAAAATTTTTTAAAGTTTAAAAATGTTTCAGACGGATTTTTTGAAATGTTTGAGGTTGTAATACAACTTGGAGCCATTTTGGCGGTACTTTTAATATATTTTAAAAAGATATGGCCTATAACAAAAAATGGAAAAAATGCGATGTCTAAAAAAGGAATATTATCGTACTTTGACAAAGATAAAATGAATTTATGGGGCAAGATAATGGTTTCTTGCGTTCCAGCTGCAGTAATAGGATTACTATTTGATGATCAATTTGAGGCAATGTTTTATAATCCAATAAGCGTTGCTATAGCATTAATAGTATTTGGTGTTGCTTTTATTGTTATAGAAAACTGGAATAAGGGAAAGAAATCTAGAATTAAAACAATAGCAGAAATAACATATAAGGATGCATTAATAATAGGAGCATTTCAATTATTAGCAGCAATATTTCCTGGAGTTTCAAGATCAGGAGCAACAATTATTGGCGCGTTGCTAATAGGAATCTCAAGAACAGTAGCTGCCGAGTATACATTTTACCTTGCTATACCAGTTATGTTTGGAGCAAGCTTACTTAAAGTAGTAAAATTTGGTATTGGATTTACGGTTGTAGAATTCTTTGTATTAATACTTGGAATGATTTCAGCATTTGTTGTATCAATATTTGTAATAAGATTCTTAATTAACTATATTAGAAAGCATAACTTTAAAGTATTTGGTTTATACAGAATTGCTTTGGGAATACTGGTACTATTACTTGGTGCATGTGGAATTGTAACAGCAGGTTAGTACTTGTATAAATATATAATGGTAGAAATACATATAATATAAGAAGAATATAAAAAATAGAAGTTCCTTGTTTTACCGTAAGGTATAGCAAGGAACTTCTTACCCCATACAGAGGTGGGCTCTTGAGAGCAGCTAACATTTACTTTAAATCGACCCACTTGCCAAAGCAGTGGAGCGGTTTGCTTTTGAACGGAACCGAAATAACATTAAAGTCGTCTACTGTAACAAGCTTTGCATATTTCATCTGATTGCAGAGGTATGCAGTGCCTGCACGCTTAGGAATCTCGTAATGAGAATCTTTAGAGCATACAGTAAAGAATACTACTTCTTTAAATGCTTGTGCTACTGTATTGCGAGTTACGTTAAAATTCCGAATGAGATATTCGATATCTCTTGTAGACAGATATGCGTAGACGCATGCACTGTTTTTATTTTCGGAATACGTCCAGCAAATACAGCTCTGTTCGTTCATACGGAACCGCCATGTGTCGTAGCTTTCGCTAAGTGAAATGTTAGTTTTTGTTAGTCGCGCATAAATATACGCTTTAATTTCAGAAGTGCTCATTTGAACTCCTTTCTGTTGTCCCATAAAAATGGGAGGGCGAATGACAACATTTGTCATGCCCATATTATAGCATATTTTACATAAAATGACAAACTAAATTTTTTTGAAAAAATTTCTCAAAAAGCATTGCCAGGAAAATAAAAAGATGTTATAATGCGAAAATATAAGAGGAAAAAATAAACTAAAGTAATGAAAGGAAGATTTATTATGATGAAAAAAATTAGTAAAAGAATAGTAGCGTTAGCTATTGCATTAGTTGCATTAGTAATGTTCACAAATACAGCTAAAGCAACAACTGCAGATGAATTAAAAGCATATGCATTATCTGCAAAAGATTTTAATGGAACAAAAATTATAGTCAGAGATACAGACAAAGTTAAAATAGAAAAATACTTTGCAAATCATGAAGTTTCTGATGAGCAAGCAACAAAGGTAAAAGAAATTGCTGACAAAGCAATAGCTTTTATGAATGCAAATGGAGCTAAAAATCCAAGTCAATTAAAGACAAAGGAGAAAAAACAACAATTACTTTCATATGCTCAAGAAGCTGCAAAAGTATTAGGATTAACAGTATCATATGATGCTTCAGAAGAGAGATTAGATGTTTTCGAAGATGGAAAACAAATCGATTCTTACTACTGGGGAGTTGAATTAGTTCAAACTGGTTCTACAAACTATGGATATTTTGTATTAGCAGGAGTAACACTAGTTGCCGGTGTTATGTTAGTTGTAGCTAGAAAGAAAATAGCAGCAGTTAATGCTTAAAAATAAAAAACATAAATGGATGATAATAGAAGCAATTATTGTGTCAATAATAACTGCTTCTATTATTGCTATTGGGCTTATTTATACTATTAGGTCATTATTTGGTAAACAAATAAGTCAGGCAATTGACTTAATAGATATGGTTTCAATTACTACAAATTCAGATGTAGTTCCACAAATTAAGTTTGATGAAAAAAAGCAAACTTTAGATCAAATACCAGCATATGGTACAAGATATGCAAACATTAAAATAGATTCAATTGGAGTTAACTTACCATTATATTATGGAGATAAATTATCAATTTTAAGTAAAGGAATTGGCCATACAAGTGGTTCATATTTTCCTGGTGAGGGCGGCTCTATAATATGCATGGGTCATAATACAAAACCTTTCTTATATAGATTACCTGAAGTACAAGAGGGTGACGAAATTCAAATAGAAACTACATATGGTACTTTTACATATAAAGTAGATTATACAAAAATAGTAAATATGTATAATCCAGAAGAGCTACCAGTTCAAAAGGATGAAGAAATACTTATGCTATATACTTGCTATCCGGTTAATGGGATTGGTCATAAGGTAGATAGATTTGTTGTTTATGCAAAAAGAGAATATAAGTAAGGAAGGGATAGTATGGATAAATTTAAAAAAATAACTGCGTATGTATTATCAATTTTATTAACTGTATTAGTATCAGCTCTTTTCTTACTTGTAGTTCTAAATGTAACAATTTTAAATAAAAACAACGTAAGAAAGCAGTTACATCAAGTTGATTATGCATACAGAATTTCAGATATAATAGTAGATTCAACAAAAGATTACATACTTCAATCTGGATTTGATGAGAGCATTTTAAATAAAGATTTTATAAGACAAGAATCTCAAACAGATATAAGTAATGTAATTGATGTAATTTTTGATGGAGCAGAGCTAAAAGTTTCAACTGATGAAATTGAAAAGAAGCTAGATGAAAATATTGAAAGCTTTGTAACTGAAAACGATTATGTAGTAAGCGATGAAACACAAAAAGGTATAGATCAATTTAAAGATTCAATAAAACAAAAATATGAAAAGAATGTTGTGTACGATGCACAAACTGTAAAAGAAATAAGTAAATATGCTGTAAAAGCTAAAAAAGATATTTGGATAGCTATAGCTATTGTTGCAGCTATAGGTTTAGCCATAGGATTTATAATATTTAAGTTATACAGACCTGCAATATCAACAGCATTTTTAGCAACAGGTATAATGTTTACAGCAGTAAAATTCTTTTCAGAAATAAACATTGCCATAAGCAATGTGCTAGTACTAAACAGACCTTTTTCAGATTTTGTTATAAGACTATTTAGACAGGTTACTCAATACGTAATGATTTCAGGATTTATTTTTATTACTGTTGGACTAATACTTGCTATATTTTTTGAAACTCAATCAAAAAGATATAGAGGAGAGTAAAAAAGAAAATAGAACTTAAAAGAATATAGGTAGTAAAATAGATACTACTTATATTTTTTTATGCGTTACTATATACGGTGTAGTAGTTGACATAAATTACAAAATATTATATAATACATGCATCTTAATGAAAGGGGGATTTCCCTATGAAGCCATTTTACAATGTAAAAGCTCGGAAACCCAAAAATCTGAGTTTAAATGGCACATTCGTAACAATCGATGTATCAGAGTTCGAGTACTTGAAGACTGTAATCGAAAAGAATGCAACTGAAGCTGTTATGCGCAGAATGTTTAATAAACCGCCGCGTATAGGAGCCATTGAAGTTGTTGACGATGGGAAATTGGTAGATTGCTTGGTGTTTTCACCTATTAAAGTTAATCGCCAGTTTAAGGTAGATTACTTCCACAAAGACTCGACATTAGCGGACTTTTCGTTTTTGATGACATGCGAGAAAGAGGACATATGCTTTAGAGACCTCACCCCTGATGTTCCTAAGGGTTCAATGACACACATTTCTAATTTCGTTATCAGCGTGTTTCTGTACGAGTTCATTATGAAACTCGATCCAAAAACAAAACATGACACAATAAGAAGAGGTTTTGACCCCTACAGAGGAACAGCAATTTAAGTAAGACCAGCACTAGGATATAGTGCTGGTCTTTTGCTGTTTTAATAATTGTTTCCATAAATCGACAAAATTGTAAAAAAAACCTTGAAGTGATACATGATTTATGATAGAATAATACCATTCGGAATTCATATATTTAAACGATACAAAAATGTATGAATAAGTGCGGAAAATAGGCATTAAAAGGATGTTAAATTTTTATAAGTTTGGAGGAGTATTTATGGATAAATTGGCAACAGATATAGACGACTTAAACCAAGTGAATAATTCTAAAACAATATCTCAAAGCAATATGCAAACATTAGCCAAAAGTTCAAGATCTTTTAGAATGTTGCAGATTATAAGATATCATGTAAAGAAGGATACATATAGCATAGTTAAAAGAACTTTCGATATTATTTTTTCACTTATTGGTTTAATATTTCTTATACCAGTTGTTTTATTCACAAAAGTTTGCTATTTAGTAGCTAAAGATACAAAATCTATTATTTATAAACAAAAAAGAATAGGTAAAAATGGTAAATTTATTTATATTTATAAATTTAGAAGTATGGTTCACAATGCAGATGAAGTACTAAAAGAGCTACTAAAGGATCCAAAATATAAGAAGGAATGGGATGCTAATCAAAAGTTAGAAAACGATCCTAGAATTACCAAAATAGGTAAATTTATAAGAAAAACTTCAATTGATGAATTGCCACAGTTGCTTAATGTTTTTAAAGGAGATATGTCTTTTATTGGTCCAAGACCACTAGTAGAAGGTGAACTAGATGCTCACAAAGGAAATCATCAAATATATGAATGCGTTAGACCTGGAATTTCTGGATGGTGGGCAGCTAACGGCAGAAGTGATACAGACTACGATAAAAGGTTAGAGCTAGAATATTATTATTGTAAAAATTGCAGTTTGTTTTTAGATATAAAATGCATTTATCTTACAGTTAAAGCAGTTTTATCAGGCAATGGTGCAAAATAAATTAATATGTAAATTAAGAGTATATAGGAATGTATAAAAGTGCTTAAAAATATAGAGCAAAATATATTCCTATATATTTAATGTTATAGAGTTAGGAGATATATACATGGAAAAGGTTAGCTTAGAAAATAAAAAAATATTAATAACTGGTGCTGCTGGATTTATTGGTTCAAACTTAGCTAAAAGAGTTTTAAAAGAATTTCCAAATTCAACAGTAGTTGGTTTTGATAGCATGAATGATTATTATGATGTTAGTTTAAAAGAATATAGATTAAAAGAATTAGAAACATATTCAAATTTTAAGTTTGTTAAGGGAAACTTAGCTGATAAAAACCTAATAGATTCTTTATTCGAAGAGAATAAATTTGATGTAGTTGTTAACTTAGCAGCTCAAGCAGGTGTAAGATATAGCATTACAAATCCTGGAGCATATATAGAAGCTAATTTAATTGGATTCTATAATATTCTAGAAGCTTGTAGAAATAATCCTGTAGAGCATTTAGTTTATGCATCATCAAGCTCTGTATACGGAGGAAATAAAAAAGTTCCATTCAGTACAGACGACAAGGTAGATAATCCAGTAAGCTTATATGCAGCTACAAAAAAATCAAATGAATTATTAGCTCATTCATATTCTAAACTATATAACATACCATCTACTGGGTTAAGATTCTTTACGGTTTATGGTCCTGCAGGACGTCCAGATATGGCATATTTTGGTTTTACAAATAAGTTAATAAAAGGGGAAAAAATAAAAATATTTAACTTTGGAAATTGTAAAAGAGATTTCACTTATGTAGACGACATAGTTGAAGGCGTATTAAGAGTAATGCAAGGAGCTCCAGAGAAAAAGAATGGAGAAGATGGATTACCAATACCACCTTATGCAGTATATAACATTGGAAATTCAAATCCAGAAAACTTACTAGATTTTGTAAATATTTTACAAGAAGAGCTTGTAAGAGCTGGTGTGCTTCCAGAAGATTACGACTTTGAAGCTCATAAAGAGCTTGTGGCAATGCAACCAGGAGATGTACCAGTAACATATGCAGATACAACACCACTTGAAAGAGATTATGGATTCAAACCAAACACATCATTAAGAGAAGGTTTAAGAAAGTTTGCAGAGTGGTATAAAGAATATTATAAAAATAAGTAGGTGAAATTAGTGGCTACCAAAAGTGTAGATATTGTATGTCCTTTATATAATGCATCAGAATACATAGAAGGATTACACAATTCTTTATTAAAACAAAAAAATGTAGAAATTAAAAATTTT
The DNA here is from genome assembly GCA_947165355.1 of uncultured Clostridium sp. GTDB lineage: Bacteria > Bacillota > Clostridia > TANB77 > CAG-508 > CAG-492. The sequence goes on from CAMUZZ010000022.1 coordinate 12,867, forward strand.
AAATATGTATTAACTGAGGGAAAAGATAATACAGAGGAATATTTAGTTAATAACAAAATTAATTATAGAAAAATAAAAAGAGAAGAGTTTTCACATAGTTTAACACGTGAAAAAGAAGCAATGCTAAGCGATGCTGACGTTGTTGTGTTTATAACTCAAGACGTAGTAATTGAAGATGAGCTATGGCTATACAACTTAGTAAAGGATATTGACGATAAAGAGATAGTTGCTGCTTATTCAAGACAGTTAACAAAGTACAACAATTTGGAAAAGTATACTAGAGAATGCAATTATCCTGATAATGACATTATAAAGTCAAAGGAAGATATAGAAAAATATGGATTAAAAACTTTTTTCTTTAGTGATGCTGCAAGTGCAATAGATACAAAAGTTTTTAAATCATTAAATGGATATGACAACAAAAATCTTCCAATAAGCGAAGATATGTATATTGCATACAAAATAATAATGAATGGGTACAAAATTAAATATTGCTCTGATTCTGTTGTATACCATTCTCACAAATTTACGCTAAAAGAAATATACGATAGGTATAAACTAACAGGAAAGTTCTTTAAGCAAAATAGTTACCTTGATCAATATGGTACGAATGGAAGCGGAGCTAGTTTGGCTAAATATATTCTTAAAAGAATTTTTCAAGAAAAAAGATTTTTACTATTGTTTAGGTATCCATTCGACATGGCCGCTAGATTTATAGGAATGAAAGTAGGGAAAAGATAATGAAGGCACTAGTTGTTTTAGAAAATCACTTTTACCTTGATGCAAACAATAATGTTTGGTGTGATAGAGTTGTAGACTACAGTTATCTACAAAGATATTTAAATGTTTTTGATTCAATTACTGTAACTGGAAGGACTCAAATTATTGAAAAAATAGAAGATAAAAAACTTTTGGTAAGTGGAAAAAATGTAGAATTTGTTCCAATGCCTGATTTCAAAGGGGCTAAAGGATTATTATTAAATATTTTTAAGTTAAAAAATATTATTAAACAAGAAATTAAAAAGTGTGATTGTGCAATATACAGAGCACCTACACATATTTCTTTATTCACATACAAAGAGGTAATCAAACAAAACAAACCCCTTGCTCTTGAATTTATGATGGCAGCAGATAAAATGTTTGATGGTGATGGAATTGCTAAAAGAGTACTTAATAAAATGGTCAACAAGAGAGCTAAAAAAATGTGTTTACGTGCAAATGGTGTTTCTTATGTTACAGAAAGCATATTGCAAAAAGAGTATCCATGTATGGCAATTAAAGAGCCTAATAATAAGAGATTTTTTACAGAGTCGTATTCTTCAATAGATTTAAAAGAGGATATGTACTATAAACAAGAATGGAAAAAAGAAGAAAAGCCTCAATTGTTTAGAATTATACATACTGGATATATGGATTCGTACAGAAAAGGACAAGATGTATTAATAAAGGCAATGAAAATTGTTGTTGAAAAGGGCTATAATGTTGAATTAACTTTTATTGGAGATGGAGAAAAAAGAAAAGAATTTGAAGACTTAGTTAAAGAATGTAGTTTGGAAACAAGAGTAGAATTCAAGGGTTTGGTTAAAGAAAAATCCGTTATACTAGAGAGCTTAAGAAAATCACATTTTCTAGTTTTTCCAACACAATCTGAAGGTCTACCAAGAACTATAATAGAAGCTATGTCACAAGGATTAGTTTGTATTTCTAGTCCCGTAGATGGAATACCAGAATTATTAGAAGACGATTTTTTAGTTAACTATGATGATATAACAGGATATGCAAACAAAATAATTGCTCTAATAAACAATTGGGATAAATGTTGTACGGAAAGCATAAACAACTATAATAAATCGTTAAAGTATTGTAAAAATAATATAGATAAGAGACGTAAACATTTCTATGAGATGATTACGCAAAGATGTAGTTAGAATTCAGGAGGATTTTGATGAAAAAAATATTATTCTTAACACGAATGAACGGACATGGTGGTTCATTAAAGATGTTAACTTGGTTAGCAAATGCAATGTCAAAATACTATGATGTGTATTATTGCAATTTAGGAAACAATAAACCTTTCTATGAGCTTGATAGTAAAGTTACATATCTTTCATTAAATTGTATTAAAGAAAATGCAAGTTTCTTCAGAAGAAACATAATCGAATTATTTTCTTCTGCAAGAGCACTTAAAAAAATTCAAAAACAATACAAGTTTGACGCAGTAGTAAACTTTGGAGATCACTCTTTTTATTCATTAGTTTTGTTGAAGCTATTATGCAAAATTAAAGTTATCGTATCACAAAGAGTTGATCCATATGCTAATACACAGAAAAAGAGCATGCTAAAACTATACAATTTATGTGACGGTTTAGTTTGCCAAACTGATAGTGCTTTAGAATATTTTAGTAAAACAAAAATAAATGGAATTGTTATACATAATCCGTACATAAAGTCTACAACAAAAATGTGGAACATAAATAATAATGATGGATACATTCTTTCTTTAGGTAGAATGGAAATAAAGCAAAAAAGGCAAGATGTTTTAGTTAAAGCAACCTCTATATTAAAGAAAAAATATAAGGATATAAAAGTTCTTTTGTATGGAAAGAATTTTAATAATACTGCTAATGTAATAAATGAGATGATAAAGCAGTATGAATTAACTGACAATGTGTTTTATAAAGGTATAACAGACGATCCTATCAATACTTTATTAAGAGCTAGAATGCTTGTTTTAACATCTGATTATGAAGGAATACCAAATGTAATACTGGAAGCGATGTCTATAGGACTACCTGTTGTATCAACAGATTGTAGGCCTGGAGGGGCAAGATTATTATTAGCCGAGAACAATGGTAAGATAGTTCCATGTGGCGATTTTGAAGCATTAGCTGATGCGATAGATTTTTATTTAACGAATCCCGAAGAATCAATTAAAATAGGACTTAATGGATTTAATTCTCTTGATAGATTTTCAGAGGATGTAATTGAAAAAAAATGGGTGGATTTTATAAATTCTATTATACAAAAATAAAATGAGGTGAAAAAAGTGAACAATAAGGAGCATATTAAAAAATTATGA
>CAMUZZ010000023.1 GCA_947165355.1 uncultured Clostridium sp.
ATGGTAGAAAAAGAAGAATCTAAGAAAGAAAAAGTATTAGAAATGTCAATAGAAGACTTAGAATTATCTGTAAGATCATTCAACTGCTTAAAGAGAGCAAATATTGCTACAGTTGAAGATTTAGCAAATAAAACTGAATCTGATATGATGAAAGTTAGAAATTTAGGAAAGAAATCACTAGATGAAGTAACAAACAAGTTACATGCTTTAGGATTAGACTTTGCTAGAGAAGAAGATTAAGAGAAGGAGGACTTGTTAAAGTGGCTACAAATAGAAAATTAGGAAAAACAACTGATATAAGATTAGCAATGCTTAAAACACAAGTATCTGACTTATTATTACACGGACAAATAAAAACAACTGAAATGAGAGCAAAGGAAATTGCTCCAATAGCTGAAAAATTAATAGCTTTAGCAATTAGAGAAAAAGATAACTTTGAAACAGTTGATACAAAAGTTGTTAAAGCAAAAGTTGATAGCAATGGTAATAAAGTTACAGAGCTTGTAAAAAGCAAAAATGGAAAAGAATTCTTAAAAGTAGTTAAAGAAGAAACTACAGAGAAAAGACAAAAAGACATGCCTTCAAGATTAAATGCTAGAAGAATCATGATCAAAAACTTAAATAAAGTTAAAGATGCAGAAGGAAATCCTGTAGATTTAACAGCAAAATTATTTAATGAAATAGCTCCAAAATACGCTGGAAGACAAGGTGGTTATACAAAAATAGTTAAACTTGGACAACGTAGAGGAGATGCAGCTGAAGTTGCTATATTAAAATTAGTTTAATAATGAGGGGTTAATAAATAGTTAGGGGGAAAATTGTAAAACAATTTTAGTACCTAGCTATTTTTTTATTCAATTTTGGGGACGGAGCAAAAAAAATAGGTTTACATATAATATAGCAAGAGGTGACTTGTTATGTTGAATTTTTTTACATATTTTATTTTTTGGTCATTGATTATTTTAGGATTAATAGATTTTATTAAATGGACGATTAATATTCACAAATTCAATAGAATAGAAACAAACGGAATATATGTAATTGTTGCCGCAAAAAATCAAGAGCTGCAAATTGAAGGATTTTTAAGGTCTGCTATTTTTAAATTATTGTACGGAAAAGGAAGTTATATAAAAAATGTTATGGTTACAGATTTAAATTCTGTTGATGGAACAAAATCTATTATAGAAAAAATGTCAAAAGACTATAGTGAAATTAATATTATAGAGTGGAAAGATTGTAAAAAAATATTAGATGAACTGGAACAAAAAATGAAAACTTTCTAGTATTGAATTATGTTTAAGCGTATGATAAACTACAAAAAATGATGACTTTTAGTAAAATAAATGGAAACGAGGATACATAGAATTGGAGATAAAAGGAGAGCTTAAAGAATTAATTTATCAAAATGATGTAAACGGTTATACAATTGGTGTATTAGATACGGATGATGATGAGATAACAGTTGTTGGTTATTTACCGTTTATTTCAATTGGAGATAATTTAAAGTTAATTGGTAAATTTGTTACTCATCAAGATTATGGAGAGCAATTTAAAATAGAAACATTTGAAAAGGTTATGCCCGAGACTGCAGCTAGTTTAGAAAGATATCTATCAAACGGTATGATTAAAGGGATAGGTCCTGCAATTGCCAAAAGAATAACAACAATGTTTGGCGAAGAAACACTTCACGTTTTAAAATTTGAACCGCATAAATTGGCAAGTGTAAGGGGAATTTCAAAGGAAAAGGCAATTGAAATGTCCGAGCAATTCAACGAGAATTGGGAACTATGGCAAATTGTAGGATTTCTTGAGAAGTTTGGTTTAGGAGTACAAAATGCACAAAATGTTTATAAGAAGCTAGGAATAAATGCAATAGAAGAAATTGAAGCTAATCCATATATATTAATAGATATAGCAAACAACGTTGATTTTAAATTAATAGACAAAATGGCTATGGATTTAGGCTTTGAATATAATAACGAAAAAAGAATTCAAAGCGGTATTAAATATGCATTGTCAAAGGCAACAGCAAATGGTCATTGCTGTGTGCTAGAAGATGAATTATATAATTTTGTAAAATCTATCCTTGGTGTTGAAATTGAAGAAATAGAAAATTCAGTAATTTTTTTAAAAACGAAAGAAGATATTATTATTGAAAATCGTGAAGATAACAATTGGGTTTATCTTGAGAATTACTATAAGTCAGAAGAAAGTGTTGCACAAAGAATTATTACACTAGATAACGCAAGTAACATAAAAAAGATAAAAAATTTTGAATCGGAATTAAAAAAGATTGAAAAGAAAACTGAAATAACATTATCAGATAGACAAAAAGAAGCGGTAAGAGCTGTAAATGAAAACAATGTGTGTATTATTACAGGTGGACCTGGAACTGGTAAAACAACAATTATAAAAACTATATTAGATATGTATAAAGCACAAAAAAAGAAAGTTGTGCTTTGCGCACCAACTGGAAGAGCTGCTAAAAGAATGACAGAAACAACAGGAGAAGAGGCAAAGACTTTACATAGATTATTAGAAATTGGAAAACTTGAGGAAGAAAACAATAATAAATACAGTGATTTAGACATAGCACCAATTGATGCAGATGTTGTAATTGTTGACGAAATGTCAATGGTAGATGTATTTATAATGAACTATTTAGTAAAAGCAATGTATCAAGGAACAAAACTTGTTCTTGTAGGAGATGTGGATCAGCTGCCATCTGTAGGACCTGGAAATGTATTATCTGATTTAATAAGCTCAGAAAGAGTTACAACAATTACTTTAAATAAAATTTTTAGACAAGCTGCGCAGAGCAAAATAATACTAAATTCACACAGAGTAAATAGTGGAGAAAGGTTTATAAAACAAGAAGACTCTGAAGATGAATTAAAAAATGACTTTTTCTTTATAAAAGAGAATAATCAAGAAAAAATATTGCAACAAATCATATCTTTATGTAGTGGGAGACTTATGTCTTATGGAAATTATGACTTTTTCAAAAATATACAGGTTATAACGCCAACAAAGAAGGGGATGCTTGGAACAAAAGAGCTTAATAAGTACTTACAAGAGGCTTTAAATCCGCTTAATGATGGTACTGTAGAAAAACAGATTCTAGGTGTAAGTTTTAGAACTGGTGATAGAGTTATGCAAATAAAGAACAATTACGATATATTTTGGGAAAGAGAAGTTGATGAGTACGAAACTGGAAATGGCGTATTTAATGGAGAATTCGGTACTATAATGTCGATAGATGAAGCGGAAAAACGCGTTAAAATTAAATTTGATGACGAAAAGTACTCATGGTATCAGTATTCTGAATTAGACCAAATTGAACATGCGTATTCTATAACTGTTCATAAGGCGCAGGGAAGTGAATTTGATGTAGTAATAATGCCAATTGTACAAGCAGCACCAATTTTGCTTACGAGAAATTTATTGTATACAGGGATGACTAGAGCGAAGAAACTACTAATTATAGTTGGAAATGCTAACGTTATTGAATTTATGATTAATAATGTTGACAGTAAAAAAAGAAATACTGGACTTGAATACAAGTTAAGAAATATGTAAGAAAAAAATTGTTTAGGGGTTTTAAAAGGATTACACATACTTATTATATTAAAAATATTTATTATAGGGGGCTTAAGGAGGTTTAATAATTGAATCTGTTAGAAAGCGCCCTTAATTTGTTATTTCCACCAACTTGTGGTTTTTGTGGAAAAATAAATAATTCATATATTTGTACTAGTTGCAACAAACGTATACAAGTTATTCAAAAGAATAAAATAAACAAGTATAGCAATAAATATTACAAAAAGCATTTTTGGATGTTTAAATACGATGGGGAAATAAGAAAACTAATTATTAATTATAAATTTAATGATAAATCGTATTTATACAGAACTTTTGTTGAATTGATTTGTAATAATAAACAAGCCATAGAATATATAAGTAAATTTGATGTAATTATTCCAGTTCCAATTCATAAAAAAAGATTAAAACAAAGGGGATATAATCAAAGTGAATTAATAGCAAAAGAATTATGCAAAAGAATAAAAGACATAGAGCTTGAAAGTAAATTATTATTAAAAATAAAAAATATAAAACCACAAAGTACTTTAGGTTTGGATGGACGAGTAGACAATATAAAAGGTGCATATGCAACAAATAACACAATAATAAGTAGGATAGATTATTTAAACAAAAAAATACTTTTGCTGGATGACGTTTATACTACAGGAAGTACTGTAAATGAGTGTTCGAAAGTGTTAAGCGAGATAACTAAATGTGAGATAGGCATTTTTACCATTGCAAAAGATTAAGCTGAAAGATAACGAAATGAACTAGTTATAATGCAATAACAAATAATTATTTTACGAATCAGTAAAATTATGTTAACATAAAAACATAGAAGCACTAATATGTGCGAGTAACTGGATTTAATAAGTACTAAAAACTTATTGAATCTAAATATTATTTTGCTTCTTGTTGAAGCATTTCATTACGTACATTGAAAATTAAAAATCCTTTGAAGGAGGGAGCGAGATGTTTACACTTATGTATATTGTTATTCGGCTTCTTATTAGAGAAACTAGAATAACAAATATTGATGATTTCTTTAAAGCCGCAAAATGTATTGCTAAGGAACCTTTGTCAATTGTTATTATTGCTATATTTGTAATTTTGGCAATTGTATGCGCATTCAAAAACAAAGCAATAAGCAACTTACACAAACACAACAAAAATTTTAATATTATAGCGGGAATAACTGCAGTAGCGTTTTTTGTTGTTTGTGGATGGACGTTGTTGGCGGCAAGAGCAATTAATCCAGACATATTAAAAACTGCACCCGAAAAAGCATTTAAAGTTGTAGCTATATACTTTATTGTTGTACCAATAGCAATAACAGTTATAACAGTTTTGGCAAACATCATTATGGGAAATGGTTTTGTAGATGGAATAACAAAAGTACTTGGATTTGAAACATATGCAATTTATTACTTTGTATTGCTATGGCTTGCACTTTTTTTATTTGTTATTTCTTTCGGCCTAATCGTAGTTCCTTTGGCTGCTGAAAACGGAAGTAGACGGTTATAAAAAAGTTCCAAGTAAGAGTTAAATAAAAACTAAACGAGGAGGAATTTATATGATTATTCTTTCAATTATTATCTCTGAGTTGGGAAAAAAAACAGAAGGAATTCATAATTTTCATGATGTGTTGGCAGAAATGTGGAATGTTGTTAAAGACACGAAAATGATTGCATTTTTTGCTTTGGTAGTTTTTGTGATAGGTGCTTCGTTTGTTGAAAAAGCAGATGAACTGCATAATTTCAAAAAACACAGCGGTTTGTTTAGGTTTGCATCAGTTCTTTCAGGACTTGTTTATTTTGGCGTGGCAGTAATTGTAAATAAAGCAGTATGTTTAAGCTGTAACGAGCAAAATTATGCATTGCGGACTCAAATTATGGCTAAGTATTTTCAGTATTGTATAGCAGTATTTTTTATTTGCTATATTATTACTTGCAGCATTTTTGGAATTGGTCTTTTAACGGCAATTGTCAAATTTTTCATGTTTGAAATTTTTTCTATAGTTAATTGTGTATGTGCTATAATATTATTTGCTCTTGTTGTTGCATCGTGTGGGTTATTGCTAATACCAATTTACAGAATCAATTTTGGTAATAACACAGATGATTCTAACATGAATTCAGACAATAATAAAAGCATATGCTATCAATCGGATAAACTCACTTTTATTGGAGTAATGATTGATTATTTTAAAAGACGCAGCGTAAACCAAAAAGCAAAAACCTTAACAAAGGTGTAATTTACTATGGCGAGTTTTTTAAACCATCGAATAAATGTATGTAATGTAAGCCCCGTATATTTACGGGGCTTTTTCTTGTTTATGAATAACCACTAGTATATGTGAAGTAAACCACGAAATGTTCATTTCGCATATACTAGTGGTTTTATATTGTAGATAAGTAAATACAGTAGTTTAAATAAGCAAATATGCACTTACATTGACATAGTATTGAATACATGGTAAAATTTACGTACAGTTTTTCCGTAAATAATATGGAATGTAAAGGAGGTATAACAATGAGAGTTAACATTGAGCTCTCGGGTTTCTCGGAACGGTTTCTGTGGGAGCTAGCTGGAAAAACGGAATCATCCATCTTATTGGACAGAATTGTGGATTTTGCTATTAATGAGTATTTCTACAAGGATTCAAATAATTTGGATGAAGACGAATTTTTCCTGGAGGCTGCCGCAGAAAATCCAAATCTTTCAAAACAGTCAAAGTACAAGCTCATTGCATACAAGGAAAGTTCGTATGTTCGGTGGTCTATTCTTGGGAGAAAAGACCTTGATGCTGGATTAATTTTCGAATGTGCACAGAGCGAAACAGACATCTCTCTTATTGATTGGCTCATTGAAAATCATGAAGTAGATTCTTCGGCAGCAGACGTTATTGCTTCCCGTATTATTAGTGGAGAAATAACGGCGGACGGATGTGTTCGTGATTTTAACGAGACGGAAATGGAGAATACAGTGAGAAAAATAATTCCTTTGTGTAGTAAGTACAAGGCTGAATTGGAACTTTGGTTGGAAGACCAGTAGGATTTTGGCGAAGTGAACATTGTTTGCTTCGCCATTTTCTTTTAAGATTTTACGTTATAATAGATAATATTTATATTAAAGAGAGTGCAAGAAAAGTGGAATTAATTCTAAAAAACAAATCTTGTTTTTTTATATTAGTTGTGATATAAAAAATTATATAACAAGAATGAAGGGAGATAATCAAATGAAAAAAATTGTAAGTGTAGTATTAACATTAGCATTATTAACAGCAATGCTTTTGGTTTTTACAGGATGTGAAAAAGGCGGAAAAAAAGTTAATAAGCCATACGCCGAAATGTCTGTAGAGGACTTATTATCAGGAATAAAGGATAAAAACAATGTATCAGTTGATGAATTTGTTGATTTAATTGAGTCATATAAAAACGTTAAAATAAATGATGACTTTACATTAGAGGATAATATAACTGATGAAGCACTTAGCTCACTAGAAAGTGATGCAAAACCAAAATTCGATGAATATATAGAAAAACTATTAAAGAGCGATTCTCCACAAGTAAGGGGATATGCCTTATCATTAATGCCATCTTTTACAGGAGTTTCAAACAAAAACTTAGATCGTGCAAAAGAATTAATTAAAACAGAGGAAGATGAGTATGTTTTGTATAATGCAACCAAAGCATTAAGTAATGAAGCCAAATCATCACCAGAAATAGCTGAATTTTTAATAAAAATGACAAAGCATAAAAATCCATTAATAAGAAAAGCAGCTGCATCTGCTATAGGTAATTCTTGGTCTGAAGGTGTTGAAGGTGCAACAGAGGCTATTATAACACTTATGAATGATGAAGACAAAGAAGTTAGAAAAGTAGCATGTAAATACTCTGGAAAGTTGCACGACGAAGCAGTAATTGATCCATTAGTTCAAATATTAAATAATCCAGATGATGCAGATTTACATGGAGATTGTGTAGATGGACTAACATATTTATGGTATGACTATCCATTCTTTGAGCAAACAAGTGAAAAAGCATATAATGCTACACTTGATTATTTAAAGAAAACTCCAAGAACAGAAAATGTTCCAGCATGGACAGCAGTTGGTGCATTTAAAACAACATCAACTCAAGATTCATTTAAACAATGGAAAGAAAAAGCAACATATTTCAATACAGATGAATTATACAATGTAATGGTTGAAATTGTAAAAGATCCAGAAGCTAATTATTTGGCTCGTACGGCAGCAATGGATGAAATAAAATCTCATTGTTCAGCAGATCAATTTAATAGCTTAGAAGAGATTGTAAACGGTCTTACAGATCCAAAAGCAAAAACAATACAATCTTCATATCAATCAAAGAAAAAATAATCTTAAAGCTCTTACAGAGGATTTTTAACGTATTTTATAATAGATGTATTATAAAGTTCTCCTCATGTAGGAGCTTTTTTGTGTAAAAGCAGATATTAAGACGAAAATAAATGTATAATATTACCAAATATAGTAGAAATAAAAAAAATTATAATATAAAATAAAAGCAAATAATATGAAACATGCTACTTGTAAAAGGAGGAATGTATATGAAATATTTAAAGAAATTAGTAGGAGATAGAATTTATTTATCACCAAGAAATCCTGAAGATTATGAAAAATTTGCAGAATGGCTAAACGATTTTAACACAACAGATTATGTTGGTTACAGTGGAAAATTAATGTCAATTCCGGGAGAAAAGGAATATCTTGAGCAGAACAATAATCCAGAATCTACATTTTCAATTGTAACACTAGATGAAGATAAATTAATTGGTACAGTTAGTTTAGAACAAGTTGATAATATAAACAGAACAGCAACACTTGGTATTTTTATTGGTGATACGGACTATAGAAGCAAGGGCTATGGTACAGAAGCAATTAGACTAATATTAGAGTTTGGATTTAGATATAAAAATCTGCACAATATCAATTTGGATTTAATGGCCTTTAACGAAAGAGCCTATAAATGCTACTTAAAATGCGGATTTAAAGAATATGGCAGAAGAAGAAATTGCAAGTACATTAATGGAAAATATTATGATAAGATTTCTATGGATATTCTAGAAGATGAATTTGAAGGAGATTACATACGAAACAAGAATCAAAAATAAAGGGGAGGTTATATGTTCAAAAGAAAAGATACAGGGCCAGAGCTATTTAAGCATGAAGCTCCAACTCTTGAAAGAAAAAAAGATGCAATAAAATATATAAAAGAGTTTTATAGATATAACTCAAATATAAATGGCGTTGGTGGATTAGATAGATATCTAAAGGATTATAATGGATGGCTTGAACATTTAGTAATGCGAAAAAATACTATTCCAAATGAAGAAAGTGTTCCTTCTGAAACATATTTTTTAGTTCGATGTAATGACAATAAAATAGTGGGAATGATTAACATTAGATTAGCTTTAAATGAAAAGCTAAGAAATGGTGCGGGCCACATAGGATATAGCATTAGGCCAACCGAAAGAAGAAAAGGATATAATAAAATTAATCTATATTTAGCTCTTAAACGATGTGATGAGTGCGGTATTGAAGAAGTGCTTATGGATTGCGATAAAAATAATCCGGCATCTGCAAAAACTATGCTTGCTCTAGGTGGTATTATGATTAAAGAGCGAGAGAATAAAGAAGCAAATATAATAGAGCAAGTTTTTAAAATAGATGTTAAAAAATCGCTAAAAGAAAATGCGTGTAAATTCGAACAATTAATTAAATAAAAAATATTAAAATGTAATGCAAAAGTACTTGACAAATCGGTAAAAATGATGTAAAGTATATAAGCATTACATTTTTAATATTTATATACAATTCTTAGAGCAAAACTCTTAAGAAAGGAAAAATGAAATGGAAGAAAAAATTAAATACTGCATACTAATAGATATATATGGAAAATTGTTAACAGACAAACAATATGAAATATTAAATGATTACTATAATAACGATTTTTCTTTATCTGAAATAGCGGAAAACAATGAAATTACAAGACAGGCAGTTAAAGATGTTATAAATAAAGCAACAGAAAAGCTTTTAGAGTATGAAGAAAAAATGATGCTTATGGACAAAATGCTTAAGCAAGAAAATATAGTAAAAGAAGTTATTGATAGCTTAGAGAAACACAAAAACAAAGAAATAAGTGAACAAACTGTGGAAAAGATATCAAATAAGCTTAAAAAGATAATAGAAGACTAGGGATGAACAATTAATATAAAGGAGGAACTTCAAATGGCATTTGAGGGATTATCTTCAAAATTACAAGGAATAACAAGAAAGTTAAGAGGAAAAACAAGAATTACCGAATCAGACTTAAAAGAAATGTTAAGAGAAGTTAAACTTGCATTACTTGAAGCTGATGTAAACTATAAAACAGTAAAAGAATTTATTGCTACAATCCAAGAAAAAGCTCTTGGCCAAGATGTTTTAAAATCTTTAACACCAGGGCAACAAGTAATAAAGATTGTTAGAGATGAATTAGTAGAATTATTAGGTGGAACAGATAGTAAAATTAATATTTCACCAAATCCACCAACTATAATAATGATGGTTGGTTTGCAAGGTTCTGGTAAAACAACAACAGCAGGTAAACTTGCAAATATATTGCGTAAAGACGGTAAAAAGCCACTATTAGTTGCATGCGATGTATACAGACCAGCAGCTATTAAACAATTGCAGGTAATTGGAGCTCAGCTAAATATACCAGTTTACGCTGACGAAAGCTCAAAAGACGTTGTAAATATATCTAGAAAAGCAATAGAGCAAGCCTACAGTAAATTAAATGACGTAATAATAATCGATACGGCAGGACGTTTACAAATAGATGAGCCACTAATGAATGAGTTAAAAAACTTAAAGTCAGCTGTTAAACCACATGAAATATTGTTGGTTGTAGATAGTATGACAGGTCAAGAAGCTGTAAATGTTGCAGAAAGCTTTAATGAAGCAGTTGGAATAGATGGAATAGTTCTTACAAAATTAGATGGTGACACACGTGGTGGTGCTGCACTATCAGTAAAAAAAGTTACAGGAAGACCTATTAAGTATATTGCAACTGGTGAAAAAATGAATGATATAGAGCAATTCCATCCAGATAGAATGGCATCAAGAATTCTTGGAATGGGAGATGTTCTTTCAATTATAGAAAAAGCTGAAGAGGCTATAAACGAAGAAGAAGCGGCTAAATTAGAAGAACAACTTAGAAAAAATAAATTTGATTTAGACGATTACCTTCTACAATTAAGACAAATTAAAAAAATGGGTTCTTTTTCATCAATTCTTAAGATGATTCCTGGATTAGGAAGTAAATTAGGAGATGTTCAAATAGATGATAAAGAATTTTTAAAGATTGAATCAATGATATGTTCTATGACAAAGCAAGAGCGTAGAAATCCAAAGCTAATAAATGGACAAAGAAGGCTAAGAATTGCTAAAGGTAGTGGAACAAGTGTTGAGCAAATAAACAAGTTCATGAAATCATTCGAGATGACTCAAAAAATGATGAAACAAGTTAAGTCTGAAAAAGGAATGAAGAGCATGATGAAGAATCTTAAAGGCATAGATAAAAGTGCTTTTGATGATTTGAAATTTTAATTTAGTTAAATACTTTAGAATAAAATTCTTAAAAGTATAAAATAAATAAATTCAATTTTAAGGAGGTGAAAACAAAATGGTAAAAATCAGATTACAAAGAAATGGAAGCAAAAAAGCACCTTTCTATCATATAGTAGTTGCAGATTCAAGATCTCCAAGAGATGGTAAAATAATTGAACAAATAGGAACATATAATCCTATGACAGATCCAGCAACAATAGAGCTAAACAAAGAAAAAGTTGCAGAGTGGATTAAAAATGGTGCAAAGCCAACAGACACAGTTAAAGCTTTAATAGAAAAAGCAAAATAATTTAAGCTCTTGAAAGGAGAAAAATTATGAAAGACGTTTTAGAACTAATAATTACTAGCCTTGTAAGCAATAAAGATGAAGTATCAATTGAGGAAGTTGCATCAGAGAATAATGTTACATTCAAAGTTACAGTTTCTAAAGATGATATGGGAAAAGTTATTGGAAAAAGAGGTAAAGTAGCACAATCAATAAGAACTGTTATGAAGTCTGTAGCTGGAAAAGAAAATAAAAAAGTTAATGTTGAATTTGAAGATTAATTTTCAATATGCATTAAACTAATTTCTTTAAAGTGTAATTATCACTTTAACAGTTTTATTATGAGTAGTAAATTTTAGTAAGAGGTAAAAATGCAAGAATACTTTGAAATAGGACAAATTGTTAATACATTTGGAATAAAAGGTGAAGTAAAAGTAAAACCATATACAGATGATATTCAACAATTTAAAAAATTAAAAACAATTTTAGTTGAAAAAAATAAAGTTACAACTGAAATGAAAATAGTAGAAGCAAAGTTTCATAAAGAAATGGTACTTCTTAAACTTGAGGGTGTTGATGATATGAATGAAGCCGAAAAATTAAAAGGTGCTTCTATAAAAATTCATAGAAAAGATGCTCGTAAGCTAGATGAAGATGAGTATTTTATTGCAGATATATTAGGTTCAGATGTTTATACTGATACAGGATCTTATTTAGGAAAAGTAGATGATATATATAATTCTGGAGCTCAAGATATATATGTAGTAAAAGACGAACTTGGAAAGCAAATATTATTACCATCAATAAAAGAAGTTATACTAGACATAGACATTGAAAAACAAAAAGTTACAGTTCATTTATTAAAAGGTTTAGTAGATGATGAATAAATTTAAGATTTAAAAATTTTCAGTAAATCATATGGAAGGAATTAAAGATGAAATTTGATGTTTTAACACTTTTTCCTGAAATGTTTGAACCAGTAAAACAAAGTATTTTAGGAAGAGCAATTGAAAAAAATTTAATAGATGTTAATTTAATAAACATTAGAGATTTTTCAAAAGACAAACATAAAAAAGTTGATGATACTCCATATGGTGGAGGCGCTGGAATGGTATTAAGACCAGATGTTGTATACGATGCTTATCAATCTATAAAAGATGAAAGTGCAAAAGTTATATATATGTCTCCACAAGGCAAAGTACTAAACCAAGAAAAAGTAAAAGCTTTGAGTAAGGAACAGCATTTAGTTATTTTATGTGGACACTACGAGGGAGTTGATCAAAGAGTTTTAGATGAAATTGTTGATGAAGAAATTTCCATAGGTGATTATGTTTTAACAGGAGGAGAAATACCAGCAATGGTATTAATAGATTCTGTTAGCAGATATGTGGAAGGAGTAATTAGCGATGAGTCAACAAACGAAGAATCATTCTCAAACAATTTGCTAGAGTATCCACAATATACAAGACCAGAAGTATTTAATGGAATAGATGTTCCTGAAATATTAAAATCGGGTCACCATGAAAATATTCGTAAATGGAGGAGAGCTGAATCCTTAAAAAATACATATAAGAAAAGACCAGAGCTTTTATATGATGTTGAATTATCTGAAGAAGATAAAAAAATATTAAAGGATGTTGATTATTAAAATTGGTATTAAACCAATACAATTAAAAGTTCGATTAGAATTAAAAAAAATTAAAAGAATGGGCATAAGCCTAGAAATTATGAAAGGAGAATATCGATGGATATCATAAAATCAATTGAACATGAGCAAATGAAAAATTCGATTCCAGACCTTAAAGTTGGTGATACAGTAAAAGTACATCAAAGAATTAAGGAAGGTAACAGAGAAAGAATCCAAGTATTCGAAGGAATTGTTATTAAGAAACAAGGTGGAGGATTAAACGCAACATTTACAGTAAGAAGAGTTGCTTACGGATGTGGAGTTGAAAAAACATTCTTAATTCACTCACCAATGGTAGAAAAAATAGAATTAGTAAGAGTAGGTAAAGCAAGACGTGCTAAATTATACTACTTAAGAGACAGAATTGGTAAAGCTGCTAAAACTAAGGAAGATATAGGAGCAAGAATTGAAAACAAAGAAATAGTTATTAAAGGTGTTGAAGAAGAAGCTCCTGTAGCTGAAGAAGTTACAGCTCCAGTAGAAGAAACTGTAGAAGCTCCAGTAGAGGAAGTTAAAGCAGAAGAAACTGTAGAAGCTCCAGTAGAGGAAGCAAAAGCAGAAGAAGCTGCAGAAGCTCCAGTAGAAGAAGCAAAAGCAGAAGAAGCTGC
>CAMUZZ010000024.1 GCA_947165355.1 uncultured Clostridium sp.
AATTTAGTGGTAGAATGCAATGCTTCCGACCTTGTCGCGCGAGTTCGATTCTCGCTACCCGCTCCAGAGTCGCAGTTAGCTAATAGGCTAGCTGCTTTTTTTGTTAAAAAGCAGCTAAAGCCTAAGCGCTACTGCTCCTTTTCCGAAAAAAGTTATACTTCGTATATACTTTTTTCGGTTTTAGTCTGATTTGCTATGCTCTTTTATTAGTTTAAATGCAAGAATCGTATAATTTAGCATAAAAACATTGAAAATTTTAGCTCTTTAATATATATTAATACAGATAGGAGGTTATCCACGAAAATGAAATTAAAAGTATTAAAAAAATTGTTATTTATAACCGCATTTATAGTTTTAACTGATATATACAATATCTGCGGGTTTAACGTAGTTAGTGCGAAAGAAAACAACGATAAAATAGAGTACACAGAATCATACAAATACTATATGTCTCTTTCGGATGAAGAGAGAGCAAATGTTGAAGTTGTGCCTAAAGCAACTTTACTTTCGGTTTCAGATTATAAAAAGGGAAACACAAGAAATTTAAATAATTCAAACGAATCAAATAGTATTTCTTCTTACTATAATCTTGCTGATTACTATAATTTAAAAATAGAGGATCAAGGTTCAGAAGGAAATTGTTGGGCTTTTGCTTCATTAAATTCGTTAGAAACTTACTTAATGATTCATGGATATGGTGAATATGACTTTTCTGAAATACATTTAAGTTATATTGAATCAAAAGACTTTTATAATACAGAAGGTCAAAAGCGCAATAGAATGCCAAATGACTACAATGGTGGATTTTTTGAGGAAACAATAGACTACGCAACAAGTGGTTATGGTCCAGTTTTAGAAGAAGATTTTCCATATAAAGAAAGATATACAATAAACGATTATGACAAACTTCTAGATGTTACCCCAGTAGCATATGTGGGATCATTTGTGCAATTCCCTGCTATTAATAAGGAAGAAGAATATAGAACAAGCGATGAAGATGCAGAATTAATTAGAAATCAGGTTAAAAAACATATTATTGAAAATGGTTCTATTGCTACTATAATTACTTCACCAAATTATTATCAAGATTTATATAACAGTGAAACATCAGCTGAGTTTATACCATATTATTTATCGGGTGCTGAATCATATGGTGAGTATGTAGATTTTTCTCAGCATAGGCATATGGTTTCAATAATTGGTTGGGATGATAATTATTCAAGAGAAAATTTCAACGAAAACAATAGACCAGATAGTGATGGAGCATACATAGTATTCAATTCGTGGGGAAAGAATTTTGGTAAAGACGGTATTTTTTATGTTTCATATGAAGATAAATTTGTTGAAAAGGAAATGTTTGGTATTACAGAAGCTTCCACAGATAAAAATAACTTAGAGAGCACTGTTAAAATTAGTTTTAATGACAGAAATTTATATAAAAAGATAAAAGAATCATTAGGTAAAAAAATAATAAGTAGTAATGACGATAATATGGAACTAAATCTAACAGAAGCAGCTGTAAAAAGTTTAAACGCATTAGATTTAAGTAATTCGGAAATTAGAGATATTTCAGGTATAGAGATTTTTGAAAATCTAACATCACTTGATTTATCATATAATAATATAAATGATTTTTCACCAATACAGAGCTTAAATCAATTGCAAGAATTAAAATTAAGACAATGTGGTATTACAGATATTTCGGCTATTTTTCCACAAGATGCATTAGACATGTATGAAGATGGAAAAATTATGGAGCTTCTTGATTTAAGTGATAATCAATTAATAAACTTAAGTATTTTAAAGAAATTTGCACGAATAAGAGATTTACGTCTTGAAAATACAGGCATAAATAACCAAAAACCTAGTATTATTAAAGATATTAAGGTAAATAGATTAGACATCTCAAACAATGTACAAATAACTGATGTTTCTGAACTACAATCTGCGGTAGATCAAAACGAAGAGCTTGAGAGCTGGCAAAAGAACAGTTTACTTAGTTTGAATTTATCTGGAAACAATAGTATTAGTTTAGATACAATTCCTGCAGGGTTAAACGAATTATATCTTGCAAATATGGACCTAACGAATGAAGATTTAAGTTTAATAAATTTTCATAATTTAGAAATATTGAGTTTAGCATATAATAATGAATTGACTAGCTTTGAAAATATTAATGATAAAGACACAATATACGAGCTAGATTTATCAGGGGATATACAGATTACCATTGAAAATATAGTGCATGAATTTCCAAGAATTAATACGCTTATTTATAGAAATAGTAATGTAACTTCTATTGATCCATTTTTGTCATGCAAGGAAATAGAGAATGACATTGGAGAAAAAAGAAATGTTGGAATTCAGGTTTTAGATTTGTCATACAACAATATTAATTTAGCAGAAAATGATTTTGAGCAATGGATTAAAATTGTTGATTCAATGTGGATTTATGATATTAATCTATCTCATAATAAAACGAACGATATGATGAATTATGTGGATGAAGAACACTATTTTACAATGGATTTAAGCTACAATAACATGTATCCATATTATAATACTCCAAGTTACATTAGCAGTTTGGAAGGACAAGAATGTACTGAAGACATATATGTAGAAGTTGGAAGAATAAACAATTTTAAAGATATTGCACATAATTTGGTTATGGTTTATAACACAAGACATTCAAATGGATATGGTGATATATTTGAAATTGATGGAGCAGATTTTGATGCTAAAAATGAAAGTTTTATAATAACGAATAATCCAGGTGAACAGGCAAGCATAAGAATAAATAGAGGAAAATTAAGAAATTCAAGTATTACATACAATATCAAAAGCACAGATAATGCAGAGCTTATAGGAATACTTTTAGAAAAACTTCCTGAAAAAGTTCAGTATATCGAGGGAGAAAATCTTAATACTGATGGTATGAAAATTGTTGGTATATATAGCAATAATTCATTTTCAGAAATTAATGATTACGAAATAGAATATGGCGAAAACTTAAGTGCGGATCAAGGATGCATTTATATAAGGAAAGATGGTAAAGAATGTACAATAAACGTAATTAGTGGTGATGAGGAATATATTGATCTTTCAGAAAATTACGATAGCATTGTTGTGTATAAAGAAAATCAGGTTACAACAATTAGTTTTACTGAGAAAGATTTGTATGATTATTTTTGCGAAAAATTGCAAGATATAATTAACAAAGATGATGAACGTAAAGCTATAACAGTGCCTAAAAAATCAACCGTTAATGTATATGAAATGATTATAAAAAGCGATAATATAGAGAGCTTGAATGATATAAAAAACTTATTTCCAAATTTATCAGAGGTTAAATTAATTGGAAAAAATTATTCAGATTTAAGTGCTTTAAAAAACAGTTATGTTTATTCCTTAACTATTGTAGATAATGAAAAAATGGAAAATTTAGACTCACTTCAAGATATGGAAATGTTAAGTTGCTTGACGTTAAATAACACCAAAATAAACAATTTAAATAATTTAAATAATCTAACTAATATATACGTTGATTCAAAAGTAATACCTGCATTTGATGAAATTGAGGAAAATCTAAATGAGATGAACATTACACAAAGATTAAATTTATCTGATTTAGAATATGATGAAAACAATATATATGTTTTACCTGAATTTATACAAAGAGCACTAAACAACGATTTACCAACTAAAATACAGGATAATACAGTAAGAATTGTACCAACTGCACAAATTCATTATATACTAAGAGACGAACAATACACCAATTCAGCTAGAATAGAGGACATAGAGCTAACAAATGATAATGGTGTTTGGAAAATAGATTTAACAAACTTTATAGAAGATAATCAAATAAAAGATAAGTATATAAAAGTTCTTGTTGATATAAGAGATAACTGGGATATTTTTTCTAAGGTTGCTTTGATTATAAATAATGATGGTGCAAAAGTTATTGATCACTTAGAAATTGATAGTCAAGAGGCTCTAACTTTTGAAGAAGAAAGTAAGATTGATTTATCGAACATTCCTGTGTACAAAGTATATACAAACGGAGAAAAGGAATTAATAACTGAATATACTGTAAGTGAAGAAGATGCAATTGCAGGTTTAGAATCAATAATAATCAATTATTCTGAAGATAATAATTCTTATGAGCTTGAAGTTCCAATTGAAGTAACAGAGCATGTGCATGATTGGGGCGAGTGGATGATAACTAAATATCCAACAAAATCTGAGGAAGGCGAGAAAGAAAGAATTTGTACAAAAAACAATTCTCACAAAGAAACTCAAAGAATTGACAAGTTACTAGAAGATACATACAAAGTAATTGAGACAAGAAACATTGTGTGGATTAGAGGAAGCAACGAATGTGTAATGCTAAAAGTTGATGCTGATGTTGAAAAATTTGGAGATTTAATTATAGATAACAATGTTGTTCAAGCCAGATTTTATACAGTTACTAGAGGTTCAACCGTTATTGATATTAATCCAGAATTCTTAGAAACACTAGAGGATGGAATACATAATTACGTGGTTAGCTTTAATGATGGTGAAGCAAGTGGTGAGCTTATGGTTAAAACCATAAGCGATGATTCTGGAGAAAATGATGAAAGAAATTCAGATTTTAATGATGATGAAAGTGTTAATGAAGATAGCACAAGTAAAGATAGTGATGATGTAGAGAAAAACAATAATGGTACAAGTAGTAACAAAACAGCTAAAACTGGTGATAAAGTTTGGATATATATAATAATAGTAGGATTAAGCGTTATTGGTATCGTAATAATTATAATATGCAATAAAAAGAAAAAAGATAAATAGTTATTAATATCTTTTGGAGGAATTATGAATTACTTTAAAACTATAATAGATGAAGAATCAAAAAAGGATTATTATAAAAAGTTACATGACTTTGTTGATGAAGAATATCAGTTAAAAACTATATATCCTGAAAGAAAGAATATATTTGCAGCTTTTAAGCATACACCATATGATAAAGTTAAGGTTGTAATACTTGGACAAGATCCATATCACGGTGAGGGAGAGGCTCATGGCCTTTCTTTCTCGGTGTGCCCTGGAATAAAAATACCACCTTCATTAAAAAATATATATAAGGAATTAAACACCGAACTAGGATGTTATATTCCTAATAATGGCTATTTAACAAAGTGGGCTGACCAAGGTGTGTTGCTTCTAAATTCAGTACTTACGGTTGAAAAAGATACTCCAGCATCGCACAGAGGAAAAGGTTGGGAAACATTTACTGATAATGTTATAAAAGAGTTAAATAAAAAAAATGAACCGGTTGTGTTTATGCTATGGGGAAATTTTGCAAAAACAAAAAAAGATTTATTAACAAATCCAAAGCATTTAGTGCTTGAATCGGCACATCCAAGTCCTTTTTCTGCAAGAAATGGATTTTTTGGAAATAACCATTTTATAAAAGCAAATGAGTATTTAAAAGAAAATGGGGTAACGCCTATTGATTGGCAGATAGAGAATATATAACATTTAATAAAAAAGTGTAGATTGTATATCTACACTTTTTATATTTATATCTAATATCCATAACAAGTATCAATTTCGTAACCTTCAACTATCCCATCAGCATCATTTCCATTAACAACAAATTCCCAAATATTATTTCCTAAGTAATTGGTATAGAATAAACCAGTTGTGTTTCTTACTTTATTTCCATTTTTATCTAATAGCCTAAGAGTGAGTACTAAACCGGTATAACTACCGTCTATGTTTTGTTTTATTTTTCCTTTTACGGTATAGACTCCATTTTCATTTCTTGTTCCAGATGTTTCTTCTTCAATTATTGAAAAATCGTTGCTATTAACTTTTTTTATGCCATCTGATGTAATTAATGTATAGGAGCTTTGGGTATTATTTTTTTTCTCTTGTTTTTTTCTTTCAGCTTCAGCTTTTTGTTCTTGTTTC
Source organism: uncultured Clostridium sp. (assembly GCA_947165355.1). Taxonomy (GTDB): domain Bacteria; phylum Bacillota; class Clostridia; order TANB77; family CAG-508; genus CAG-492. The sequence goes on from CAMUZZ010000024.1 coordinate 5,959, forward strand.
TTTCTTTCAGCTTCTTCCTTTTGATTCTGTTCTTCTTGAGCTTTTTTAATTTTGTATTCTTCTGCTTTTTTCTTATATTCTTCTAATTTTTTATCAAAATCTTTTTCAAAATTGTTCTCAGTGACATTGTTAGATGAATCAATTATTTTTATTATTAGTTCATTTTTTGGTGTTGTATATAATTTTTCAGCATACATTGTATAGAGCACATCATCATTGTTTTTCACGATAAATGTTAAATTATTTAGGTTTTTGGTTAGATTGTGCTGATATGCACTGTTTATTGTTTTATAACACTGTGCTTGCATATCAAAAGTTTCTGGATCATCTGTGCTTAATTCATACTGAAAATCAAATAACTCTTGGTTTAATTCTGTGCATGTTGTATGGGAACCGAGTTGTTGGAGACGTAAGTAAAAGATTCAATTTAACGCGTGTACGGGGATAATAAATCATTCCAACAATTAATAGAATAGCTATTATGGATGCTTTAATAATGTTTAATACAATTCCATTTTTTAACTTTGAAAAGAGCAAACCAATCAAAGGAAATGACAGAGTTGTAGCTATAAGAATAAATAAAGGAGATAGTGTAATGTTTTTTTCTCCATATACATATATAAAAAAGAATATTAAAAGCATAATTTCTATAAATGAAAGTATAGATTCAAAGATTATTAACAGAATTCTTAAAGCAGATATTTTTGATTTTTTTTCCATATAAAACCACTCCTTTTTAGTCATAAGTAATCTTTAACTAATTATAACAATACAACTATGTATTATCAATATTTTTTTTATAATAAATTCCTTGATACAAGTTATCTTCTTTTAAAACCTTATCTATCCCATTTAGTACAAGCTTTTTATGTAAGTTCCATTCTGGTGCTACAAGCAGATTTTTTGGAGCGTCACCACTTATTCTGTGAATAACAATATCTTTGCTAATGTGTGTTAGTACATAAGTTAAGCTTTTCATATATTCTTCTAATGTAAGTGGGGTGTAGTTACCATTTAAATACATTTTTTCTAATGAAGTATCTTTTGTAACATAAGTTGAATGGATTTTTAGTCCTTGTATATTATGACTATTTATGAAAGATACAGTATTTTTTAAATCATCAAAATTTTCGCCAGGAAGACCAACCATTATATGAGTTACAACGTCAATGCCATATTGGTTTAACAGATTAACTGCTTCTGTATATGTAGATGCAGGGTACCCTCTGTTAATAAGTTTTGCAGTGGTATCATTAGATGTTTGAAGACCAAGCTCTACCCACACGTAATATTTTTCTGAATAAGATTTTAATAATTTTATGATTTCTTCGTTTATGCAGTCTGGCCTTGTGGCAATTGCTATTCCAACTATTCTATGGTCGGTTAAAGCTGCATCATATTTTTCTTTTAAATGCTGGGGTGTGTCATATGTATTTGTAAAGTTTTGAAAATACACAATAAATTTATTGGCTCTTTTGCCTCTGTAACTTGAAAGAAAATTCGTAACTTGTGATTTTATATCAGTGGCTGTTAAATGTTCACCAGATCCACGCTCTCCACAAAATATGCATCCACCAGTTCCGCAGCTTCCGTCTCTATTAGGACATGTAAAACCACCGTCAATACAAATTTTAAGTGTACGTTCTCCAAATTTGTTTTTTAGATGTTCTGTTATTCTGTTGTATCTTTTTGCTATTTCTTTTTGTAAATCATTGTAAACTATTTCTTCTAGATAATTTTTATTGTTTTGTATGTTATTTCTTATGGCAGATGCGCTTATAGGAAATTGTTTCTTTTCTATATCAACAACTCTGTTTTCTATATGTAAATAGTTTGCAACTTTTTCACCATAAGGTTCACTACTATAAAAATGCGTAACGGGTATATTTTTTATTAAATTAGATAAATATTCCATTTGAATTTTTACGCTTTCTGTATCTAAACCGTATTGTTTTGGGCTATTGTATGCATATATGATATGTGCTTTAGGGTAAAGGGCTTTAATCCAGTTAGCTCTTGTATTAATACTGATGTTTGTTAAATTGGTATCGTATATTACAACGTAAAGCTCATCAACTTCTTGTAATGCAGTTTCAATTACAAGTTGATGCCCTTTGTGAAGTGGCGCAAATTTTCCAATGGTAAATCCTATTTTTTTATCATTCATAATTTTCTTCCTTAACAATATAATACATAGATGATATCATATAATAGCCTAAAAGTCTAGAATTATGTAAATACGAAACATTTAATGGTGTATATTGTAAAATCAAGGCAGTTATGATATAATACCGTGAGTAAGGGGGAATAAACATGGATAATAATGAAGCATATAACAATCAAAACAATTCTGGAGAAAACTCAGGAGCAATTGTTTCAATGATTCTTGGAATTCTATCTGTTGTTTTATGTTGGGTACCAATTATAGGATTAGCACTTGGTATTGTAGGATTAATACTTAGTGTAAACGGAATGAAGAAAGCAGCCGTTGTTAACAAAGGAAAAGGATTTTCAATAGCAGGTCTTTCTTGTGGTTCAGTAGGTATTGTATTAAATATTGTTTATACATTTGTGTGGATATTTATGGGAGTTATTTTAAAATACACATACGATGAAATAGATAAAGGATACAATAATTATAAATATAACTATAATACATCATTAAACAGATATTATGATAGAAACGATTATAATAGCAGTATATTAGATTTTTATGATTTATAAAATGTAAAGAATGGCTGAATGTAAACTAAATTGTGGTTACATTTAACCATTCTTTTTTTATGTAAAAAAGCACTAAATTTTATAATTTTGTTATTTGTTAAACTATTAAAATATCACAACTTTTATGCAAAATCAATACGAAAAATAAAAAAGTATAATTTTTCCAAAAGTGTGTAATATATACTTGAAAACTACCTTTTTTTGTTATACAATGAGCAGGATTTGATTAATGAAATATTAGTCATTTAAAGATGCAAAAAGTGCATCGGAATGGAGGAATTTTTAATGTCAGTTAAAGTAGCTATTAATGGATTTGGACGTATAGGACGTCTAGCATTTAGACAAATGTTTGGAGCAGAAGGGTATGAAATCGTTGCAATAAACGATTTAACAAGTCCTGAAATGTTAGCTCATTTACTAAAATATGATTCAGCACAAGGAAGATATGCAAAAGCAGATACAGTTGTTGCTGGAGAAGACTCTATAACTGTAGATGGAAAAACAATAAAAATTTATGCAGAAAAAGAAGCACAAAATTTACCTTGGGGTGAATTGGATGTTGATGTTGTACTAGAATGTACAGGATTCTACACATCTAAAGAAAAATCTCAAGCTCATATAGATGCAGGAGCTAAAAAAGTTGTTATATCAGCACCAGCTGGAAAAGACCTACCAACAGTAGTATTCAGTGTTAACGAAAATGTTTTAACACCAGAAGATAAAATAATTTCAGCAGCATCATGTACAACAAACTGTTTAGCACCAATGGCAAATACATTAAATAAATATGCACCAATTCAATCAGGTATCATGTCAACAATACATGCATACACAGGAGACCAAATGTTATTAGATGGTCCACACAGAAAAGGTGATTTAAGAAGAGCTAGAGCAGCAGCTTGCAGTATAGTACCAAACTCTACAGGAGCAGCTAAAGCTATAGGATTAGTTATTCCAGAATTAAATGGTAAATTAATAGGATCAGCACAAAGAGTTCCAGTTCCAACAGGATCAACAACAATATTAACAGCTGTTGTTAAAGGAGAAAATGTTACTGTTGAAGGAATTAATGCCGCTATGAAAGCAGCAGCTAATGATTCATTTGGATATACAGAAGAGCAACTTGTATCTTCAGATATAATAGGAATAACATATGGTTCATTATTTGATGCAACACAAACTATGGTAACTGAAATCGGTGATGGATTGTACCAAGTTCAAGTTGTTGCTTGGTATGACAACGAAAACTCATACACAAGCCAAATGGTTAGAACTATAAAATACTTTGCAGAATTAGCTTAGATTATAAATTATTAAAACGGGGCAGAGCTAATCTGCCTCTATATTGCTTTAAGTAGGAGGTTTTTATGAGTAAGAAAACAGTTAGAGATATTGATTTAAAAGACAAAAAAGTTTTTGTTAGATGTGACTTTAATGTTCCATTAGATGAAAATGGCGTTATTACAGATAATAGAAGAATTGTTGGAGCTTTGCCAACAATAAAGTATTTATTGGAGAATAATTGCAAGGTTATTTTATGTTCTCATTTAGGAAGACCAAAGGGAGAAGTAAAACCAGAGTTTTCTTTAAAACCAGTTGCAGTTGAATTATCAAAATTATTAGGAAAAGAAGTTAAGCTTGCAAATGATGTTGTTGGTGAAAGTGCTAAAGAATTAACATCAAACATGAACAATGGAGATGTTGTTTTACTTGAAAATGTAAGATTTGACGCAAGAGAAGAAAAGAATGATCCAGAGCTTTCAAAAGAGCTTGCTTCAATGGCAGAAATATTTGTAAATGATGCTTTTGGTACAGCTCATAGAGCACACAGCTCTACAGCTGGAGTTGCAGATTATTTACCTGCAGTATCAGGATTTTTAATTGAAAAAGAATTAAAATTTTTAGGTTCAGCCCTAGAAAATCCAGAAAGACCTTTTGTTGCTATACTTGGTGGAAAGAAAGTATCAGATAAAATTGGAGTTATAAATAGTTTATTAGAAAAAGTTGATACTTTATTGATTGGTGGAGCTATGGCTTTCACATTCTTCAAGGCTCAAGGATATGGTGTTGGAGATTCTATTTGCGAATTAGATAAATTAGATTTAGCTAAAGAAATAATGGAAAATGCAAAGAACAAAGGTGTTAAACTTGTTCTTCCAGTTGATACAAAACTAGGAAAAGAGTTTGATCCTAACACAGAAAGCAAAACAGTACTAAGTACAGAAATTCCAGATGGATGGCAAGGTTTTGATATTGGAGCAGAATCTATAAAAGAATATTGTGAAATATTAAAGTCTGCTAAAACTGTTATTTGGAATGGACCAGTTGGTTTATCTGAATTTAAACAATTTGCTGCAGGAACAGATACTATTGCAGAAACACTTGCAAATTTATCTAATTGTACAACAATAATTGGTGGAGGAGATTCAGCTGCTGCAGTTGAAAGAGCAGGTTTAGCTGATAAAATGACTCATATTTCAACTGGCGGAGGAGCTTCACTAGAATTCTTAGAAGGTAAAAAATTACCAGGAATTGAGTGTTTACAAGATAAATAAATTAATTAAGGAGGCTTAAATATGAGAAGAAAAGTTATAGCAGGAAACTGGAAAATGAATATGCTTCCAAACGAAGCAATTAGTATGATAACAGAATTAGCACCATTAGTTAAAGACACAGAAAACGAGGTAGTACTTTGTGTTCCATATACAGATTTGTTTTATGCATTATTAACAGCACAAGAAACAAATATAAAAATAGGTGCACAAAATATGCATTTTGAAGAAAAAGGAGCCTATACAGGTGAGGTTTCTGGACCAATGCTTAAATCAATTGGTGTTGAATATGTAATTATTGGACACTCTGAAAGAAGGCAATATTTTGCTGAAACAGATGAAACTGTAAATAAAAAAATTAAGGCTGCTTTTGCTAATGATTTAAAACCAATTGTATGCGTCGGTGAATCATTGGATGAAAAAGAAGCAGGAAAAACAGCAGAAATTATTACAAATCAAACAAAACTTGCGCTTGAAGGCTTGACAAATGAGCAAGTTAGAAATACAATAATAGCCTATGAACCAATATGGGCAATTGGAACTGGAAAAACAGCAACATCTGAAGATGCAAATAACAGTATAAAATGCATTAGAGGTAAAATTGCTGAAATATACGGTGATGAAGTTGCTCAAGACGTAATAATTCAATACGGTGGAAGTGTTAAATCTTCAAACGCAAAAGAATTATTCGAAACGTCAGACATTGATGGTGGTTTAATAGGTGGAGCTAGCTTAAAAGCTGAAGAATTCAGTAAAATAGTTAACTACAATAAATAATAAAAAGATGATGAATTAGAGAGGGCAGCTCTCTTTAATTCGTTTTAAATTTTAATGAATTTTAAATTCAAAAGTAAGTCAAACTATACTGCCATATTTGGCTTAAACAGAAGGATGGTATAAAAAAATGGGTAAAAAAACAACGATGCTAATGATAATTGATGGTTATGGCATCAATGAAAATGAAAAAGGAAATGCAGTAAAAGCCGCAAACACACCAAACCTCGACAAATTAAATAAAACATGTCCAACTACTGAGGTATATACTAGTGGACTTAAGGTAGGTTTACCTGATGGTCAAATGGGTAACTCTGAAGTTGGTCACACAAATATTGGAGCTGGAAGAATTGTATATCAACAATTAACAAGAATTACAAAGTCAATTGAGGATGGAGATTTCTTTAGTATTCCTGAATTTGTTTCTGCAATAGAAAACTGCAAGAAAAATAATTCTAAATTACATATTTTAGGATTACTTTCAGATGGTGGAGTTCATAGTCATATTCGTCATTTATTTGGTTTATTAGAAATGGCAAAAAGAAAAGACTTTGAAGATGTATATGTTCATTGTTTCTTAGATGGAAGAGATACACCACCTGCATCTGCAGAAAACTACATTGCAGAGCTAGAAGAAAAAATGAAGGAAAAAGGTATTGGAAAAATTGCATCTGTTTCTGGAAGATATTATGCAATGGACAGAGATAAAAGATGGGATAGAATTCAAAAAGCTTATGATGCAATGGTAAATGGCGAAGGAGAAAAATCTTCATCTGCTACAAAAGCAATAGAAGATTCTTATCAAAAAGAAATTTTTGATGAATTTGTTGTTCCAACAGTTATTTGTAATGGTGATAACCCTGTTGCAACAATTGAGAAAAATGATTCTGTAATTTTCTTTAACTTCAGACCAGACAGAGCAAGAGAAATTACAAAAACCTTAGTAGATACAGACTTCAATGAATTTAATACTAAAAAAGATTTAAATTTATATTTTGTTTGTATGGCAGAGTATGATGCAACGCTTCCAAATGTTGAGGTAGCGTTCAAACCTCAAACTTTAGTAAACACATTTGGAGAGTATATTAGCAACAAAGGTTTAACACAGCTTCGTATTGCTGAAACAGAGAAGTATGCACATGTTACATTCTTTTTCAATGGAGGAGAAGAAAAACAATACCCAGGAGAAGATAGAATTTTAGTTCCATCACCTAAGGTTGCAACATACGATTTAAAACCTGAAATGAGTGAACCTGAAGTTACTGAAAAAGTAGTTGAAGCTATTAATTCTGGTA
>CAMUZZ010000025.1 GCA_947165355.1 uncultured Clostridium sp.
GGGCTCGAACCTATGACCTCCTGCTTGTAAGGCAGATGCTCTCCCAGCTGAGCTATGCGCCCATTTCCTTTCGACTTGTTTAGTATACAAGAATTAATTGGAAATGTCAACACTTTTTTTTATTTTTTTATATTTTATTTATGTAAAAGCCCATTTTTACTACAATTATAGGCTCTAACATTGTTTTATTCATCTAAAAAATATTGTCTAAATTAAACATTTGCTTTCTTTCTATATGATTAATTATAAATATTGCTCTATCAATTTCCTGATATACAAATTCCTTATCCTCAATAAGCATACCTGAAGAAATCATTACGAGCTGCGTTTCTATTTTTTCAAGTTCATCATGCTCTAAGTAACACGTAAACATATCAAAATTCTTTTTCCATTCTGCATTAATTTCATTCATTTTTTTCATATCAAATTCATCAGAAGATTTAATGCTTTCCTTTAAATCTTCTAATCTACAATTTATATTATCAAATTTCGTATTTGTGAATTTTTGAAGTAAAAAATCACCTATTATGATGCTAATAATTATAACTAAACAAATTACAAGCTCTCTTTTCATAATTAATCATCCTTCTTTTCTTTCGTCTGACAAAAGAAATTGCCTTTTTCGTTAATTGTTGCAATTAAAACATCTTTTGGTGTAGTTTTAAATTTTTTAGTTTCTTTTTCTAACCACTTATAATCTTTACCAAGCTTTTTTATATTCTCACTCATTATTTTTCCATCAACTATCAAATCGTACGTTATGCCTTCATACTCTGGCATAATATTAAGATCTTCTGGCATTAAATTTCTTTTATCCGGCTTTTGAATAACGCTAATTTGACCATTTGTTTCTAAAATGGCATACTCTACATCTCCTAAATTGCTTATGTTGTTCGTTCTAAGTCTTTCTTGTAATTCATTTACTGTAAATCTTTCTTTTCGAAGCATTTCTTCGTCTATTTTTCCTTTATTTATTAAAATACTGGGCTTTCCACAAATAAAAGCTCTTGCTCTTATGCTTTTCATATTAATATACGAAATAACCAAATGCATAACTAATAATCCTAAAATTGGAACAATTCCATTAAATATTGGAATTCCTACGTCACTCATTGGAATAGATGCTAAATCTGCAATCATAATAGATATAGCAAGTTCAAATGGTTGCAACTGACCAATTTCTCTTTTTCCCATTAATCTCATAACAAATAATACAATTATGTATAACACCACAGCCCTTGTAAAATTAGTTAACATAGTAATAAAAAACCCTTTCTAAAACTAACTATACTTTTTATAACCTATACATTATTGTTCGAAATTTTATTCATAATTATTCAAAAATACTTGTTTTTTTTCTTAATATGTGGTAAACTTTGTATTAGTCAATTTTATAAACGCATATAGGAGGTGCAGAAATAATGGCTAAATGTGCAATTTGTGACAAAACACAATCATATGGAAATAAAATTTCTATAGCTCGTTCACATGTTAGTAGAAGAGCAACAAGAACATTCAAACCAAACCTTAGAACAGTTACTATAGATTTAAATGGTGAATCTAAAAAAGTATGCGTATGTTCTAAATGTTTACGTAATTTAAAAAAAGCTTAAATATTATAATGGACGTTACATATGAAGTTTAAGGAATAAACTTTATATGCAGCGTCCATTATTCATATTATTTGATATAAACAACTTTGAAAAACTATGTACTTTTTATACCAAATATTAGCTTTACAAATCCTCTTAAAAACTTAGGAACCTTTTTTACCACTACAGTCATGTTACATAGCCCCCTTCTTTGCTAGTGTGCAAGCCATACTAATCCTAATATTGTTAAAGCAATACCTATTGTAAACAGCCAGCCAGTTAAAGGAAGCAATAAAACAAGAAGCATTCCTAATCCAACACCAATTAAACATACACCAAAAGTCTTCTTCAACATACCAAACATTTTTATTACCTCCTCTTAAATTATTATATTATGTTTATTTCGTATATGTTACAATGAAGCTGGTTAAATATGAATTATATATTCAAAACAAGGAGATTAATATATGACAAAAAAACAAGTAATAGAATTAATAGAATTATTAAAAGCATACTATCCAGACGCAAAATGTAGCTTAAACTTTAAAAACTCATTTGAAATGGTAATTTCTGTAATGCTATCTGCTCAATGCACAGATGAAAGAGTTAATAAAACAACACCATCATTATTTGCAAAATATAGCACCCCAGAAGCATTTGCAAAAGCTCCTCTATCGGATATTGAGGAACTAATTAAACCTTGTGGTTTTCATAAAACAAAAGCAAAACATATTAAAGATTTATCGGCTATGCTTCTAGAAAGCTACAATGGCTTGGTTCCAAACTCAATGAATGAACTAATAAAACTTCCTGGAATTGGAAGAAAATCTGCCAACGTCATTATGCTAGAAGCCTTTAATACTCCAATGGGAATAGCAGTTGATACGCATGTAAAAAGGGTTGCCACTAGAATTGGATTATCAAAACAAAGTGATCCCCTAAAAATAGAACAAGACCTGCTAAAATTAATACCTAGTAAATATATTGCAGATATTAATCACATTTTCATATGGCATGGAAGGCTAACATGTAAGGCCATAAATCCTAAATGCAGTACTTGTCCAATTTCAAGTTTATGCACATATAATAAAAAAAACGGTTCCGTTTAATGCGAAACCGTTTTTTTTCTTCTTTTATTTTTTCTATTACAACTACTCTGCATTGTCTATAATTATTTGTTGATTTTCATCAAGTTTATATTTTGGTAATTCTGGCAAGCTTTCTAAATTTGATAATCCAAACATTTTTAAGAATTTATTTGATGTTGCATATGTTGTTGGTCTTCCTGGTGCATCTAATCTTCCAGACTCTTCTATTAATCCATATTCAAGCAATTTATATATTGTACCATCGCACCCAACACCTCTAATTGTTTCAATTTCAGCTCTTGTTACATTTGGGTTATATGCAATAATTGCAAGCGTTTCTAATGAGGCGTTAGATAAATTTGGAGCCATATTTTTATTTGTAGCCTGCTCTATATATTCATAAAACTCTTTTTTTGTGCACATTTGATATGCGTCTTTAACTTTAATTATTTCCATTCCTCTTCCAGTGTTACTATACTCATCTTTAAGTTGCTCAACTATTTGTATTACTTCATCTGAACTTAACTCAAGAATTATGGAAAGCTCTTTTATAGTAACTTCTCTTCCTAGAGAAAACAAAATTGATTCTACAATTGCCTTATTCTTATTGTCCATACCTTACTCCTTCCTGTTTATTAAAACATTCTTTCATTCTTATGTCAATACAAAAATTTACCTCAAAAAAAATCAAATCTATATTAAAATTTATTTACACTAATTAATTTATGATATATAATAAAGCAAATAATTTTAAACAACAAATGATAAAATATATAATTTACGGAGGACAAAAATGAGAAGAAAAAGCTTTAGTTTAGTATTATTAATAACTATAATTATCCTAGTTATTCTTGCAGTTGTACTTTCAATACGTTTAATAAATAGACCAGAAAAAGAAAGTGACAATTCAAATAATTCATCAGAATCACAGGATAATAATTCATCAAAAGTTACTAAATTTAATAATTTAGATAATTCATTTGTAGATACCTTAGAAACAATTCAAAGTAATGATCAAGAAGAAACAAACACTTACTTTGTATCACTTTCAAACCATACATACAAATTCGATAAATCTATACAAGCATCGGTTGAAGAAAATGATTCCAACAAAGTATTAAAGGTAACTTATCCTGGAAAGGAATACAATATTGTATTTAGTACAAACAAAGATAAAACATTTACCGAATTAAAAAATACCGAAAATCTAAAAGAATTTATAGAAGAAAATTACAAAGTAACAATAACAAGTCCATTAAAATCTGGAACATTAAACAACTTAAATATAATTATTTGTACTATTTCTGAAGATACTAATGTTGCATATTTAGTATTCACACCTGTATCAGATTCAGAAATTGCAGTTGCCAAAATTTATAAAGTTACAGATTCTACGGCATTACTTGAAGATATTTCAGCGCCACTAAGTTCGGTATCTTCAATAATATCTAGTATTGAATAAAAAATAGGAGTGATTTTTATGGCAGATTCAAAAAAAATTAAAGTAGTACCTGGCGAAGGAAAAAATATTAAAATTTCAGATGTTAAAGAGCATCTTAACATTGAAAAACCAAGCAATACTACAAAAAAAGACAAAATTATAATTCCAAAAAATAAAAAATAAGCGATTTTTTAATCGCTTATTTTTTTATTTACATTGCAATTTCTTCGTTTTCAGTTTCTTCCATAATTTCTGGATCATCCTCTTGTTTAACAACTTCTAAGCTAGATATTGAAACTTCGTATGCTATCTTAGTTTCAGATGTTCCATCTTCGTATTTTTTCTCGTAAGTTCTAGATTGAACTCTACCTATAATTTTAACCTCTGTTCCAACTTCAATATTTTCACAGAATCTAGCATTTCTTCCCCATGCTATACAAGGAATATAATCTGATTTATTATATGCTCTGTTTACTGCTAATAATATATCTGCAATTTCTCTTCCAAATGGAGTTTGTCTGTAAATAGGTTTTTTACAAATATATCCGTTTAAAATAACTTCGTTTGAAACAAAATCTTTACTTGCTTGAATTTCTTCTTCTTGATTTTCTACAAATTTAACATCTTTAGCAAATACAGTTAAAACTAATTTATTTCTTTCATTTTGATAACTGTTATATGATCTAAACTGACCTTCAACAATTATTTTTTTGTTGATATCCAATTCTTCAGCTTCTAGTAATCTTTCTGAAATTGTTATTGGAATAATGTCAGCGTTTCCACTTAAACGTGGAACTTCTAAGTCAAATATGTAAAATTTTTCACCATATATTTCATGGCTAAATCTTTTATCGCTTGTAACCTTTCCAACCAATACTAAATGGTTATTTTCTAAATAATTTGTATTCAAATTTTTTTCCTCCCCTTACTTGTTTCTCTACTGTATTTATTCTCTCTGTTTTTTCCTATAAGTTATATTATACAATGTTTTTTTGGTTTTGTCTACATAAAATGTTATTTTTTTCAATATTTTAGTAACGTAATACTTTTACAATGCTCTTATTTCTTATTTTTGTCGTAAATCAAATCCATTATAGTTAAAATCATTCCATCATAGGCATTAATATTATTCCTTGAACGTTCAAACTTTATTTCTTGTAAATCGTTTGCATTACATATATTATCTTGTATAAAAATCATATAATCATCCTCTGTTGCACTAGATATAGTTACTGATGCTTTAGAATTATATCCATAAGTTATTATATTTGCTCCATACTTTATTATTTCATCATTTTTACAATGTATGTCTGAATTTAAAAGTGTATACTTAGATTTTTCTAAAATTTTTTCAAGATTGCTATCCTCACCATCCACAACATCATTTAGAACAATAGAATCAAATTTTACATTTCTATAATTAGCCATATTTTCTTTGTTTAAGAATACAATTTCATTGTTGTCCTTAATATTGCTCTTCATTATGCTTTTGATATTATTCTCACTATTTTTATCTGTTATAATACCTATAAAAAACATTGTTTCCTCCAAGCTCAAACTATAAAATACTATTATTTTGTCTAATGATAACAAAAATATTCAATTAGTTTTACTTATTTTTATTTTGAATTTCATTTATAATGCACGTATTATTAACTTGATTACCAGATGTATTTATTGTATTTGGATTTTTCTTAACAAAATAAGCAATTCCTAACAATAGCATAACTGTAGAAAAAGAAACAACATATGATATTATTCTATCTTTATAAAAAATATAAAACATAAAAACCTCCAAAGTATGTATACTATAAATGTATACATATTTTGAAGGTTTATGATTTTTTTTAATCAATTCTAGGCTTTAGTTCTTCGTATATTGGTCTTTCTTCCCTTACCATTGTTGATTTTCCATGACCCGGGTAAATAATTGTATCCTCTGGTAATACTAAAATTTTATTTGTAATTGACGAAATAATATCTGTAAAACTACTTGTTGGAAGATCTGTTCTTCCCCATGTTCCCCTAAATATTGTATCTCCTGAGAAAAGCATTTTTTCTTTTTCACAATACAAAGAGCTACTTCCTTTCGTATGACCAGGTGTATGAATAACTTTAAATTCTAAATCACCTACATGTATTATATCGTTTTCATCAACCCTGCAAGAATCTTCTATTGGCTCAAAGTCCATTCCTATATATGTTGCAAGAGCTATTCCATCACTTTTTAATCCTTCTTGATCATCCCTATGAATCAACACACTAGCATCATATTTATTCTTTATTTCATTAACAGCCCCCACATGATCGCCATGACAATGCGTTAGATATATGTACTTTACATCTGCATCTATTGCTTCTATCATCGAAATTATTTTTTCAGGCTCTGAACCAGGGTCTATTACCATAGTTTCGCATGTTCTTTCGTCTTTTACTATGTAGCAATTTGTATAACCATTCATTTCAATTTCTACTTTAACTCTTTTAAGTATCATCTTTTGTATTGGTTCACCTCTTTTATTCGTATCTATTTCTTTCTGTTAACCTCGTAAACACTATCCACTTTTCTAAGTGCTTTTACTACTGAATTTAAAACATTTAAGTTTTCAACTTCAATAGTTATATTAGTTTCTGCTGTTCTATCTTTGTTTGCTTTTGAATCAACTGCAATTATATTACATTTGCTATTTGAAATTTCTTTAAGAATATCCGCTAATAATCCGCTTCTATCATTTGCAAGAACTTGTATATCGACTTTGTATGATGAATTATCTTGCTCACTCCAGAATACATCAATTATTCTATCCTTTTGATTAATTAAATCTTCAACGTTTTCACAATCTTTTCTATGGATTGAAACGCCTCTTCCTCTTGTAATAAATCCTATTATTTCATCACCAGGAACAGGATTGCAACATTTAGAAAATCTAACCAAGCAATTATCTATGCCTTTAACAATAACACCATTATTTGAGCTCTTTATTACCTTATTTTTTTCTGCAGATAATTGCTCTATTGTTTTTTCTACCTCGGCATCTTCATGATCTTTTTTGTATGCCTCTAACATTTTAGCAATTATTCTTGCAGGAGATATTGCCCCAAAACCAACCGCTGAATACATATCATCAATTGTATTAAATTTGTACCTGTCTAAAGCTGCCTGAATATATTCAGACTTAAAGAATGTAGTATAATTCATGCCAATTCTTTTTATTTCTTTTTCAATTATATCTTTACCCCTTACAATATTTTGTTCACGCTCATTCTTTTTAAACCATTGTTGTATTTTATTTTTAGCAGAAGAGCTCTTAACAAATTTAAGCCAATCTCTGCTTGGTCCTTTTGCTTGATCTGAAGTAATAATTTCTACAATGTCACCATTATTAAGCTTTGTAACTATTGGCATCATTTTGCTGTTTATTTTGCATCCTGTCATTCTATGACCAATTTCAGCATGAACACTATATGCAAAATCTATTGGAGTTGCTCCATTTGGTAATACCTTTATTTGACCCTTTGGTGTAAAAACATAAACCTCATCCTCGAATAATTCGGTTTTTAACGTCTTTAAAAACTCTTGAGGATCTTGCATATCTTTTTGCCATTCCAAAGATTCTCTAAGCCAAGCTAGCTTATCTTCTTGAACAACAACATTAGACTTTTTATTTTTGTTAGCTTCTTTGTACGCCCAGTGAGCTGCAATACCAAACTCTGCAATTCTATGCATGTCCCAGGTACGTATTTGCACTTCAAATGGTGTTCCTTTAGGACCAATAAGTGTTGTATGTAGTGATTGATACATGTTTGGTTTTGGTACTGAAATATAATCTTTAAATCTTCCTGGCATAGGATTATATAATTCATGAACAACACCAAGAGCTGCATAACAATCTTTTACAGAATTTACAAGAATTCTTAAAGCAAATAAATCGTATATTTGATCTAAATCTTTATTATCTCTCTTCATCTTCCTGTATATACTGTACAAGTGCTTTGCTCTACCCGTAATTTCTGCATCAATTTTTTGTTCTTTTAATTTAGAACTTATTTGATCTTCAATCATTTCAATAAATTGAAGTCTTTCTTCCCTTTTTTTATCAATTCCTTCAACAATATCTCTATATTCATCAGGATATAAATACTTAAAAGACAAATCCTCAAGCTCCCACTTTAAAGAATATATACCAAGCCTATTTGCTAGTGGTGCATAAATGTCTGCTGTTTCGGTAGATATGGCAATTTGTCTATCTCTTTTAAGATATTTTAAAGTTCTCATATTGTGCAATCTATCTGCAAGTTTTATTAGTATTACACGTATGTCTTTACCCATAGCCAAAAACATTTTCCTGTAATTTTCTACCTGTTGCTCTTCAGCACTTGTATACTTTATTGTACCAAGCTTTGTTACTCCATCAACCATTTCAGCTATTTCTTTTGAAAATTCTTTTTCTATATCTTTAATAGTAACTTCTGTATCTTCAGCAATGTCATGTAGCAACGCAGCACAAATAGTGCTATCATCTAAACCGATAGTAGCTAATATGTATGCAACTTGTACTGGATGAATAATATAAGGCTCTCCAGATTTTCTAAGCTGCTCTCCATGCTTTTCTTTTGCAAATTCGTATGCTCTTCTAATTAACTTTGTATCAGTTTTTTTATAGTTTTTCTTCATTACATCTATAACATCATCTATTGTTTTATTTATTGATTCAGACAAAACATCTACCTCCCCAATTTAGTAAGATTTCCTCATGTCTTTCAAATTAATTTGTACTGATTCTTTTCCATTGAACTTATTTATTTCAAGAGCTCCAACAACATCTACTCTATCTCCTATGCGGAAATCGTTTACTAAATTTCCCATGTTGAAACCTATAACATCTACTAAAATATTTTTATCTCTAAGTGTCAATTTTATGTGTTTTCCCTCTGATAAAGCTCTAATTGAATCTATTTTTAAATTTTTGTATATAAACAAAGGCATTTTATTTGCCTCTCCATATGGCTCTAATATTGATAAGCTTTTTACAGTTTCTGGATTTATATCTTCACTTGTAATTTCATCATCTATTTTTAGTACAGGAACTAACTCACTAATATTTGCATTTTTACAATATTCCTCAACCTCTTGTTTAAAAGCTGGAAACTCGCTTTCTTTTACTGTAATTCCTATTGCCATTGAATGGCCACCAAAACGTTCAATATGACTTGAACATTTACTAAGAGCCTCATGAAGATCAAATCCTTGTACGCTTCTTCCAGATCCTTTTCCTTCTCCATCTTCAAACCCAATTAATATGCTTGGCTTATAGTACATTTCTGTTACCTTTGAAGAAACAATTCCAATTACACCATGGTGCCAGTCTTTGTGACCAAGAATTAAGCAACTTTTATTCTTTTCCCCATTTTCAATCATTTCAATTGATTCGTTAAATATTTTTACTTCTTTTTGTTGCCTTTGTATATTATATGCATTTAATTTTTTTGCTATTTCTTGTGAATGCACAATATTATCTGTAAAAAATAATTCAAGTGCTTCTTGCTCGTATCCCAATCTTCCACATGCATTTATTCTTGGAGCAACACCAAACGAAATTGTTGATGAATCTATTACCTTAGATCCTACTGAATCTAATAAAGCTCTTAAGCCAATATTTTTAGTTACTTCAACCAATTTTAGTCCTAATTTTGATATAACCCTATTTTCATCAACAAGTGGAACTATGTCTGATATTGTTCCAACACATACTAAATCTAAATATTTTAAATACTCTTTTTCATCTAAATTGTATTTTTGTGAAATAGCTTGGATAACTTTAAAAACAACTCCAACTCCAGCAAGTTGATTATATGGATATTTATTATCTTTTCTCTTTGCATCAACAACTGCTAGTGCCTTAGGTAGCTCTTCGCATGGTTCGTGGTGATCTGTTATTACAGTTTCAATTCCTAATGAATTTGCATAATCAACTTCTTCAATACCAGAAATACCACAATCTACTGTAATCATTAAAGTATAGTTCTTTTCATGAATTACATCTATAGCATTTTTATTTAGTCCATAACCTTCATCTAATCTGTTAGGAATATAGCTGTCAACTTCTAATCCTCTCTCTTTAAGGAACTTTTTTAAAACAGTTATACTTGTTATTCCATCAACATCATAATCACCATAAATTATTACTTTCTCGTTATTGTTAATTGCCTTAATTATTCTATTAACGGCAATTTCCATATCTGGCATTAAGAATGGATCATAAAAATCATTTCTTGTTGGATTTAAAAATACATCCACACTACCTTGCAATTTTTTATTAGAAATAACAGTAGCTACTAATCTGCTAACATTGTACTTTTCTCTTATATTTTCGACTTCTTTGGTATTTATATCACAATATTCCCATTTTTTATTCATCCATTTCTCCTCATATAATACAAATTTTCTATATTGTATACCATTTTTACAAGTTTTTAAAGGTTTTACAACAAAAAAATACAAAATAAAAACAAGATAATTTTGCAATTCTATTAATCACAAATTATCTTGTTTGTTTAATTAATCTGTTTTAATTTAAAAACTGATATTTTCATCTTTTTTATTATTTAATGTTGAACACATCTGCCATTGATTCGGCTATTATTTTATTTATGTCAGCCACCATTACATTAAATCTAACTTCTAAATCAAAATATTCTTTTATTTCTTTGTTTTCAACAAGTATATTATACATTTGTTGTAGTTTTTCCATTTTTTCAGGGCTTTCTTCTCCTTTTTCTAGAGCAAGAACTTGCATATCATATCTTATTTTTTCAAAATTGTTTATCTGCTCTTTTAGCTCTGGCTTAGCCATAACCTTTTCTCTAGCTTTCTTGTACTCATTATATTCCGTTGTTTGTTTCATTTCTGCTGCTAATTTATTTGCAGTATCATATATATTTACCATCACACACTCCTATTTATGCATACGCATGTTTTTTCTTGAAACTTAATAATTTCGTAATTTCCTTTTCTGAATTTTGAGCTTTTGTAGCTTTGTTTTCTTTCTCTTGTGCTAATTGCTTTAATTGTTTCTCCGCTTCGCTTTGGCATATAGCTCTTTCATATACATAATGCGTATCTTGAGCAATTTTATTCCAATTATATTTATTTTTTACTTTAGCTTTTGCATTTTTTGAAATATTACTACATAAACCTGCATCAAATAACAATGATAAAACTGAATCTGCTATTGAATTATAATTTCCAGCATAACTCTTCATTCCATCAACACCATGAGTTATTATTTCATCTAAACCACCTACATCTGAAACAACAGTTGGAGTTCCAGAAAGCATAGACTCAAGTGCAACAATACCAAATGGTTCATATGTACTTGGAAATACCGAAACATCAGCACATTTGTACATTTTTTGCACTGACTTTGAATCTAGATATCCTGTAAAATATACTTTATCATCAATTCCTAAACTATGAACTTGAGCTTTAAGCTCATCCATCATTCCACCTTTTCCAGCAATAACTAATTTAACATCATTGTAGTTTGCTATTATTTTAGGCATAGCAGAAATTAGGTTTTGTACACCTTTTTCATAAACTAATCTTCCTAGGTACAATATTATCTTTTCATTGTCCATAGCATATTTTCTTCTAAATTCGTAATCTCTATCTATTCCTGTGTAAAGATTTAAATTTACACCATTAGGTATTACATTTATTTTATCAAATGGTAATCCAAATAGTCGTTGAAGCTCGCATTTCATGTAATTGCTGTTAACAATAACATCTGTAGATTCGTAAGTTAATAACCATTCTGTATCATTTATGTATCTTTGAACATCATCATGTATTCCACTATTTCTACCAGCTTCAGTAGCATGGATGGTTGATACTAATGGAATATTGTATGCTTGCTTAAGAGTTTTTGCAGAGTATGTAACAAGCCAATCATGAGCATGAATTATATCAAATTTTCCTTCTTTGTTTATTATTTCAGTTGCTTTTGAAGTTAAATTAAAGTTTAATTGCATAATCCAGTCTGTGAAATTATTTGGCGTAATCATATAATTATCTACTCTGTATACCTTTACTCCCTTATCGTTTTCAAAGTATTCCATGTCTCCTTCACGGTATGTTACAACAGTAACATCATGTCCATCCTTTATTAATCTATGTGATAAATCATGCACAACTCTAGAAATTCCTCCTACAATTCTTGGCGGATACTCCCATGTTAACATAAGAATTCTCATATCACATCTTGCTCCTTTCTAATCTTCTGTACCTTTTATTTTCAATTTGTGCTCTCTCTCATTTTACTCTAAACATTTTATACAACTTTAAATTAATTGTAAATAAAATTTTACTTTTTTTTATATTTTGTTACATTTTTCTATTGAATTTAAATCGTTTTTATTATAGTATATCATTAGTAATTTTTAACATAAGATACGAAAAAAGGATTATTTTTTTCTGTCTTGTCGTTGTAGGTTTTGGGCCTATAACGTAAAAGGAAAGGGGGCAATATGATAGTTACCCAACTATCATATGTGGAAAAAATGGCGCAAACGAATGAAAAAAACGTAGAAAAAAAGAAGAAAAATCAAGCAGTAAAAGAAGAAAAAGTAACAAAAACTTCAGCAAAAAATGAAACAAAAAAGGCTACTACAAAGAAGACTACTTCTACTGCTAAAGCTGCTGATGCTAAAGTAACTAAAAAAGCTACTACAAAGAAGACTACTTCTACTGCTAAAGCTGCTGACGCTAAAGTAACTAAAAAAGCTACTACAAAGAAAGCTACTTCTACTGCTAAAGCTGCTGATGCTAAAGTAACTAAAAAAGCTACTACAAA
>CAMUZZ010000026.1 GCA_947165355.1 uncultured Clostridium sp.
TTTTCTTTTCATATTCTTTATTTCCAATTTTAACATTAATTGTAACTTCTTCTCTACCAGTTGGTATTTCCTCGTAGTTGTTATATCCATCTCTTCTGTATAAAGTAACATTTTTTGCTGTTATTGCTGATGTTCCAGGTTCTTTGCTATTGTCTTTTACTCTAAACTTTACAAATCCCATCACATCAGATCTTTTATCATCCATTGTATAAAAGAAAAATGTATTATCGTTTTCATTAATATTTCCAGCAATCCATCCCTCTCCTATTTGAGGATTTCCTTGACTATTGTTGTCACCTTTTACAACTTCAAAAAGATCTTTATCGTAGTCAACAGCTCCATATACAGCCATTACTTTATCTATATCAAAATCATTCACAGAGAATGACACATAAAATTCATCGCCTGGGTACATTTTTAGATTATTTTCTTTTGTATCTTTACCGTTTTCGTTGTAGCCCAAATGCAAAATTTGTGCATTTGATTTGTTAAAGCTCATAAATAAAGCAATTATGAAAGCTAAAAGCCACATTAATCTCACTAAATTTTTTTTCATTTGCTCAACCCCTTACTTATTATATTTTACCATATAAAAATATTGTGTCAAACAAATTTATAAAATTATTGCTATAATTATAAGATTCTATTGCACATATATTTTGGTATAAATAACTGGCTTCCTATTTTAAGATTGTTTACGTCTTCAATGTTGTTTATTTGTGCAATTTCATCAATTGTACTTTTAAATTTCTTTGCAATCTTCCACAAAGTATCACCTTCTTTAACAAAATAAACAACCAAACTATTTCTTGAATTATTGTTTGAAATAGGCTCTATTTTTACATCATTTACAATGTTTATGTTCTTTTTGTTATACATATCCATCGAAAAAACAATATCAGCATTAACTTCAACTGTATTGTCTTGCATGCACACAAAATCTTTATTTTCAACTTCCACATTTGTTGTAATACTTGTTTCCTTTGTAATATTTGAATTACTAACATCATATGAAAAAGCTGCTCTTTCACTCTTTATTTCAAGTCTATTTGTAATGCTTGACTCAAAAAGTACGTTTATTACTAGTTCTCCGCTGTATGAAACTGTATCATTTGTAATACTTTGCTTATTTATTATAGGAATTATTTTAACGCTGTATATTCTTCCATTTTTTATTTCTGGAATGTTTATTTTATTCTTTGATTGATATCTGCTTTCTACTACATTTTTATCTCTCATAATACAAATATTTTCATCATTTAATGTGATGTCTTCTTCTGGGCTATACAAATCTTGTATTAAATTAATATCTTTATTCTCGTAGGCATTGCAACTAATTAAAAATTCAATTTCAACAGAAATCGCATGTTCATCCATATTTTCTGGCTTTATATTTATATTTCTCATCTCGTATGTTGTGCTGCATATTTCGTTTTCTGATATTTCATTTATGTCTATAAATCCCATTACAGGAATTTGAGAAGTAATGGTGTTAATTTGTTCATTATCATCTAAGTACATAATTTCTACAATTACATCTGCTTTTGATAAAACCTTATTGTAACTTATTTTTAAATCCTTATTTCTTATAAAAATATTTGAGTCTAAAATATCAACTAAATTATCATCAATTGAAATTGTATCTTTTGCAACGGCAATTGTTTCTCCTTTTCCTTTAAGTGAATTTACCTCTATCTTACTACTAATCATTTGAATGTTCTTAGCATTATTTATAGATTTTAATAATCTTTTTTCAGCATTTAAATAAATGCAAATATTTGCTTTAAGGTTCACTTTTACATTCAATTTTCTTCCATTTAAAATCTTGCATTCCATATTTTCTATACTAAGATTGCATGTAAAATCCATTCCGTTCGCTTACTTCTTCTAAATCTATGCTCTGTGAAAAATCAATAACTGTGTTAACACCTCTAACACCACCTTTTTCTTCATCTGCTAAATACATTATATAAACTAAAATTCCACCATCTATTTTTAATTTTCCATTTGAAAGCTCTTTTTTGTATACATAGATGTTTCCTGATGAATATATTGTACTTAATATGTCTGGTTTAATATCTGGAATTATCATATTGTCCTCTGCCCAAAAATTTATCTCCTTCTGATTCACAATTTGATTTAAGCATATCTTTTCTAATTCAAAATCCATATCTCTTTTATTTCCTTTCTAAAAAATCGAATATAAATATTCATGCTTGTTTATACAATTATATTTTAACTAGAAAAAATAATTCCAAATTTTTAAAAGTGCCACGTTTATTAGCACACATTTAAGGTCATTCTAAAAAAAATAAAAATGCCCATCATATATTTTTTACGCAATGAGCACAAAAAAAGAGCGTCTGCACGCTCTTATATTATTTACTATTAATCAATTCTTCTTCTTCTTCTCTTAACCTCAACAACTTCAGGCATTAGTGGTGTATAGTCTGTTCCATTAAATACCTGCATTTCAATTGTTCTAGTTAAAACATCTGTGTAACTGTATGTTACACTTCTATCGTTATCATCATATTTCACGATGAATATATTAGGATATGTTTTTTCTATAGTTGCTTCTTTTTCAAACGATTTACTCCTTCCTAGAGAACCTTTGACAATAATTTTTTGACCAATCTTTTCTCCAATATCTGCCTTAATGCTTGTTATATCGTTTTTGTAAATCATTTAATCACCTACTTCTTAAATCTAAGGCGATTATAGCATCGGCCTAAAAAAAAGTCAAAACGTGTTTCTTTTTGTAGAATCGCTGTATTAGTTATGCTTATTGGGTTGTGCAGCTCTATTTTTCTTATTTCACAATTATATTACAGTTGTATTACAATTATATTACAATCTTTTTTCCTGTAGCTCCTATTCCACTTACAGCCATTCTTCCATTCCTTATTTTATGCTCTAAATCAGACATTGTTATAATTTTATCTTTAGTTGTAGTAGCAACTTCTTCAGCAACAACTAATGGATCTATAAAATCAATTAAAATTCTTGCAGGTGATGATGCAAAGTTTGCTCCAACAGAAATAAGAGCCTCATAGTAGCTCTGGCACGCTCCGGCAAAAATAACTAACTCATTGCAATTTGAATTCCACTTTCTAGCTTCTATAACAGCTTTTACAAAATATTTAGAATTTCTATAATTATTTAGATCATTAACTCCTTTGTTTTTCTTTATAATTGCATCATGCCCCGTAAACACAACAATATCCGGATTATATTTTCTAAGCAAATCTTTTATTACTTGAGCCTGTTTTATTTCTGCTACATGTTTAACAACATAATTAAGTTTATGCTTTCTATAATATGTTTCCGTTTTTTCACTGTACCTTTTATCACCATCTAAATGCAATATTTTTCCGTACCTTACATTGGTTCTGCCATATAACTTATCATTAATTTCAAATTTATTATCGTAAATATCTAAATCCTTTATGGCTCTCTTATCACAAACATTTAAATCGTCTACGGGACTATCTGCCATAATTCTTATTGTTATTCCCTTTAATATCGCTAAATTTTCTGCACTTCTTTTATTATTTATATCATCCACATAAAATATAATATCGTTGTTATATGATTTTCTAGACACTACACTTCCTTTTTTTATAGTCCCCATCATTTTCCCTCCATATTTTGTCAAATTTGTATATCTTATGTTGTTTTTTAGAAAAAAGTGATGGTTGTAGTGTAAAATAACTAATTAAAAATATTGAAGAACGTTGACATAATTTAAAAAGGTGATATAATTACTCTACTAGTCATTCTGACTAAAGTACACACGTTTTTCCATACAAGACTAGGAGGTTAAACATGAAAAATCTCGGACCCCAAGGTATTCTTGAAGAGCTCAAAAAACTTTACAAAGACGACAAGAAAGCAAAGTTCGACTTAATGGAAGGACCGCCTCCCAAAATCATTGGTTGCATCCCTGCAGAATCTCTTGCAAAGCTCCCTGAAGGTTACTATGTTAATCATCAGGGAAACATCACCAACAGGAAATCTGTAGCTAAAGGTGAACCGTATGACAATCTTCTTTATTCTTGCGACGTAAACTACTTTGTAAGTAAAGAAAAAGAAGCAGCCAAGCAAGCTAAAAAGGATAGTAATCCGCTTTTCAAGCCACTTTTTGGAGGAAAAAAGAAGAAAAAATGAGATTATATAAGCCCTTGCGTATTACGCAGGGCTTCTTCTTTTTTGATTTTTTTATGTTAAAGTGTTATAATTATACTGTAGACACATTTTGTATTACTTTTATCTCCGTCTACAAATAATTTTAAAATGGAGGAATTCTCATGAAGGCAGTAGTAAAACCCAAAATTTATCAGGACACCCGGCCTAAGTACCCTGTTACGGGATGCAGTAGTCACCATTATTTCCACCACTGCGGTGGATTCACCTACGAGTACTGTATGCGTACTGCTCAGGAGCAAGCAGCAATGAAGCTGCAAGCAAATCAGCAGTCGTCTGGATATGGTACAAAGTGGAGGTCCATTGATCTTGCCATTATCCCTATGGAAAATGGTGCAAGAGATCAGTCCACAGGCGAACAGCTCTTCTTTTTAGAAGATCGTTCAGAAACTGCATGAGAAAAAGCCCCTGCGTAATTCGCGGGGGCTTTTTATTTCTTTAATTATTATGACACTTCAAAAAAAACAATATTTTTTGAAGTGTCATAAATTTTTCAAGTTAAGAATACCCTATCTTCACCTACAATTTTCTTAAACTCTTCAAGTATTTCATTATTTATAAATATTCCACCAGACATAACTTCACTATCTCCGTTTATTATTTTAACAGCAATATTATTTCTGTCTCCTGAGAAAAATCTAATTGCTCCTCTTAGTTTTGCTTTTTGCTCTTCTGATATATTTGTAATATTTATAGCTAAACAGCTTGATTTTGTCTTTCCAAATTTTGTTATTTTACTTGCTATTATTGTTATGTCATCATCCTCTCTAATACTTAATCGTCCTTCAATTAAAACAATTGTATCCTCAACTAATAAATCTGAGCAATTTAAATAACAGTTTTCAAACACAATAACTTCACACGAACCATGCAAATCTTCAACCGTAACAAAAGCCATTATCTTATTTGTTTTTGTATATTTTTTCTTTACAGAATTAACAATTCCTGCAAATTTAACAGTTTGCCCATCACGGTATACTTGCTTTCCGGTTTCTTCCTCTTCTTGCATAGCAGTATGCATCTTAAGAGTATCTATGTTAGTTTGAGCCTCTATTTCCGACCTTAAAGATTCTAGTGGATGTCCTGTAATATATAAACCAAGCATTTCCTTCTCCATTGAAAGAAGCTCTTTTTCTGAATACTCATCTACAACCGTATAGTTGTATTTTATATCATTTAAATCATCTTCTTCTGCAGTTCCCAATGCCATATCAAACATACTAATTTGATCTTTAAAACCTTTTTTATTTGATGAACTTATAGTATCCACTATATCTTCAAAAGAAGCCATTAAAGTTGCTCTTGTTTGATTAAATTCGTCCATAGCTCCAGATTTTATTAAGCTCTCAATACACTTTTTATTAACAGATTCATTTTGCATTCTTTCGCAAAAATCTCCCAAATCTTTGTAAGGACCCTTTTCTTCCCTATTTTTAACTATGCTATCTAGTACTGAAAATCCAACGTTCTTAATACTTCCAAGTCCAAATCTTATTTTACCATCTTCAACGGTAAATTTTGTATAACTCTTATTTATTTCAGGTTTTAAAATTTCAATATGTAATCTTTTGCATTCATCAATGTACATTGGAATTTTATCTAAATTTCCAAGGTAACTATTCATTGTTGCAGCCATAAATTCTGCTGGATAATATGCCTTTAAATATGCTGTTCTGTACGAAACAACTGCATATGCAGCTGCATGTGATTTGTTAAATGCATATTTTGCAAACTCTGCCATTTCATCAAATATTTTGTTAGCAGATTCCTCATCAATACCATTTCGTATACATCCTGGAATAATAATGTTTCCATTTTCATCTGTTTGCCCATGAATAAAGTATTCTCTTTCTTTTGCCATTACTTCAAGCTTTTTCTTACCCATTGCACGTCTAACTAAATCCGCTCTACCAAGTGAATACCCTGCCAGTTCACGAACAATTTGCATAACTTGTTCTTGGTAAACCATACAACCATAAGTAACTTCAAGTATTGGCTTTAAACTAGGATGTGTATATATTGCATGCTCTGGATCTTTTTTATTTGCAATATATCTTGGAATTTGATCCATAGGACCAGGACGATAAAGCGAAACTCCAGCTATAATATCTTCCAAGCAATCTGGTTTTAACTCTTTCATAAAGTTGGTAATACCTTGACTTTCAAATTGGAATATTCCCACACTTTCACCATTTTGCCATAGCTTGTATACTTTTGGATCATTCATATCTTTATCGTATTCAACATCAATACCTCTGGTTTGTTTTACTAAGTTTACTGTATCTTGAATAACAGTTAGTGTTCTTAGTCCTAAAAAGTCCATCTTAAGAAGACCAAGCTCTTCTAATGTTGTCATTATAAACTGTGTTGATATTAAATCGTCTCTTACATATAAAGGTACATATGTATCTACGGGCTCTTTGGTAATAACTATTCCACAAGCATGAGTTGATGCCTGACGAGGTAATCCTTCAAGCCCCATAGCTATATCTAAAAGCTTTTTAATCTGTTCATCATTTTCATATAAATTTCTAAGTTCAACATTTTGCTCCATTGCCTTTTTTATTGTAATGTGAACTTCGTTTGGAATCATCTTTGCAAGCTTATCGGTTTCAGCATACGAAACATCCAGTGCCCTTCCAACGTCACGAATAACCATTCTTGCAGACATTGTTCCAAATGTAATAATTTGTGAAACATGGTCGTGTCCATATTTTCTACCAACATAATCTATTACTTCTTGTCTTCTTTCATAGCAAAAGTCAACGTCGAAATCGGGCATACTTATTCTTTCAGGATTTAAAAATCTTTCGAAAAGCAAATTATACTTTATTGGATCAATATCTGTTATTCCAATTGCATAAGCAACAATAGATCCAGCTCCAGAACCACGCCCTGGTCCAACTGGAATTCCTTGCGATTTAGCCCAGTTTATATAATCCCATACAATTAGGAAATAATCTACATACCCCATTTTTTTAATAACAGATAACTCATACTCTTTACGCTCTTCAATCTCTTTTGTAATATTTTCACCGTATCTTTTTTTAATACCCGTATCTGTTAAATACTTTATATAATCGTAATGTGTTTCAAATTCTTCTGGAACATCGTAATTTGGAAGAATTGTATTTCCAAATTCAAACTCTACATTGCATTTTTCAGCTATTTTTACAGTGTTTTCTAAAACCTCTGGAAAATTTGGAAAGTACTCTTCTATTTCCTCAGGTGATTTTATATAAAAATCATTAGTTTCGAACGACATTCTATCTTCATCTGTCATTCTTTTCCCTGTTTGTACACATAGTAATACTTCGTGATTGTAATAGTCTTCCTTTTTAAGGTAATGTGCATCATTAGTTGCAACCAACGGAATATCTAGTTTTCTTGCAAGAGCAACAAGCTTTTGATTAACCATAATCTGCTCTGGCAACGAATTAGCCTGAACTTCTAAATAATAGTCCTCTCCAAATAGATTTTTAAACCACATTGCTGATTCTTCAGCACCTTTTAAATCGTCTTGTAGCAAAGCTTGTGGAACTTCTCCTGCCAAACAAGCGCTACAACATATTAAGTCTTCATGATATTTTTCAAGAAGCTCTTTATCTACTCTAGGTTTGTAATAATATCCATCCAAAAAGCTTAGTGAAACAAGTTTAGATAAATTTTTGTAACCATTATTATTTTTAGCAAGCAAAATAAGGTGGTTGTACTTATTATCAATTCCCACCTCTTTATCAAATCTTGTACGTGGAGCAACATAAACTTCACATCCAATAATAGGCTTTACATCATTAGCTTTACACGCTTTATAAAAATCAATTGCACCAAACATAACACCATGGTCTGTAATTGCAATTGCATCCATACCAAGCTCTTTTGCTCTAACAGGTAAATCTTTAACCCTACTAGCACCATCAAGTAAACTAAATTCGCTATGAACGTGTAAATGAACGAACTTTCCCATTAAACTTCCTCCGTGTTTTTAGCCCTCAAGAAAAACTATGAGCGCAAAAATAATCTATTAAGTGACATTCTATCATCGTAGCAACAGTTTTTCAAGAGAATTTTAGCGACATGCAAATTATTTATACTTAAATAATCAAACATTTTTTATTATATATTTTTAATAAAAACTATACAACAAATTATTTATTAACGTAATTCTCTCAATACACTTGAAAAATCGCACAATTTGTTGTATAATACTTCTCATATAGGCCAATCCGCCCAAGTAAGGACTTTCTTTGGAAAGTACTTCTAACCGCCACTATGTGGCATGGAGGTTTTTATGACAATTCCTAGGCAAGCAATCATCGGTGCATGGGAACAGCTGCAGAGCAGAGTTCCTAAACAACTCAACAAGCTGACGCTCGACGATTTCAGCAATCTCGAACAGCATGAACTGGAGGAATCTGAACGGCACATGATTGCCAAAAGATTTCCCGGACAGAAGGCTGTTAAGGTCCTCGTTTCAGATGGCATCAGAGTCATTTACACGAATGGGGCCGCAATGATCATTATTGCAAAGGAGAACTATGCCAGGGGTTAAAAGCCTATATGTCCTCAAAGTTTCTTTGAGGACATTTTTTTATCGAAAATTTTAGAGACACTAAAAATTTCTAAAGTTACTAAAAAAA
Organism: uncultured Clostridium sp.; assembly: GCA_947165355.1. Classification (GTDB taxonomy): domain Bacteria; phylum Bacillota; class Clostridia; order TANB77; family CAG-508; genus CAG-492. The sequence continues at coordinate 8,847 of CAMUZZ010000026.1, forward strand.
GTATATACATAAAAATATCGAACCTTACTGGTCGCATGTGTTATTAAAACAATAAATAAGTTTTGGTTGAAATATTTAAGCAACTATACGGTTAATTAATACATGCTCCCAAACTGCGCGGTTCTTAATTTTTATGTATATACTTTTTATTTGCAAATATTTTAATTTTTTTAGTGTTTCTAAAATTCTTGATAAATTATTATATTATCTATATAATTTACTTAATGAATTGAAAGGATTAATTATTCTATGAAATTATTAAAAAGACTTATTCTTTTATTAATTGCAGCGTTGGCAATATTTGTAGTTATATTTGTTATAAGTGGTTATCCACTTTATAAAAAAGCAACTAAAACTATGTCATTAAATGATAAGGTTTCTGAAATTCGTTCTAGTGAAAATTTTGTTAGCTATGATGAATTACCAAAAAACCTGGTTGATGCTACAATAGCCGTAGAAGATCATAGATACTGGGATCATGGTGCAATTGATTTAATTGGTATATTTAGGGCCATAACTTCAAATATTAAAGCCGGTGATGCTGTTGAAGGTGGAAGTTCTATAACCCAACAGGTTGCAAAAAACCTATACTTTATGGAAGAAAAAGACGGTATGAGTAGAAAGTCAGCAGAAACAATTTTAAGTTATGAACTTTCTAAAAATTATTCAAAAGAAGAAATATTTGAATTGTATGTAAATACCATATACTATGGAAATGGTTATTACGGCATTAAACAAGCTTCTAATGGATACTTTCATAAAGAGCCAAAAGATTTAACATTAGATGAATGCACACTTTTGGCTGGTGTTCCAAATGCACCTAGTGTTTATGCACCTACTGCAAATATGGATTTATGTATAAGCAGACAAAAAAAAGTTATACGTGATATGGTTAAGCATAACTATATTACCCAAGAAGAAGCTGATAGAATAAAACTTGGAATGTAATATTTTTCTCATACTTCCATCTTAATTACATTGGAGGATTATTATGCAAATTACACCCGAAAAAGAAAAAATAAAATCAGTTCTACTAAAACTACGTAATAGAAAGAACTCTCTTGTTGTCAACTTCTATTTAGGTAAGCTTGATATTATGGAAGATGATGAAATACAAAATCTTTTAAAAAAAACTGGTAGTTCTGAAGAAGAAATAAAAAAATTTTTAACAACAAAAATATCTATGGCAATGGAAAAACGTAAGCATCAATCAAAAAGATACCCATTAAATGAAATGTTCTACTATGGAATTACTGGTAATTGTGCTCATCTTCATCTTGTACCAAAAGATTTACATCCTCTACTAAAAAATGGTTCTCATTATTTAGTTTGTATTCATAACATTTATTTGTTAGAAGCAATAAACAAAATAAAAGATATGAAGCAACATAGCAATGACGCACTTTCTGAAGTTGAAAATGTATATATGATATCACCTATTTTTCACTCTCCTACTTTTGCAAAAGAAAAAGAGCTAGATTTCTTGCAATCACTAATGTTTGACGTTAAATCATACACATCAGAACAACTTAAAGATGATGAATTCATAAAAAACAATTATGAAGCAAAATTAACGAAAAAAATTTTTGGAAGCGATAAATCTGTTGCTTCAGCTATTTTAGATATCAACACCATTGCATCAGATGAATGGCAAAGCAAAAAAAATGAAAAGATTAATGAGTATAAAAATCAAGGAATAACTTTACTTACTACTAAAGATTATGAAGAAAGATAATTAACAAAAAAGAAAATGGATTATA
>CAMUZZ010000027.1 GCA_947165355.1 uncultured Clostridium sp.
TTTTCATCTGTTGTTGCATGTAATGAAACAGAAAGCGTGCATTGAATGTTTTCGTTTGCCAAATCATATATTCTTGGAACTAATCCACTAGTAGAAATACTTATGTGTCTTGTTCCAATGTTTAATCCTTTTTGATTGTTTAGTATTTGAATTGCCTTTATAACATTTTCGTAATTGTCTAATGGCTCTCCAATTCCCATAAACACGATGTTCGAAATTTTATCATTTATATCCTGCTCTACGGCAATTATTTGCTCTACAATTTCTCCTGCTGTTAAATTTCTAACAAAAGGAATTCCTGTAGATGCACAAAATTTACATCCCATTTTACATCCTATTTGAGATGATACACATACTGTTTTTCCATGATGGTACTGCATTAAAACTGTTTCTATTGCATTTCCATCTAATACGTCAAATAAATATTTCTTTGTACCGTCCGCAGATTCTAGTTTTTTTATAATATTGTAATTACACATTGTAAAATTATTATTTAATTTTGTTCTAAGTTCCACCGATAAATTTGTCATCTCGTCAAAACTTTTTACTTTATCTACATATAGCCATTTAAAGATTTGCTCAGCCCTATATTTCTTTTCTCCCAAAGCTAGAAGCTCTTCTTGTAAATCAGCTAAGTTGTAGTCTTTTATGTTTTTCATTTTATAAAAATAACCTTCTCTCTTTCATTGCAATTTATATCATACTTTAATTAATATTTCAAGTGTTTTAATTATGATTGCTAAGTATCACAAATATTTCTAAATTATACCATATTTAGATAGTTTTGACAAATTCTAATGAATGTATTACAATAGTTTGTGCGGCTATAATTTATGCACTGCATATGCAGAATCTATCCTGTTTTTCTGGTTAGATTTACATCACAAAGGAGGTTTCATGTGATGAGCAATCGGTATGTGTTTGTACTAACGTTTAGCGTGATGATTGAGCATGGCGACATAGTCTCTGAAATTAAAGCTTTTTCTGATTTAGAAGAGCTTAGCATTTCAGACTTGAATCAATGCCGAGAAAAGGTTATTGCGCAAATCACGACTGAAGGAAACGTAGTTACTGGAAATGCAATACTCATCAACTGCACTCGTTTTACAAACCAATAAGCCAAAATAAACCAGATGTTAAAATACATCTGGCTTATTTTTTTCTCCATTTTTTATTACTTTATTTTTGTTATTTAATCTTTCATTTTTAAAACTACATTTTATGCTCTATTTTTTGCAATCTCTTGTCGAAAACTGCATTTACCATGTCGTCTATTTCGTTGTATTCTTGCAGCTTATCTATTTTCTTCATTATAATGCTCTGATTTTTTTGTATGCTTAAAAACTGCTCTAATTGATTAAATTGTAGTTCGTCTAATATGCTATATATTTCATCGATTCTGTTTTTTAAGTTTATTTCGTCGTTCATATTCGGGCCTCCTCTCAAAACTTTCGATAGTCAAATTTTAGCATAAAATGAAAGAAAATGTCAATACAAAAACGAACAAAAGTTTATGTTTTTATAACATAAACTTTTGCTAAAATACTTTGATTTTGTTAACCTAAAATTGTGTCAAACAGAACCATTTCTATTCACTTACTTTAATATGAACATCATCTAATTGCTCTTTGCTAACAACTGATGGAGAATTCATAAGCACATCTCTTGCTTTCTTATTTTTTGGGAAAGCTATAACTTCTCTAATATTTTGAGAATCTGCAATAAGCATTATCATTCTGTCTAAACCTGGAGCAGCACCTGCATGTGGTGGCGTTCCATATTGAAAAGCTTTATATAAAGCTCCAAATCTTGTTTCTACATCTTTTTCGGTATATCCAGCAATTTCAAATGCTTTAACCATTAGCTCTGGATCATGATTTCTTACAGCTCCAGATGCCATTTCGTATCCATTACATACAACATCAAATTGATATGCAACTATGTCTAATGGATCTTTGTTTAACAATGCGTCCATACCACCTTGAGGCATTGAAAATGGATTGTGGTTAAAGTCTATTTTTCCTTCATCTGATAATTCATACATTGGAAAATCCGTTATTAAGCAGAACTTATATACTTCTTTTTCGATTAAATCTAATCTTTTACCAAGTTCTATTCTAACTCCACCTGCAATTTTTTGTGCTTTTTGGAACTCATCCGCAATAAAGAATATTGCGTCATTTGATTTAGCACCAAATTCATTTTCTAATCCTTCTTTAATTTCTTCAGTTATAAACTTAGAAATACCACCATTTAAAGAACCATCAGCCTCTATTTTAACCCAAGCTAAACCTTTAGCTTCTAGCTCTTGCTGAGCATATTCTCCCATATTGTCGAAGAACTTTCTTCCTTGTTCTGCACCATTAGGCACTACAATAGCTTTTATTGTTTTATCTTTAAATGCATTAAAATCTGTTCCTTCAAACAATTTTGTTACATCTTGAATAATTAAAGGATTTCTTAAATCTGGCTTATCTATTCCATATTTTTCCATAGCTTCTCTGTATGGAATTCTTACGAATGGACCATCATCAACTTTCCAATTTGTGTGTTTTCTGAATGTAGATATGAATAGTTCTTGCAAAACGTTAAACACGTCTTCTTGGTCTGCAAAACTCATTTCGAAATCTACTTGATAAAACTCTCCTGGTGCTCTATCTGCTCTAGGATCTTCATCTCTAAAGCATGGAGCAATTTGAAAGTATTTATCAAACCCAGAAACCATAAGTAATTGTTTAAATTGTTGTGGTGCTTGTGGAAGTGCATAAAACTCTCCTGGATGTAAACGACTTGGTACAATGTAATCTCTTGCTCCTTCAGGTGAAGAATTTGCTAAAATTGGTGTTTGTATTTCAGGAAAACCTAGCTCATACATCTTAGCTCTTAAAGTTTGCATAACTTGAGATCTAAGTAATAAAATGTTATGTATTTTTTCATTTCTTAAATCTAAAAATCTATATTCTAAACGTAAATCTTCTCTTACAGCATTTATATCTGCTTTTTCTGAATTTATTTCGAATGGTAATTCACTTTTACATTTTCCAAGTATTATAATATCGTTAGCTGTAACCTCAATTTCACCTGTTGGTATTTTTGTGTTTTTGTTAGATCTTTCAACAACAGTTCCATCAATGCATATAACGCATTCTGTTACAACATTTTCTGTTTTCTTTTTTACATCATCGTCAGCAACAACAATTTGTGTAATTCCAAATTGATCACGTAAATCTATAAATTGCATTGCTCCAAGATTTCTAATTCTTTGAACCCATCCTGATAATTTTACTACTTGTCCTACATTTGATATATTTAGTTCACCGCAATTGTGTGTTCTATATTTACTACTCATAAAATGACATCTCCTTTTATTTCAAGTATTATAATTATATCAAGAAATTCATAAAATTCAATATCTACACGCTAAAAAAATCGCTATACATGACTTTTTATAGAGAAATTGCTTGCTTTTTGGTGTCATGTACAGCTTCAGAAATTTCTACGTAATTTTTTAGCTATTAGCATTTTTTATAAACCTTATTTCTTATAACCTTCTGTATGATTTATATGGTCTATAATAATTTGAACTTTTTTCAGAGCACAAACAACCTTCATCATTTATAATGCTCTCTTCACCGCTCTCTATGCTGTTATTGATTGAATTACCACAATTAAAACTATTTTCATTATTTGAGCCATTGTTACAATTATGCTGACATCTAATTAGTTTAATTATAAACTTTGTTATTACTGCAGTTATATACGCAAGTATTGTATATGCAATAACAAACACAAGAAAAGAATCATCAAATACAGCAAAAGCAGCAACTAAAAAAACTGCAAAAAAGGTTAAAGCAACAAGAATTGGAGATTCAAGTAGCTTTTGTAAAACTACTGATAGAATAATAGTTGCAACCGGAAGAGCAAAAAACAATAATAAGGTATTCATAAAAATATCACCCCTTCGCTTTTTTAATACTCGTTTGTAATATAATATGAATACCTTATTATTTTGACACATCTATATTCTTTTGTGCTTACGTTTGATGCACAAAATTGAAAAAATAATTGTTAATGTTAAGAAAATTCCAGCTACAGAAAATATACCAACAGTAACCATATTTGGCATAAAACTGCTTCCACATTTATCAGCAACACCAGTTGATTCAATCGTATTACCTCTTGGTAAAGAATTCATTATACTATCAACACTTTTTGATGTGCTATTTTCTGATGTTTGAGATTCTGACGATGAGCTATAATAATTGTCATATTCCTTCGTTTTGTTATTTACGCTTTCATTACTTTTTTCTTCTTTTTTAAATAATTGTCTTATTCCAATAGAAAGAGCTACAACAAACATTGCTAAATTTCCAATTGCCAAACGTAAATAATTGATTGATTTGTAATAATGCCATTGTACAGTAGCAGTTGGCATAGATAATATTTGTCCAATTTCTTTAAAAGTAAATTTCGAAACAACTTTCATAGAAACAATTTGCTCTTGCTTACTATCCAGCTTTTTTACATAGCTATTATATTCCTCGTTTTCAATGATATCGTTTATATTGTTATTTTTATCCTCAATTTCATATAATTGATCATCAAGTGGAAGATTGTTGTTATTTTTTCTAATAAACTGAATAACTTCATTCTTAGCTACCGTATATAACCACGTTGATTCAAATTCACTTGCTATTTTTTCGCTTGGCATTTTATATATTTTTTCAAATACTGTTTGAGCCACATCTTCACTGTTATCTTTGTTCTTTAGTATTGAAAAACAAATTCTATAAACCAAGTTGTAGTTATTTGAATAAAACGTATTGAAGTATTCTTCCTTGTTTGATTTTAGTTTAATAAATTCTTCATGAATTCTAGCTTTTATATTTTCCATATTTCACCCTTTTCTGGTGAATATTTTAACATAATTTATGTAAAATATCAAATTGCATAAAATAAGCTATTTGGCTATTCTTTAGTATTTATCCTAATGCAACATCTAAAACCATCATTATTACAAATCCTATTGCTACACCAATTGTTCCAATATTAGAATGCTCACCACTTTGAGATTCTGGTATAAGCTCTTCAACCACAACATATACCATAGCTCCTGCTGCAAACGATAAAAAGTAAGGAAGAATTGGTACAACCAAATTGGTTAAAGCAATGGTAATAATTGCACCTATTGGTTCAACTATCCCAGATAAAGTGCCATATAAAAATGCTTTTGATTTTGACATTCCTTCACTTTTAAGTGGCATTGATATAATTGCACCCTCCGGAAAATTTTGTATAGCTATACCTATTGCCAATGCTATTGCTCCTGCCATAGTTATTCCTGTGTTATTTGCTATTGCTCCTGCAAATACAACACCTACAGCCATTCCCTCTGGTATATTATGAAGTGTTACTGCCAAAACCATCATTGTGGTTTTTTGTACCTTTGCCTTTATTCCCTCGGGTTTATCTGTATTTAAGTGTAAATGTGGGATAACGCTATCTAATAATAATAAGAATACTATTCCTAGTGCAAAACCGCACTGCTCCTGGAAGCCATTCTACTACATTTTGATTCTTTGCCATTTCAATTGATGGAATTAAAAGTGACCACACAGATGCAGCTATCATAACACCTGATGCAAATCCTAATAATAGTTTTTCTATTTTCTTATTTATTTTATTCTTCATAAAAAAACACATAGCAGAACCTAAAGTTGTACCTAAAAATGGAATTGCTAATCCCAAAATTACTTCCATATTACTCATTTCCTTTCAAACTAGATACCATATCTATCTTTCTAATTTTCTTTGCTAAAAATTGATTTACAATGTAAACAACAATAAATGTTCCTATTGCAGAAAAAATAAATGTTACCGGCTTTATCATTGCCTCAAAATCATAAGTATCTCCAATGGCATTTTTAAATATATAGTCTGTCATATAATTACCAAGTGGCAATGCTACTATAATTGCAATAATTCCAATCCATATATTTTGTTTAATAAATATTTTCTTTATTTGTTTATACTTAAATCCTAAAACTTTTAATGTTGCAAATTGATATTCTTTTTCTGAAAACGACATTATACCTAAATTATAAATAATTACTACGGCAAGAATGATTGAAACCACAATAAGTAGTGCTATTAAAGAATACATCATACCGAAGCATACTATTCATTCCATCTTCAAGATTTTTTACTGTTTGAATTGTATTTACTCCTGGTAGCTCTTTAATACCATTTAAATCCTCATTTGTATACACACTATCTGCCTTATATTCTTCATTTAACGTATCAAAGAATATTTTTGTACAATTGAATTGCTGAGACTGTGGATCTCTATTTAATCCTACAATTTTTGTTTTATGCCAATTATCAGAATCTATTATATGCCATTCTATTATATCTCCTACTTTTAGGTTGTATATTTCAGACATCTTTTCTGTAATATATATTCCATCATCATTCATAGTAAATGGCTGCCTATTATGATCCGTAACTTGTAATAAACCATTAGCATCGTTTATTGTTAACGGTTTCATAATTACTTCATTATTATGTTTAAATTCAACTCCCGCCGTTTCACTTGTAGAGTTTCCATATTTTAAAATTAAATCATCATACTGTTTATCTGTATAATCAGTAGATAAAGTTAACTTATACTCAAAATTATTGATTGTATCAAATTCCCAAGACACATAAGCTCTCATTGAATCTAACATTCCAAAAGCTGTAACAACTAACATGGTACATCCTGCAATTCCTACAACTGCCATAATTGTTCTCGATTTTGAACGTGCCACATCTCTAATGTTCCATTTTGTAGCTAGCGGTAACTTATTAAATGCTTTTTTAGTTGTAAAACTATTTTCTTTAACTTTTATTTTAGGTCTTTCAACTCTTAAAGCTGCAGCAGCTGGCTCTTTTAAGATTTTTCTGCAAGATAAATACGTTACAAGTGTAATTACAACAACTATTGCTATTGCCACATAGTAAACCAATGGAATTATAACTATATTATAATATGGAATTTCGTAATATTCCATTTCCATCTTTAAGAAGAAATTGCCTATTAAAATATTACCTAATACAATGCCCAATACACTCGCAAATAAGGAAATAAAAAATCCATAATTAACGTACATTCTTGTTATTTTACTTCTTTTTACTCCAAGAGCCTTTAATGTACCTATTTGCGTCCTTTCTTTTTTAATAAATCTTCGCATTGTAGTAATAACAGAAAGTATTGCTATAAAAACAAATAATCCTGAAAAAACTCCTGAATATGTATCGCCTTCTTCTGCTTCTCTTTTGTACCCATCATAAGAAAGATTATCATCTCTTAATGTAGCAGTTATAATATCTTTATTATTTTCTTTTATTCTGTTCTTTGTTTCATCTACTTTTGAAACATCATCTACATCTACAATTACATAAGGAAATATATACGAATCTTCTACTTTAAAATCTTTATCTAAAGCTCTTATAAATTCTTCTTTATTATCATTATAATTATCTATTAATTCAAGTGCTTTCGATAAATCTATATTATCTATCCCATCAATTTTACTTGTTATCATAGTTGGAATACTTGAATAATCCGTTATTCCATATTTAAAAAGTGAATCTTTTAATTCTTTTAAATTCTTAATGGCATCTTGTACTTCATCTGTTTCTAATGCTTTATTGTATATGTACTCCTTTGGAAATTCATTTATTGAAAGGTATGCAAATCCAAAGTCTGTATGTGTTGGAAATATTGCAGTTTCATCTTTAATAAAGTATACATGATCTGGTACTTCAACTAATGCTGCAACTTTTTCTTTAAAGCTATTTCCTTCAATAGAAAGCTCTAATTCATCTCCTACTTTAATGCCTAGTTTTTTGGCTAAATAATAATCAAGCCATAATCCACTTTTATCTTTAGAATACTCTTCTCCTTCTACAATAAACATTTTGTTTATTTCGTTAGTTTCTATAAAATTACACTCAATAACTAAATCTGTAAGTTTTTTATTAGTATCTGGATTAGTAAATCTTTCAGATTCTGCTACATTTGCGTTTATAGTTAATAATCTTTCTGCATTTTTTACATTGTCTATTTTCTTTATTTCATCTAATTTATCATTTTCAAAATTTTTTGATGTTAGCCATATATCTTGTAAGTTTTGATTTTCATAATATATTTCGCTACTTTGTTTCATTCCATCCATATATGCATGAACACCAGCAAAAGCAAATACTGCTATAAACACCATAAGAAACACAGTTATAAACTGCGATTTATTCTTCCAAATATCACGAAGTATTTTTTTATTTAACATTACCACTTAACCTCCTCTATTTTCTTTGGATTTTGGTTTGTGATAACACTTTCTATTTTTCCATTCTTTACATTTATTACCGTATCTGCAATATCTGCAATCAAACTATTATGTGTAACTATTATAACGGTATTTGCACCATTATTTCCATCGCATTGTTTTCTTAAGAGTTTTAAAACCTCTACACCTGTTTTACTATCTAATGCTCCCGTTGGCTCATCACATAATAATAGTTTTGGATTTTTAGCAATTGCCCTTGCTATGCTTACTCTTTGCTGTTCACCACCTGATAATTGATTAGGAAACTTTTTACTGTGTTCAAATAAACCTACTCCCTTTAGAGCTTCTTCTGTACTTATTGGATTTTTAACAATATCTTTTACAATGTCTACATTTTCCTTAACTGTAAGGCTTGGAAGTATATTATAAAACTGAAATATAAATCCAACATTTTCAGCTCTATAATCTGAAAGTTTATTTTCATTATATTTTGAAATGTTTTCTCCATCTATTATTACATTTCCATTTGTAGGAGTATCCATACCTCCTATTAAATTAAGTAATGTTGACTTTCCTGCACCTGATGGTCCAAGAATTACAATCATCTCTCCTTTATTTAACGATAAGTCTATATTATCTAACGCTTTAAATTCATTCTCACCTATTTTATAGACTTTGCTAACATTTTTTAATTCTACTATCTTCTCCATAATTCCTCCTTTATGTGAAATATATTTCATATATCTGTAATATTATAATCACATGAAATATAATTGTCAATACAATATGAAACTTTTTTCATGTTTATTGACTTATTTTTTAAATATGCTATAATAGTCGTAAACTAACTAATTTGGAGGTATATATATGGCTGATAATATAATACGAGAGCCAATTCAAAAACGTTCAATAGAAAAAAAAGAAAGAATTATTAAATATGGTTTTGATCTAATATGTGAAAAAGGATACTATAATACAAATACAGCAGAAATAGCAAAAGCAGCAGGTGTATCTACTGGTATTGTTTATAGTTACTTTACCGATAAACACGATATATTACTAGAAGGACTTAAGCGATATGCAAATAATATATTTTACCCAAGTATTGATTTTATAAAAGATATGACTATTACTGAAAAAAATCTTGATGAAATAATTAGAAAAGTAATTACACAATTTGTAAAAAATCACAAACTATCTCAATCTGCACATGAGGAAATTACCGCAATGACACATTCAGATATAGACGTAGCCAATTTTTTTCATGAAAACGAAATTGACATGACTAACGTATTAGTTGAATTATTAAAAAAGAATAACTTTAACTATTCAGATATAGTAGAAAGAGTTCATGTTATTATTGGTCTAATTGATAATATTTGCCATGAAATTGTATATCATAAGCACAAAAATATTAATTATGATATTATGACAGATATTGTGGTTAATGAAATTGTGAATATTTTAACAAAACAAAAATAAATTGGCTGACCCATAATTAACTTGAAACCCTACAACCTTCTCTTAGAATCCAATTATTATACAAAAAAAGAATCCATCTTTTGATGGATTCTTTTTGGCTCCTCTTGTTGGACTCGAACCAACGACCTATCGGTTAACAGCCGAGC
>CAMUZZ010000028.1 GCA_947165355.1 uncultured Clostridium sp.
GAATCGGAAAAGGTGGAATATACTACTGTATAAAATAAAAAAATAAGGTATATTATGTGGAACGTGTTTAACAAAAATTGTACATAAGATAAATTTTGGAGGTACTTTAAGAATGAATTTTTGTATTAATGAACTTAGCGTAAATACAGTATTATCTGCTGTTTCAATAAACAGCTTTATTAATTTTCCAATATTTTTTTCTCTATCTTTAGTTTTAATTTTATCTGTTTCATATTATTTTATAATAGCCAATAAATCTATGAAGAAGATACTTGTGATTTCTGCATTTTCACTGAAGAAAATTGTTCTATTTAATGTATTTTTTGAATTATTCGCCGTTATCTTACAATTAATCATTTTTTACGTATATAGAAACACTATTCCCTTGTCTTTTACAATAACTACCATAATTTGTTTAACCTTGTTTTTTATAATAAATATGATTTCATTATTAAGAACAAAAAAATTGGAACAAATTCAAAAAGAGCTCGACGCAGAAAAACTATATAACAAAACATTAACAGTTTTGCACGATAACCTTAGAGGATTTAAACATGATTTTGATAACATTGTTCAATCAATTGGTGGATATATTTCTTTGAATGATATGGAAGGATTGAAGAAATACTATTCTCATTTATTTGAAGATTGTAAGCAATCAAACAATTTAAACATATTGAATCCACAAATAATAAACAATCCATCAATATATAGTTTACTAACACAAAAGTATTTTATAGCAACTGAAAAAGGAATAAAAATGAATGTTGAAGTTTTTACAGACTTAAGTAATATAAACTTTAATATTTACGAGTTAAGTAGAATACTTGGAATTCTGTTAGACAATGCTATTGAAGCAGCACAATATACAGATGAAAAATTAATAGAAGTTGAGCTACGCTCTAACACAAAGAAACAATTTTTTGTAATAACAAATAGTTGTAAAGATGATAACATATCAACTACAAAAATTTTTGAAAAAGGTTATTCAACCAAAGAACATAATACTGGAATAGGCTTATGGAATGTGCACAACATTCTTGCCAAAAACGAAAATGCAGATTTATTTACAACCGTAAAAAATCACAAATTCATGCAACAATTAGAGATTTTTTATTAAAATTTTTACAATAAAAATGGATAAATACAAAAAAAGTATATACATAAAAATATCGAACCTTACTGGTCGCTCTTACCTAGTTTAAACTTTGTGCTGTATGCCATCGACTATTGCTTGATTTAGCATAAAGTATGTAGTAAGCTCCCAAACTGCGCGGTTCTTTATTTTTATGTATATACTTTTTTCTTTGATTTGTGTATATTTTATTTTTTTATTATAAAAAATTCTAATAAATGCAATCTTCTAATATTTTCCATGATCCTATTTTTTCAGGATATAGTTCAAATTTTAAGGTTTCTTTACTTACAGGGTGAGTAAATTCTAAGCTATACGCCCATAAACATATCTGCTTTCCATGTCCACGTCCTCCGTACTTTTGATCACCATATATGCTGTGATTTCTGCTAGACAACTGAACCCTAATTTGATGATGCCTTCCAGTGTGCAGATTTATTTTTACAACAGAAAGATTTAGCTCCGGATCATATTTTATAACCTCATAATCAAGACTTGCAAATTTAGCATTTTTTGTATTTTCAGATGTAACCTTGCTCATATTTTTTGCTTCATTTTTTACCAAATAGTCTTCCATTGTACCTTTGTTATTCTCAAATTTACCGTTGGCAATTACTAAATATTTCTTTTTGAACTCCTTTGCTCTTACCTCTTCACTTAATCTTGAAGCAGCTTTAGAAGTTTTGGCAAAAATCATTACTCCACCAACAGGTCTATCTAATCTGTGAACTAATCCTAAATAAACATTTCCTGGTTTGTTATATTTTTCTTTTAAATATTCTTTTATAATAGTTAGCATATCTTCATCACCAGTTTTATCCGCTTGAGATGGAATGTTCACAATTTTTTCAACAACTATAACATGATTATCTTCATATAATACATTTAATTTTTGCATTTTTTCCCCTTTAAAATATCAATTTTTTAATGGTTATTACTTAATTTTTTTGCTCCGTCTCCAAAATTTAACTTTCCCATCTGCCAAATATTCCACATGGTAAAACTAAATTTGAATTTTGCATTGGTAATCCAATTTCTCCATTGCTATATTTTCCTTTATTTTTTATATTTAGTTTTAAAATATTCTCAAGTACCATACTTGATATTCCTGTTGTATATGAATTAATTAAGAAAAACAATGGATTGTCTGATAATACCTTTGAGCATAAATTAACTAAATCATAAATATTTTCTTCAAATTTCCATACCTCACCATTTGTACCTCTTCCATAAGATGGTGGATCCATTATTATTGCATCATATGTATTTCCTCTTCTAATTTCACGATTTACAAATTTTACAACATCATCAACTATATATCTAACTTTTCTATCTTGTAACCCTGAAGACGTAACATTTTCTTTTGCCCATGCAACCATTCCTTTAGAGCTATCCACATGACATACAGATGCTCCTGCTGATAAACAAGCAACTGTTGCTCCACCTGTATATGCAAATAAATTAAGTACTTTTATTTCTCTTTTTGAATTTTGTATTTTGTTAATCATCCAATCCCAGTTAACGGCTTGCTCTGGAAATAAACCTGTGTGTTTAAATCCCATTGGTTTAATATTAAAAGTTAAATTTTTATACTTAACTTGCCAAGCATTTGGAATTTTTTTGTTGTACTTCCAACCTCCACCACCAGATTCGCTTCTGTGGTATACAGCATCTGCCTTTTTCCATTTTTCTGGGAAAGATTTATCTTTCCACACAATTTGAGGATCTGGTCTTACTAGCGTAACACCATTCCACATTTCTAATTTTTCACCATTTGCCATATCTATTATTTGATAATCTTTCCAATTACTTGCTAAATCCATTTTTCTCCCCTACTTATATATTTTTTATTATATTTATAAATTTAATAATTAAACAATAATCGATGGTAATTACTGCAATGCTAAACATTATTATAAAAAACAAAATTTTATCTTCTTTACTGAAAGCCCTGCTTTTTATAAGTTTTCTTCTTTTTTTAACATCTACATCCCTTAATGAATTAATAATATCAGCCATAGTAAAATCCCCCCGACCATATTATTATATTCACTACTTGTCCCAAATAGAACACCATATATTATAACATTTTTTTGAAAATTTTCAATATGGTAAGAAATAGCATTCATAAAGGGATAGAAATATAACGAGCTTTCATCATTAATTATACTAAAAAATCTACTTCATAAAATAATCTATAATGCCCGTATAAATCCCCCACGCCAGCTTATTCTGATACTCATCATTAAGTAATAGTTTTTCTTCTTCAGGATTCGATAAAAAGCCACATTCTACAATAGAAATTGGTATTTCAACATTCTTCATAATGTACACACTATCAAGCTTCATTGGAACTCTCGTATTCTCTCTTTGAATAGCCTCATTCAAATTGTTTTGTATACATTTAGCTAATTTTAAACTGTTTTCGTCGTTCGATTTATAAAAAGTTTGCCATCCATAATATTTTTGCTGAGGTATTTTATTTAAATGAATAGATACAAATATATCTGCAGAGCTTTCGTTTCCTATTTTCACTCTATTCCTCAAATCGGATATCTTTTTCTGCTTTAATGTTTTACTATTTATATCGTATATTGCGTTTTCATCGGACCTAGTTAGAATAACAGTTGCTCCACTTTGTTCAAGCAAATTTTGTAGTTTAAGTGCAATTTTTAAATTAGTTTCTGCCTCACTTGTTCCATTGCTACTTTCCGCACCTTCGTCTGGTTTGCCATGTCCTGCATCTATTACAATTACTTTGTTTGTAACTGGTATCGAAACTGTACTTACAGTTCTTTTGGGCTTTGCCATCGTTTCAATCAAACAAATTGCCAAGCATGCGGTAATAATTGAAAATAAACTAATTAATCTTTTCTTTTTTAAATAAATCATAAAGACACTCTCCCCATATCATTACTATGCGGATGTGTTGTATATAATGATAAAAAATATTTCTCACATAGCAGTATTATATTACTGCCTATTTTCTAAAAACATTACTAATATAAAAAAACTACTATGAAATACATTCATAATAGTTTTTATTTTATTATTCATTTACTGCTTCAGTATATTCAACAGGTGCTTCTTCGCTATTATCTACGCCTGTTTCAACGTTACTTGAGCTATAAATTTGGTTCATATAATCTTGATATTGTGTTATTTTGCTTTTTATTTCATCATAATTAATTGTTTCTGGTACACCGTAATTTGCACCAAAAGTATCAACTCTTACGCTTGTAATTACAGGAGCATTAGTAGGTTTTGATTTTTCGCCGCTATCTGATTCTGTAACCTCAACATTAGCGATTTCTTCTACAACATCATATCCTTCTATTACTTTTCCAAATGATGCGTATATTTGATTTAGGTTACTTAAAGTTGTATCTTTATCACTTGTAACAATAAAGAATTGTGAACTTCCTGAATTATATCCTTCTTCAGTGTATCCCATATTGCTGTAGTCTGCTCTAGCCATTCCAACTACGCCTTTTTGGAATTTTAAAGAATTATATATACCATTTGCAGCAAATTCTCCTTTTATAGAATAGCTGTAATCTTTAGAGCTTCCTTCTTCTATAGATTTATCTAACTTGCTTATTTTTACAGTTCCACTTCCGTCTCCTTCAGGATCTCCACCTTGTATCATAAAGTCTGACATTATTCTATGGAATGTTAATCCATCGTAGAATCCATTATTTGCAAGCCCTACAAAGTTTGCAACAGAAATTGGAGCAACATCTGGGTATAACTCCATTTTAATAGTTCCTGTTTTCTCATTTCCATCTTTATCTGTATATTTTACATCCATTGTTGCAATTGGATTTTTTCCAAATTTAATATTTCCTGCCTCATCTTTTCCTGATGATTTAATTATTCCATAACATACATATGCAATAATTGCTGCTATAACTAAAATTGCTGCTATTAACGCTATTTGGCTCTTGTTCTCTTTCATTTAATTCCATCCTTTCGTTTTTTACTTTTGTTATAAACTTAAATTATCAAAAATGAATTGCTCTTGCATTCTTTTTAAAGATCGTTTTATGGCTTTTGCTCTTATTTCACCTATACCTTCAACGTCATCTAAATCTGGAATATCGGCCTCAACAATGTGTTGAAACGATTTAAAATTCTTTATTAGATTGTCAACTATTGTACCTGGCATTCTTGGAATCTTATTTAAAATTCTATATCCTCTAGGATACACATTAACCTCTTCAAAGTCGTCGAAATCTCCATATCCCATTATTTTGGCAATTATTTGAGGTTTCATCAACTCTTCTAAGTTAAGCTTTCTTATACTTTCTAATGCTTTTTGTATTTCCTTTTTCTTGGTTGATATCATATAATCTTTTACTATATATGATTCTTCTAGGTCTATATTACCATATAGCTCATCAACCTGCATTTGAAAAAGTCTTCCTTGCTCTCCTAATTCATATATTGAACGATTTACCTCATCTACAACTCTTTGAACCATTTCTGCCCTTTGAATACATACAATAACATTTTGCAATGTTACTATATCATTAAATTCATATTCATTCAATAGATTTAATTTATCATCAAATACTTTTTTATATTTTTCAGCTGTTTGAAGAGCCTGATTTGCCTTTGTTATTACTCTTGAACTATCTTGCAAAACATATCTTAAATCACCTTTAAAAATTGTAATTACATTTCTTCTTTGAGAAACGCTTATAACAATTTCTCCGGTTTGTTTTGCTGTACGTTCTGCAGTTCTATGTCTTGTACCAGTTTCATTTGTTGGTATGCTTGGTGATGGTATTAATTGAGCATTCGCATATAATATTTTCTTTAAATCTGCACTTAAAATTATTGCTCCATCCATTTTGGCAAGCTCATATAATCTTGAAGATGTGTAGTCAATATTTAAATTAAATCCACCGTCTACAATATCTAGTACTTCTTTAGAATCGCCAATTACTATTAAGCCACCTGTTTTAGCTTTTAGAATATTTTCTAAACCTTCTCTAATTTTTGTACCTGGTGCTACTAATTTTAATATTTCTGTGATTACCGCTTCTTGCTTAAGGTTCACAAAAAATCACTCCTATACTTTTTTACTTTAATCCTAATTTTTGCATAGCTTCATTTATATTTTGCACGCCAATTATATCTAATTTATACTGCTCTTTCAATACTTTTTTGTTACTTTCCGGAATTATACATGTTTTAAAACCTAGTTTTTCTATTTCTTTTAATCTTTTATCTACAAGATTTACACTTCTTACTTCTCCTGTTAATCCAACCTCTCCTATAACTGCTACGTCATTAGGAATACTAATGTTTTTAAAACTAGATGCAACAGCAAGCACAATACCTAAATCTACAGCGGGTTCTGAAACTTTTATTCCACTTACTACATTTAAGTAAGCATCTTGGTTTGCTAAGTTTAGTCCTGCTTTTTTTTCTAGCACAGCCATTAAAAGTGTTAATCTGTTAAAATCAATTCCATTTGCAGTTCTTCTTGGAAGTCCAAAAACTGTTGTTGATGTTAACGCTTGCAGTTCCACAAGCAGTGGTCTTGTTCCCTCCATTGTAGCAACAACAACCGAGCCTGCCGGATTTCCTTCTCTTTCCGAAATTAAAACACTTGATGGATTTAGTATTTCGCACATTCCTTCATTTCTCATTTCAAACATACCAACTTCATTGGTAGATCCAAAACGATTTTTTACACTTCTTAATATTCTATATGAAAAATATCTTTCACCTTCTATGTATAGAACTGTATCTACCATATGCTCTAATACTCTAGGTCCTGCAATACTTCCCTCTTTTGTTACATGTCCTATTATTATTGTTGTTATATTGTTGCTCTTGCATAATTTCATAATTCTTGCAGTTATTTCTCTAACTTGGCTTACAGTTCCAGCAGCTGATGTTATTTCATCTGAGTACATTGTTTGTATAGAATCTATAATTACCAATTTAGGATTTAACTCCAAAATATTACTTTGTATAACGTCAATATCTGTTTCACCTAAAAATAGTATATCTTCATTATTTATATTAAGCCTATCTGCTCTAAGTTTTATTTGCTCTGCAGATTCCTCTCCAGAAACATATAACACTTTTCCTTCGCCACTTATTTTGTTACATAGCTGCAAAATTAATGTAGATTTTCCAATTCCAGGTTCTCCTCCAACAAGAACTAAAGAACCCTTAACAAGACCACCACCTAGAACTCTGTCTAATTCAGCATATCCGGTTGATACTCTAAATTCCTCTTTTCCCTCTACTGCATTAAGTGCTGTAGGCTTTTGGCTCTTTTTGTTTTCATTTCCAGAAGCAATAAAATTATCTTCTTTTTTTATTTTTTCTTCAACAAAGCTGTTCCATTCATTACATGCTGGACATTTTCCAAGCCATTTCGCAGATTCATATCCACAACTATTACACAAAAAAACCGTTTTAGCATTTTTTGCCATATGTTATACGTCCCTCCATTCTATTTAAGTGCATTTTTATAACTTATCTATTAGCTCATTTAGAACAATTATAAACATAGCATGAGACCATCCTAATCCTATAATCCACTTAAAATCTTTATCTTTGTTACTTACTTGTTCTGATAAAAATCCATAATCACATGCAGTATCAACAACAAACTTAAAGCATTGCATAGCCATTTTGTTTTTTCCTGCCTTAATATAATATAACGCCATCCATAAAGTTGTTAATACCCATGGATTTTTTCCTTCCATGTATGAATCTTTTTCAAATCTTAAATACCCGTTTGAATACGTTCTTAAAGTCATATTTATTTTATCTACGGTATTTTTTACAACTTTATCATCAGCATCAAATATTTCAAACGGATACACTGCGCCCATAACACAAATATCCATATTATTGTCTTTGGTATTTCTTTTTAATATTTGCTGCTTTTTATCTATTAAATTTTCATCTATATAATCTTTTAGTAAAGTCGAATACCTATCTAACTTACCAATAAGCTTGTTCCTTTTTTCATTTTTAAGTCTTGAAGTAAAGTCATCTTTTTCAGTAACTTTGTATAATTTTTTCATACAGTCAAAAGCTGAAATAATGCTTGAAAGTGAATACAAATGAATACCTTCATTCATTTCCCACAAATCATAGCTAACTTGTTTATGAACATTGAAAGCTTTTGCGTTTTTAATATCTAATTCTTTTTTTACTAAATCTTGCTCCTCAATATTTAGTATGTTTTCAACATACTTGCATAAAAACTTAATTCCATTTTCACACATTTTAATATTGTTCTGCACAAATTCTAAACTTTTAGAATGCTTATAGTAATCGTATACTCCATAAATAACGCTTGCTGTCTCGTCTATTTGATATCCCCAGCAAGGTGCTAATGTTGTATCGGTAAAATATCTTTGCTCCCACATTCCATTTTCTTTTTGTGTTTTTTTACAAAAATTATTAAAAAATAACTCAGTTTCATTTTCCATATTTATTAGATTAAACGCTTTAGTTATAAATACAGCATCTCTAGTCCAACAATATGAGTAAGAGCCGCTTCTTTCCCTATTTTCATCAACTTCCATTGCCGCTGCAATTCCTCCAGTTTCCTGGTTAACCAAAAGTGCATATAGCAAAATTGATCTATTATATATCTCTTGTATTTTTGAATGGTATTCATCACTTTTTTTTATTTTAATTTTTTGATGATTTTCTACATAATTTTTCCAATATTTTTCTAACTTATTTATTTCGCTTTCAAAATTAAGCTTCGTGTATTTTTCTATCTTAGCTTCAACATCAGGTGTACTATCAACAAATATCATAAGATAAAAATCTTTTTGCTTTCCCTGCTTAATAACTCCAATATTGTATGATGCAGCAACTTCATTCGACATGCCAATATAATCTTTGTCTTCTATACTGCCGCTTTCAATTACGCTTTGAACATCATTTAACCTATGTCCCTTTAAAGATGTATTAGAAAAAACTGTAAACGAATAATTGTGATTATACTGAACTATTCCGTTTTCAAATATTCTGCTTCCAAAATTCTCCAAGTTTCCACTTAATATCTTGCTATCAACAACAAATTGAATGTCTAAATCAATTGTATTTTCGTTTTTTAAT
>CAMUZZ010000029.1 GCA_947165355.1 uncultured Clostridium sp.
ACTAATAACTTTGATTTTTCATTTTCTGAAATCATTTGATTTAATTCTTCTTCTATTTCCTCATCAGTAGAGTTATAATCTTTAAATATAATTTTCCTTGCATTTTGTATATTTATATCACGAAATTCAATATTTATTTTTTGACCATCCAATATTTCATCATTAAATTCTTTTTTATGATTCTTTTTGATGACCTTATTATATAGAATATCAATAATTAAATTTACTTGTCTTTCTGTAAAGTTTTTACCTTTAATATATTTTAGTTTATCTTTTACTATTGAATTTCCTAAAGCATCATATACCATATTTTCTATTTCTTGTTTAGAAATATCTTCAGGTAGAAATTCTAAGACATTATTTGAAATTGTTAAACAATTATTTGATTTTTTATCATCTATATTTGCCTCTGTTTTTACATTAGATTCTTTATTTTTATTTAAATCCTTTAGGAAATTAATTCTTCCTTTTGTTACTTTATATTTCATTATTCCCTGATCATTACTTTCTGTTATTAGAGAAAGATTACCTCTAGAATCTTCTTTTGCCAATGTTTTTAACCCATGCAAATTTAGCAATTTTTTTGTACACGTGTGAAATACAGTTTTTGCCACATCTGTTGATAAATCTAAAACTGGATATTCTAATGATAAAGCAAAAAGCTGATTTGGTCTTATACTATCATCACCAAGTACATCATACAAACATTTTGTATCCTTATTATAAAATTTTTCATTGAATGATTTTTTTACGTTCTTTGCCATCTTTTTATATTCAGATACTAATGCTTTATCATCGCCAAATTTTTTTCCAAGTTCCGCAACAACCATTAAAGCATTGTACCATAAAGCATTTATTTCAACCTGCTTTCCATTTCTAGGAGTAACAACAAAATTGCCTATTTTTGCATCCATCCATGTGTTCTGAGTAGATAGTGTTCCGGCTGAAATTAAGTAATCTTCATCCATATAAATATTGTTATCATCTAAGTCAATTCCGCTTCTATACTCATTTATTATATTCTTTAATTTATCGTATATTTCATCTCGTATAAAATCGTAATCACCTGTATAATTTATATATTTTTTAACCTGGTTAAACAGTAATAAACTACTGTCTACACTATTGTATAAAGGTGTATTATCATATTCAGAATAGCCATTTGGAACTAAACCACATTTAATATCCTTTGTTAAAGTTTTTAACAAATCCTTTGCAACGTCAAATCTTTTATTCTTTAGTGCAATTCCTTCAAATGCGATGCACGTATCTCTTCCCCAATCTAAAAACCAAGGATAGCCAGCTATCATTGTATGTAACTTTTTTCTTTTTACTATAAAATTATCTGCAGCAATAATATAAGTTATGGCTAACTCATCATTTTCCTTAAAGCCTGCTTGTTTAACAAGCTTATCAATTCTCTCTTTCTCTCCTTGAATAACTTTTTGGGCGTCCTTTGTTTTAATTCTTTTATCGTCTAGAGAGCATACAAAAGTTATATACTTTTCCTCATTAGGTTTTAATTTTATTTCGTATCTTCCAGCAATTGCTTGATTTTCTTGGTCTGATAATCCTCTTTTTTCTTCCTCAATATAGTACATGTCTTTAAAACTATCGTTAGGTGTTTTAACGTACCTACCGTCAGAACAGTTCATATATATATGATGTGGCTCTTTATCAATTGTTACATCAACAAAATTTTTACTTACTTCCTGTTTAACTTTATAAACTCTATCAAGACTTGCTGAATGAAAATTTCTATAATTTAATAATGGTGTTAGTTTTAGTAAAGATTTACTTTCACCATTTTTAACATGATACAAAACAACAACAACATTTTTACCATGCTCCATACAAATTGACTTTTCAACACACACTCCATCAATTTCGTATGTAAATACAGGTATTTCTTCTTTACTAAACTGGGTTAAATATTTATATCCAAGAGATATATTATCTCTGCACATGTTTGTGTATAGTATATGATTTTTTCCATTAATATCAATGCTTTCATCAATTTTAGAAAGAATTAAATATCTATTTGCAGGAGCAGATAATGGTGCAATTAGTAAACCATGATATTTTCTTGTATTTGCCCCAACAATTGTACTGCTTGCAAATCCACCTAATCCATTAGTCATTATCCATTCTTTTTGAATTGCATTTTCAAAATTAACTTTCCTCATATCTTTTCTCATATTTTTCCCCTTTTTCTTGCGTATATCTTGTTATGCTTAAAACTATTATTTTGAACAGTATATGCTATTTTCCTTTGTTATATTTTGTATTTCTCATGGTGCTCACTCTTTCAAGCATTCTATCATTTTTTTCTGTAGTTTTATTCATTCTTTTTATTTTTTCTTCGCTATCTTTTAACGAATCAACTCGCTCCTGATATTTTGAATAAAATTTACTTTTTCCATCTTTAAATTTTCTTTTTTTCCATCTAGAATCAGAATTTGGCTTTAGCTTTTTATATCTCATTTGTTGTCTTAAAAAGATGTATTCTGGATCATTTTGCTTGTCTTTAAATTTTAAATCTTCACATATTAAATCTATAATAGCCTTTGCAACCAAGTCTGAATCATGTCTAATATGTTTTTCTGTAATTGTTGCTAAATCTCTCTTTATTAATTTAACGCCTTCAGCCTTCGCATTTTGAATGTCTTGGTTAACTAAATCGGCACCCTCGCTATTGTACTTTCTAATATATTCTGGAATTACATCTCCTGTATCATATATACAATAATCTATTGAAGCTTCACCTAAATGGCGTTTTATTGCTTTAATATGATCTGATAAAGAAAAATTACATGTTTCTTCTGGCTGGGTCATAATATTACTTATGTACACAGTAAAAGCGCTAGATTCTTTTATAGCCCTAGATACCCCCTTAACAAGAAGGTTTGGAATTATGCTTGTATATAAGCTTCCCGGACCAATAACAATTGCATCTGCCTCCTTTATTGCAGTTATTACTTCAGAAGATGTTTTAACATTCGATGGACTTAAATACACTCTGTCAATTCTGTCATTTACATTGCACATAGTTTCGTAAATATTTTCTTTTCCCTGTACACTATGGCCTCCTGTGTAATCTGCACATATCTCGTAACTGTCTGAAGTAACAGGTAAAACCGTTCCTGTTATATTAAATACGTCCTTGGCTCTTTCAATTGACTTTGATAAATCATGATTTATTCTCTGCATTTCTGTTACGTACATATCTCCAAAAGTTAATGGATTTTCACTATCTTTCGAAAAATTACATTCTATTATATTTCTCATTTCAGTTTCATTTTTTGCAAGTGCAATTATGCTCTCCTTAATGTCTTCTGCCATTTTTGATGATTTTCTACCACTAAAATTACTTCTTGATGTGTCATATCCAGTAACAACAGCTGTTATGTTCTCTGTATAATTTTTTAATCCTTTTAATACAGTATTTAGGCCTGTTCCACCACCAATAACAACTATTTTTGGTCCTTGACTATACACTTTTTTGTTGTAAATTAAAGATTTAACATTATCTCTTTTATCTGTTTTCTTAACCATAATTTCAAGCACTCTTTTTTGCATTGATATATAGCTAACAACTATACCGCTAAACCCAAATATAAACAACAAAGCAATTTTTATTATAGTTCCAAAGTTTAATGTATCAGTTACAAAAATGGTTGAAAGAGCCCAGCAAATAGCTGAAGCAGAAATAATTGCTAATAAAAGCCAACGTTTAATTTTATATTCTGATCTAAACCACGAAAAAAATCTTAATTTTGTTTTCTTACTCTCCAATTACCTCAACCTCTAATTCAATGTCTTTTCCAAATTTCTCTTTAACGCATTGCTTTACGTACTGTACCAATTTAAGCACATCTTCAGCTGTTGCATTTCCTTTGTTAACAATAAAACCAGCATGCTTTTCAGAAACCTGAGCACCTCCAATTGAATAACCTTTAAGCCCACATTCATCAATTAGCTTAGCTGTAATAAAGTCTTCTCCTCTTTTAAAAGTACTTCCTGCACTTGGATATTCTATAGGTTGCTTTTCTTTTCTAGCGTCCATATTTTCTTTCATTTTAGATTCAATTTCTGCTTGATTTTCTTCGTAATGCAATTCAAGTACAGTTTCTAGTATAATTAGTTTTTCAGTGCAAAATAAACTACTTCTGTACGCAAATTTTTGATCTTCATTACTTAATACAACTTCTTCTCCATTATAATTTAGAGCTCTTGTTGTAACTACTATATCTTTAAATTCAGAGCCATATGCACCTGCATTCATTCTAACAGCACCGCCAATTGTTCCTGGAATACCTGATGCAAACTCAAATCCACCTACATTATTTTTTAAAAGTTCATTTGCTAGGTAACCTAATTGAACTCCTGCTTCAGCAGTAACTCTTACTTTATCTTCATCAACTTTATCTATTTGTAATCCTTTTAAATTTATTTTTAAAGCAATTCCTCTTATTCCTTTATCTTTAACAAGTAAATTACTTCCGTTTCCTACAATATACAACTGAATACTATTTTCCGTTGCAAATTTTAATACAGCTTTTATCTCTTCTACGTTGCTTGCAACCACAAATATATCACAATTACCGCCAATTCTAAATGATGTATGCTTCGACATAGGTTCATCCATTTTTACATTTGAAATATGCAAATTATTTACTAAATGATTATAAATTTCTTCCTTATTCAAGATGATATACCTCCCGCAATTTTTTCACATTATATATTAAATATGGGTAAAAATCAATGTGAATTGCGCAACAAAAGTAAAAGAAAAAAATACTTTTAAGTAGTCTCTTTGTCCCTTACTTTTCTTAAACTCAAACGACCATACAGCTTTAAACTAGTCATTTTAGAATTTGCTAATCGCAAAATTCTAAAATAACAGTTTATGCGCCTTCAAAATCTACCTTCTTCGTCCACAGGACGCGGTAGATTTTTCAGCAGATAACATCCTCGCTGCGCTCGGCTGTACCTATAGTTCTCGGCTCTAATCTAGCAAAGCTACCAAAATAAAAGAGACTACTTTTAAGTAGTCTCTTTTATTTTGGCTCCTCTTGTTGGACTTTGGCAAGCCGCGTCGGAAAAATAGTCCACTGGACTATTTTTGCTCTCGTTTCGGCTGGCACCTGACCAGCTCGAAACTCAGCAACCTCCTTTTCGAGTCCAACTATTAAACAAAAATTAAGAATCCATCTATTGATGGATTCTTTTTTGGCTCCTCTTGTTGGACTCGAACCAACGACCTATCGGTTAACAGCCGAGCGCTCTACCAACTGAGCTAAAGAGGAATATGTATCGGTGACATGTATATTATTATCACCGATTTGAATTATATACTAGCATTTTTTATTATGCAATACTTTTTTTATATTTTTTAATATTCATAAATTGTAACCACGCTCTTGTTGTCTATGTTGTACTTAAATACTACTGTTTTAGCTCTTTTATACGCAGGTCTCCAGCCTATGTCGTTTGTTTCATCACGTTCACTTACATCTAAAACAACATATAATTCCGATTTATTTAAACTCGATTCATAAACAGAATACATTCCATCAGCCGGTAATGGTGCAGAAAGCTTGCTTGCTATATCATTGTTAGTTAAAATAATTTGACTTTTAGAAGAAATAGGCTTTGTAAACTCAATTCCTTCGCTCGTTACTTTAGCAACAGCACATGGTTTAAATGCTGTTTCTGTACTTTCAGATAGTAAATCTTCGTTTTTTTCTGCCTTTACATCACTTCCACTATAATTCATTGTTATAGTATATGCTTGTTGTACATAATGCCCAGTTCCTTGAATGTTTCCAACGTCAATTGTTACTGTATTATTTGCGTCTTTAAAATTTAATATTGTAAAATTAACTCCTTCACCCTCAGTAGTTTCAAACATACTTTCTTTTAAAGTATACAAAGTTCCACTATTTTTATTGTCCGCTACATATCCTATTTCCATATTTTTTCTAGTAGCCTTAGCATAATATAACTTTTTATCAGCAATACCAATTATTTCTGTTGCACCTGCAATCTTATTAGAAGAACATTCTTCCAAAGAATTTATAGACTCAATTGCTCCTTCAACTAAATAATAAACATAATCACCATCGGCAAAATAAAGAGTACCAATATTATACAATTGTTCATTTTGACCTTCAAGATCAACAGAGCATACTATTTGCTCTCCACCCTCAAGGTTTTTGTTATAATATATTTTTTCATTTGCTATACATATTATTCCGCTAGCTGTATCTTGAAGTAGAACTGTTTCGTTACCGCTTGAATCTCTTTTTACTAAACTATTTACGTGTGTATCACTTACTCCATAACCACCGTACAAAGTAGTTTTTTCTCTGCTCTCAGCATCCATTTTCCAGTAATAGGTGTTTCCTTTGTATTCTGCAAAGTATCCATAAACACCGTCTTTTTTTCCTTCTTTTGCTGTGTTTTCTCCACCTTCTGTAGTATTACTTTGAGTAGAATTATTTTGAGTACTATTTCCATTTGCTGTGTTATTTGCTACATTACTGTTTGTTGAACTACCTCCCTTTTTACCTCCACCAAATGTAATAGCAATTATAATTGCAAAGAACACCAAAAAGATGGTAACTAAAG
>CAMUZZ010000030.1 GCA_947165355.1 uncultured Clostridium sp.
ACTCATTCAAAATATGAAGAAAGAGGTTAAATATATGAACGACAATTATGAAGATATAATAAATTTGCCGCATCACATTTCAAATAAGCATATTGCAATGTCTATGATGGATAGGGCTGCTCAATTTGCACCATATGCAGCTCTTACCGGATTTGGAGATGATGTAAAAGAAACAGCAAGATTAACCGATGATTGGATAGATGCAGATGGAGATGCAAAATATTACTTAGATGAAACACTGCAAAGTATAGCGAAAAAAATTTCTAGCAGGCCAGAAATAACAGTAACATATTTTATAAAAGACGATAAAAAAGAAGGAGGAAAATACACAAGCATAACAGGAAAAATAAGAAGAATAGATGAAGTAAACCAAATTTTAGTTATGGAAGATGGGAAAGAAATAGAGGTTTCTTCAATACTAGATTTAGTTGAAAATGAAAAGTGAGTCACTAGGGACGGTTTGGCTTGATTCGTTTCAAGCTGAATCGTTCCCATAAATTTAAATATAAACATTGATTATTAAAAAAAATACATGTAAAATTATAGTGCATAAAATGTGTTAAAGTGTCAAAGGAAACAGTTCCATTTGAATTAAAATGGATGCTTCCTTTAATTTTTTTAAAGTTTTAAACAAGACTTAAAACCTTTAAAACACAACGATGCAACTCAGAGTAGCAAAGAAAAAATAAGTTGCAAATTAGAGTTGGTAGAAAATAATGGTACGCAACTTTAAAATAAATTACAGGAGGTGCATAAAAATGAGTTTATCAGAAAACTTACAAAATTTAAGAAAAATTAAAAATATGTCACAGGAGGAATTAGCAGAAAAGCTAAATGTATCAAGACAAGCTGTATCAAAATGGGAAGGCGGAAATGGATATCCAGAAACAGAAAAAATAATAGCAATATGCGAAATATTTGATTGTAGTATGGATGAATTAGTTAAAGGAAAAATTACTGAGGATGTTAAACAAGAAAAAAGCAAATACGACACAATTAAATCAAAAGCAGCCAAAGAAATTGCGTTAGGAGTCGGGTTAATATTATTAGGTGTATCAGCAATGTTAACATTATTAGGATTTGCAACAAATGAGCAAGCAGAAGAAAGGTTTGCATTAATTGGAGTGGTAGCAATATTAATTGGTGTTATATTTGCAGTTCCAATGTTTATTATAAATGGAACAAGATTGGAAGATTTTAAAAAGAAAAATGCAAAGATAGCAAATATATACACAGATGCAGAAATGGAAGAGGGAAAATCAAAATATACAAAAATAATGTCAATTGGAATTTCAGCAATATTACTTGGCGTAGTTGCAATGATGGCGCTTATTGGATTAAAAGTATTTGGTGAAGAAAGTATATTTCCAGTTGCAATACTAATGTATTTTGTAACTATTGGAGCATCAACAATTGTATTTTCTGCTAACATGAGAGAAAAATTTGATATTGAAAAATATAACAAAGAAAACACAGAAGAGTACAAGGAAAAAGAAAGAAAAACTGGAAAAATATGTGGCGTAATAATGTTAGTAACAACAATAGTATATTTGGTATGCGGATTTGCATTTAGAAGATGGGATATAAATTGGATTGTATATCCTGTAGGTGGCATACTATGTGGAATTGTTGGAACAATTTTTGGAAAAGATGAATAATTAAGTAAAAAACGTTTCTGTTGACTAATTTTTCTTAAAACTATTAAAATATGGTGAAAGATAGTATATACTGAATTTGGAGGTTTTTTTATGATAAAAAACATTATATTTGATTTAGGAAATGTGGTCTTTTCAGGAAATTCTGCATCAGTACTTAAAAAATTAAAAATAAGAAATGAAAATATTGAAGAAATAAAAGAAAAATTTTTTAAAGATTACAGTAATTTAGATTTAGGAAAAGAAACTTTAGAACAGCATTTTTATAAAAGCAATTTATCCACACAATCGGACCAAAATGTGAAAAGCTTTTTAATAAATTACTACAAATATAGAGATATGAATACAAAAATAATAGAGTTAATACATAAACTAAAAAATAATAAATACGGCATTTATGTATTATCGAATAATAACAAAGAAGCATCAGAATATATAAAAAAATTACCAGAGCTTAGTAGTGTTGATGGATGGGTTATTTCATGTGATATTCATGCAGTAAAACCAAATAAAGAAATATATAAAGCATTATTTGATAAATTTGAGTTAAATCCAGAAGAGTGTTTTTTTATTGATGATAAGGAAAGAAATATAGAAGCAGGAAAACAATTTGGAATGGACGGACATGTACTGAATTACGACAAATATGACATAAAAGCTTTAATGAATAACTTAAGAAAAGTTGGTGTTATTGTATAAGTTTCAAAAAAAGTATATTCATAAAAATTTTTATTGACAAATTAATTGATTTATGATAAAAGTATGTTAGCAAGATAGGAAGGCAAGGCGATTAGAAAGTGATATACATCACTATCTAGTGGTCTTCTTTTTTTATAAGTACGAAATTTACATAATAATAGAAAGGAAATATACATAGGAAAGAGGGTTTAATATAACAATATTAACCTTTTCGAGAGTAATTACATTGATTGGTAGGCAATTTGAAATTGCTTTAGCAATAAAAGTTATCAAGAAAAGGAGTGGTGTAGTATGGGCAAAATGTTGGTTAGCTATTTTTCAGCTACAGGTGCAACCAAAAGATTGGCGGAGAAGATTGCAGGAGTTTTAAATGCAGATTTATTTGAAATCGAGCCAGAAGTAAAGTATACCACGCAAGATCTACAGTGGCCAAGCAGATCGAATAGGTCATGTGTAGAGATGAAAAACAAAAGATTTAGACCCCTTGTTCAAAACAAGTTAGAAAACATGGAAGAGTACGACGAAATATTCTTAGGTTTTCCAATTTGGTATGACACAGCGCCAACAGTTGTTAATTCTTTCATAGAAGAAAACAACTTAGACGGAAAAAAAGTTTATGTATTTGTAACAAGCGGAGTTACAGGGGTTGAAAGAAGCATCAAGGATTTAAAAAAATTATATCCAAATGTCAAATTTATTAGTGGAAAAAGATT
This sequence comes from uncultured Clostridium sp., assembly GCA_947165355.1. Taxonomy (GTDB): domain Bacteria; phylum Bacillota; class Clostridia; order TANB77; family CAG-508; genus CAG-492. The sequence continues at coordinate 3,068 of CAMUZZ010000030.1, forward strand.
TAGCGGAACCTTTAGAGAAAAAGATGTGCTAGATTGGGTAAGCTAATAAATTGCGTGATAACAAGCATTAAATAATGAGGCAGAGATCGATTACTTCATATTTAGTGCTTTGTACATTTTATATAAGAATTTTAATTTATAGAAAGAGCAAAGCACCCGAATCAAATTCGTCTATTTTTTTATCCAAGTTATTACGAGGATATAGAAGAATTTGTCGGGTGCTTTTTGAGCTTTTGGAAAATCTAGTGCTACTTCTTTTGATGAAAATAGAACTCATCTTTGGGTCTCACGGCACGATTATTCTTGCCGTACTTTCTTGTTACGTTGTGCTTGCCCTTACGCCGATAATAGCTGTTTTCGGTCGAAGGTTCAACTGTAACTTCGGGAATGCGCATTTTGGGGCTGTTGTTTTCATTTGCCCCCATAGCTTCCATCCAGGCTTGGAACGATCTCATGAATTTAATCATAAGAAGTTCCTCTGGTGTTAACCATGCCATAGATTTTCTCCTCCTATCTGTTAAAATTAATATGTAATCACCCTAAAAGGTGTTGAAACGGATAGTAGCTCTATATGCAAAGCCGTGTGGCTTGTAACGTGTATTTTATCATGAATATGCAATTTTGTCAAAAATACCAGGTTTAAAGAGAATTGATGAATGAAATCAAATCCATTCACCAAATTTTTTAATATATATTTTTTTAGCAATCAGTGCGAATATACAGTATAAAATTGGGACTCCAAATATAACAGACATATAAGGTAAAGGAATTGGAACTAAACCAATTAAACTGCCAAGCCATGTAAATGGAATTAATACGCCAATTATAATTAACAAGCTAGATGATAGGTAAACCCATTTATTAGCGTTGCTTTCAACAAAAGGTAACTTTGGTGTTCTTATAATGTGCATTCCAAGTAGGTTGGAAACGATACTATACGAGAACCATACTGTTTGAAATAATGCGGGTTGGCGTAAGTTAAATGCAAACCATAAAAATGCAAAAACAACCAAATCAAATGCAGAGCTTAATGGCCCCATAAACAACATAAAGTTTTTTATTCCTTTAATGTTAAATTGTCTAGGCTTACGTAAGTATTCACTATCAACATTATCAAATGGAAGTGTAAGTTGACCAAAGTCGTACAATAATCCTTCAACTAGCAATTGTATTGGCGTTTCGGGCAAAAATGGAAGTGCAATACTTGCAATTATTACCGACATTACTTCTCCAAAATTAAAGCTTGTTGCCATTTTTATATATTTCATAAGGTTACCAAAAGTTTTTCTTCCTTCGGTAACTCCATCAAGCAATACTTGTAAATCTTTTTCAAGAAGTATTATGTCGGCGGATTCTTTTGCAATGTCAACAGCACCATCTACCGAAATTCCTACATCGGAATTTGTAAGCGATGGAGCATCGTTTATTCCATCCCCCATGTAACCAACAACATTTCCAGATTCTTTTAACAATCTAACAATACGAGCTTTTTGTACAGGAGAAAGCTTTACAAAAATATTAGATTTTTTTAGTAATCTAATTACACCGCTATCTTCTAATTGTTCAATTTGACTTCCTTCTATAATTTCGTTTGAGCTAATACCAACCTTTTTACAAATACATTTAGTTACTTCTAAGTTATCTCCAGTTAAAACAATTACACGAATTCCAGATTTGTTTAATTTTTCAATAGCTGTTTTTGCCGATTCTTTTGGTGGGTCTAAAAATCCTATAAACCCCAAAAGAACCATTTCTTTTTCATCTGATACATCAAAAACCGTAGTATCTCGTAAATTATTTTTTTGACATACAGCAATAACTCGTAATCCATCTTTATTCAAATTTTTAGATATTTGTTTTATGTTTTCCTTAATTTTATTTGTAATTGGAGATACTTGACCTTTGTAGTCAACCAGAGTGCAAAGCTCAAGAATTTCTTCAACTGCACCTTTAGTAATCATTTGCTTTTTTGTACCATCTGTAACAATTACAGATAAACGTCTTCTTGTAAAGTCAAATGGAATTTCATCAATTAATTTATATTTTTCAGTGTATGCAGACATGTTGTTTAGTAACGCTCTATTAACAACTGCTTCATCAATATTTCCTCGTAAACCAGTTTGAAAGTATGAATTTAAAAAAGCATGTTTCAATACTCTTAAATCTTCATAGCCATTGATATCTAGGTATTTTTCAAGTACTATTTTATCTTCGGTTAAAGTTCCTGTTTTATCGGTGCATAGAATGTTCATTCCGCCAAAGCTTTCGATGGAATCAAGTTTTTTTACAATTGTTTTCTTTTTAGACATTTTTATTGCACCTTTGGATAGGCTAGAAGAAAGTATTACAGGAAGTAATAAAGGTGTTATGCATATTGCTATAGCTACCGCAAATGTAAATGCAGTAACTGGCGCATGCTTCCAAACATTTAAAATAAATACAATGGGTGTTAATACAACCATAAATTTTATTAATAACTTACTAATACTTTCAATACCTTTTTGAAAAGCTGTTTTTTGCTTATCTTTTAAAACACTATGAGCAATTTTTCCAAAATAAGTGTTACCAGCAGTTTTTATTACTGCACATTTTGCAGAGCCACTTATTACACTTGTTCCCATAAAACATATAGTTTCTAAATCTGAAATACTACATACTTCGTTATAAGACAAATTTGTGTAAGATAGTTTTCTTACAGCATCAGATTCACCAGTTAGTGCAGATTGACTAACATAAATATCTTTAGATTCAAGTATTCGTAAATCAGCAGGAATCATACTACCAGCTGATAAAATAACAATATCTCCAAGTACTACTTCGTTTATAGGAATTTTTATTTCTTTTCCATCACGTAATACTGTTGTGGTTGTTGCAACAAGCTCTTTTAATTTTTCAGCTGCTTTGTTTGATCTATATTCTTCAAAAAATTCTAGTAAAGTACTTGCAATTACCAATATAATTATAACAAGTATATTTGCATAGCTTGGTTTGGGTGGTAAGTATACATCGGTATACAACAGTATTCCAACTATTCCGCAATAAAATGCAGTTAAATGGACTAAATAAGCTTTCAAATAAATAGTTATACCATCTTTTTGGTTTTGTGCTTTTTATTTCATTATAGCCATCTTTTAAAATTTTTTTAGAAGCTTCTTCCGAGGTAAGACCATTTGGATTTATATTATATTCCGATATAAATTTTTCGGTGGTAAGCGTTCCTTCTTTACCATATAAAGTCTGAATTGATGAAATATTTTTAGATTTATTTTGTTCTATCACGATATCATCTCCATAATTATTCGTATATAAAAATTATACCACTAATTTAAAAAAATAAAATTTAAATTTTGGGGACGGAACAAAAAATTTAAGTTTACGTAAATAAAATCACAACATTAATTAAAGTCAGCGATAAGCATAGTTACTAATTATAGATGTAAAAAATGTTTAAGTTGAAAAGAGAATTTTATGATGATATAATTCGAAAATGCAAGGAGGTAAACAAATGAGGACATTAAAAAAAGTATTATTAGGAGCTACTATAATAGCTACAGC
>CAMUZZ010000031.1 GCA_947165355.1 uncultured Clostridium sp.
AAAAGGATTCCTTTCAAAAGTTAGTAACGGCGCAAACAAACTTATGGCAAAAAAATTGCTAAAACTTTTTAAAGAATATAATCCAGATTTTGTTATTTCAACCCACATGTTTGCAACACAAATGACTGGATATTTAAAAAGAAAAGGTAAAATAAACTGCCCTCTTGCTACTGTTTTAACAGACTTTGAGCCACATGGACAATGGCTTGAAGAGCACGAATATGGTAACCTATTTTTTGTTGCCCGCGAAAAAATGAGAAATAGTTTAATTAATGAATACCATGTTGATAGTAATAAAGTAAATGTTACAGGAATTCCTATATCTCCAAAATTCTGCAAAGAATTAGATACAGCCGAAATATATTCATCTATGAATTTAAATCCAAGCCTAAAAACAATTTTACTTTTTGGAAATTCTAAAACAGGATCAGATAGAAAGAAAGCATTTGAAGTGCTTACTACGTTAACAAAACACCTAGATAACTATCAAGTAGTTGCTGTTTCCGGAAAAAGCAAGAAGATGATTAAAGGATTTGAAAATATTAAAAATAGCTTGGCTGACTCAACTAATTTAAAGGTTTACGATTATATAACAAACGTTCCTGAAGTTATGCGTATATCTAGCCTAGTTATAACAAAATCAGGTGGACTTACATCTTCTGAAAGTTTGGCAAGTGGCTTACCAATTTTGGTTATTAACCCAATACCAGGACAAGAAGAAGAAAATGCTACATACTTAGTAGATTCAGGTGCTGCAGTTTGGTTAAAGAAAACCGATTCGGCAGATGAAGTAATTGGTAACCTATTAAACTCACCAGAAAAGCTTAAAGAAATGGGCGAAAATTCAGAGAAAATTGCTTGCAAATATTCAACAAAAAATATATGCGAAAAAATAATGAAAGAATTTTTATAGTACATACTATATGTTGCAAAATGCAGTATTTACAATTAATTAATAGCATGTATTAAACAATAATTATTTTAATTTTATGGTAAAAAACCACCACATAATTTTATAATTATGTGGTGGTTTTTTTATTTGTGATTTTACTATATTTTTATTTTAGCTTATATTTCTCGTCTTCCCTCTAGCGCCTTGCTTAAAGTAACTTCATCTGTGTACTCTAAGTCGCCGCCAACTGGAATTCCGTGTGCAATTCTTGTAACTGTAATACCTAGTGGTTTTATTAGTTTAGATAAATAAATTGCTGTTGCTTCACCTTCTACTCTTGGATTTGTTGCTAGAATTACTTCTTTTACGCTTCCATCCATAAGCCTAGACAATAATTCTTTTATTTTTATATCGTCTGGTCCTATTCCATTCATTGGTGAAATTGAACCGTGTAGTACATGATAAACTCCTTTAAATTCGTGAGTTTTCTCCATTGCAACTACATCTTTTACATCTTCAACCACACAAATTATAGATTTGTCTCTTCCTACATTTGAGCATATTGCACATGGATCTGTATCTGAAATATTAAAACAAATTGAACAATATTTTAAGTTTTTCTTTGCATTTACTATTGCTTGAACAAACTCGTTTGTTTCTTCTTCGCTTGAATTTAATACGTGAAATGCAAGTCTTGCTGCTGTTTTGTTTCCAATACTTGGCAATCTTTCAAATGCTTCAATTAATTTTTCGATTGATGGTGAATAATATGACATATTTATCTGCCTTTCTGAATTACATTATTCCAGGAATATTGTATTTTCCAAGCTCTGAAGCTTGAGCGCTATCAACTTTACCCATAGCCTCGTTTACGCATGTAATTATTAAATCTTGTAGCATTTCTACATCATCTGGATCAACAACATCTGGTTTAATTTTAATAGATTCAATAACTTTATTTCCAGTTACAGTTGTTTCTATTGCTCCTCCACCTGCTGTTGCAGTAAATCTTTTGCTTCCTAATTCTTCTTGTGATTTTTGAATATCAGCTTGCATTTTTTGAGCTTCTTTCATTAATTGGTTGATGTTCATTCCACCAAAACCTCCCATTCCTCCAGGGAAACCTCCTCTTTTTGACATATGTATCATTCCTTTCTTTTAGTCTATAATGTTTAGTGGTAAATCTAGCTCTTTTGCAATAGAATCTATTGGATTTTCGCTTGACTCAGCACTATTACTATCTATTAAACGTATTTGCATTGGTTTTCCGTATTCTAAAGAAACCAATTTTGTAATTTCGGCAATATTTTCTGCCTTACCAATTACAGACTTTCCAAATGGTGTTAGGCCTTCTGATAACTTAATTCCTACTGTCATATCGTTAAGCTCTATTGCAGTTGAATTAGCTAAATTCGAGTAAAGCATAACCTTTCCACCTTCTTTAATATCTGTTACAATTTTTCCCCAACAATCCACATTTTTCCCATCTGTTTTATTGGTTATAATGTTACTTAAATTTGGATTGTATGAACTTGCTTTTGATGCTCTATTTTCGTTTTTTGCGGATGCATTATCCACATTTTTTTCAGAATTGTGGATTATTTGAGGCGTATCTATTATTTTTTTAACAGCATTTACAGTTTTTTGTAATTTACCTTCTAAGTTTGATAACCTAGAATTTACTGTCATTAAATCTTCATTTGATAAACCACTGCTTTGCACTACTTGCACAGAATTTAAGCTTTGAGTAGCCACTTCTTTAGCAGTGTCTTCGCTTGTTGATATAACTGTTTTTTCTGCTGATTTAACATCGCTTGCACTACATAACTTCATTATTCCAACTTGAAACATTATATTTTTTTGAGTTGTTGATTTTAGCTCGTTGGCTAAACTAGAAAGCTCGAATATAATATTTAGTAGTCGATTTTTGTCTGTTTTATCTGATAAAAGTTTAATTTTTTGAAGCTCATCAGCACTGTAAATATCTAATTTTCCAGTAGCTTTGAAAACTAAAACATCTTTAGTATACTTTATTATTTCCCAAATTAAATTTGAAATATCTTTGCCTTCAGATAAAATTTCGGTTACACTATTTAATGTTTCGGTTGTATCTTGATTTAAAACATTATTTAATACGTTGTAAACAGATTCAAGCTCTGGAATTCCAACAAGCTCTTTAACTTGCGAATTTGTTATTTTTTCTGTATCTTCTTGTAAACATCTTTCTAGTATGCTTAAAGCATCTCTCATTGCTCCATCTGCTAAAACCGAAATAGTATTTATTGCGTCTGAATCTATGTTTATTTTATCTTGAGCACATATATATTCTATTCTAGATTTAATATATTCATTTGAAATTTTCTTAAAATCAAATCTTTGACATCTTGATAAGATTGTTGCTGGTAATTTTTGAGGCTCTGTTGTTGCTAAAATAAACTTAACGTGCTCTGGTGGTTCTTCTAGCGTTTTTAGCAATGCATTAAACGCACCAATTGAAAGCATATGAACCTCGTCTATGATGTATACTCTGTATTTTGCAACAGTTGGTAAAAAATTTACTTCGTCTCGTATAGAACGAATGTCTTCAACACTGTTGTTTGATGCAGCATCCATTTCTACAATGTCTGTTAATGATCCTTCTAGAGCTGCTTTGCATATTTCGCACTCGTTACATGGATTTCCATCTTTTGGGTTTAAGCAATTTATTGCCCTTGAAAGTATTTTTGCTGATGAAGTTTTTCCGGTTCCTCTACTTCCATTAAATAAATATGCATGCCCCACTCTTCCAGATGTAATTTGATTTTTTAAAGTTCTTACTATGTGGTCTTGTCCCACAACCTCATTAAAAGTTAGTGGCCTGTATTTTCTATATAATGCAGTATACGACAATTACCTCACCTCTTACTTAAAAAAATAGTATGAGATTTTTTTGCCCTTCTATGGAAAGCAATAATCACATAAAAGTTACCACTTATTGCTGCTTCCTTCCGGACCTGACAAGGTTCATGGACTTTTATTGAATTGCCCTCCATACAAGAGCAAAACTAATTTCTCATACCACTGGGATTATATAATGTTTTTTTAGATTTAGCAAGTACTTTTTTAAATTGTTTATTTAGAAATAGAAAGTATATACATAAAATAAGAACCTTACTGGTCGTGCTAAAGCACTCCCCAGCTGTGCGGTTCTTATTTTATGTATATACTTTCTACTTTTGCTATCTTTCAATATACTTGCTAAATCTTATTTTCTTTTGAAGATTACGTCGTCGAAGTTTGTTATTCCCATTTGTGATCTGCCTTCTTCGGCTAATTTATCACATTTTATATCTACAGATATTCTTCCAACATATTTTTTTCCATCATTTAGCTCTATTTCTAAGTCGAATGATACTGTACATTCTACTTCTTCATCTTTTACACCTAGCTTGTTTAGTAATGTTCCGTTATATGTAATTTCCTCATTTTCATCGTTTGATGTAAATTTGCCTACATCTGGATTTGCAAAACTAATTGCTACTATTCCACCATTTTCACATACTTTTAAATTCTTAAAATTTCCTTCTGCTGCTCCTCTGTATGTTAAACCATCTCTTACTACAAAATCGCTTGTATATTTGAATCTGTCGCCTTCTAAGCTATTTGGCATATATGGTTTAAGCTTACCTTTTTGTGGCATTTTTTCAACTCTAATTCCATCTATTGTAACAGATTTAATTTTTTCATCATTCTTTATATTGGCTTGATTTCTATCAATAGAAATATAAATGTCGTTTGTTTGAATCACATCAAAATCCCATAGTGATGTAGTTTGAACATCTACTGTTTCAGCAGGAGATGCTTCTTTGGCAGGATCAGCTGATTCTTCACTTTTCATGTATAAGGATAAGTTACTACGAATGATGGCCCAGTTCGAAGC
>CAMUZZ010000032.1 GCA_947165355.1 uncultured Clostridium sp.
CGTATTTAACACCAATGGAGAAGACGTAACACAAAATTTTGTTAAAGGTGCCGAAGAAGTCTTGGCTCTTGCAAAACAATTAAACATAAAAAAAGCTATATTAAAATCTAGAAGTCCTTCATGTGGCAAAGGAAAAATATATAACGGAAATTTTAATAAAGAGCTTGTTGATGGCAATGGAATTACTGCTCAAATGCTAATGGATAATGGAATTGATGTAATAAATAGTGATGAAATTGACTGGTCTAATATATAAATTTTTTTAGAAAGAAAAATGAAAATAAAAAAGCTTCTGCATAATTATACTAAACAAAAAAACTTTGAGAGTATAATAATGCAGAAGCTTTTTTATTTTTCACACACAAAATTTGCAAGCTCTATTGCTATATCAAAATGTGTTGTATCATGCTGTGTCCCTTCAAGTTCACCTTTTTTATGTCTTTCATCCCACTTTGGACTATCAAGCAAATCTCCGCTGGTAAAAAACGTATAAAATTCATAATTTCTAAAATTGCATAGCGCCTGAACTGCAGAGCATTCCATTTCAACAGAAATACATCCATCATTTTTTCTTTTCTCAAAATTGCTTAATGTTTCTCTGTAAAAAGCATCCGTTGTCCATGTTTTTCCTTCAATATACGGAATTTCATTAACTCTCATAAACTCAGCAACTATCTCATGATTTTTTATTTCTATGTAGTCACTTGCCGCAGCATAATGATATGATGTTCCTTCATCTCTATACGCTTCTGTTGGCACCATTACTTTACCGTGAACTATTTCTTTATTTAAACAACCAGCACCACCAAATACAATGAATTTATTTGTTCGTATTCTTGACGAAGATGTTTCTATTGACCCAACACAAGATGGAGCACCTACATATGTTTTAAAAAAACCAATTTTTTTACCTTTGTAATCTATCTTATATATTGTTCTCGTATCAGCTGCATCTTCAATTTCACCAATTTTTTCACATTTATAATTGTTTAGTACATGCTGTTCAATTACTTTTGAAAATGTTAAAATACACACATCCAATTCATACGCATCAGGATTAAATTTAGGATTTATTTTTGCTTCAGATTTATCATCAAAACTATTTACTATCATCATATACCTCCTCTACTTGCCTCAGTATATCATAATTCTTTTCACAATAATAGACCTTGAATAAACATCTACAATTGCAATTTCACATAATATATGGTACAATCGTCGCACTGGCAAACATTGCCATAAAATGCTTGCAAGGGCAGCACTTTGAAAATTTTATAAACGGAGGTATCTTTATGAACAAGTACAAAGCTCTGGCAATCACGGGTCAACTGGAAATTCAGCTTCAAGGTCATGAGGATCACTTAGCTGAGGTTACAAAACTGCAAAAATGTATTGCAGAAGATAACTTTATAAGCGGAGCAATCTACTTTGGCCGGCTAAGTGAACTTTGCAAAAACTTTGACCCCAACGTTACCAAAAATCTTGATTTTCTTTCAACTTATGTTATTGCATCCGTTAATGAAAAAGAGGATCAACCGCTATTCGATCTTCCAATTGAAGAATTGGATCTCACAGTCCGTTCATACAATTGTCTGAAGAGAGCTGGCATCCATACCATCGGAGACATTTTACACATTTCCAAATCGGTACTCTGCGACCGCACAACAATTCGCAACCTTGGCATTAAAAGTGCTCAGGAAATAATTGAAAGAGTAGAGAACATGGGATTCAAAATGAAAGAGTAATTGTTCTAAGCCTTAGAAACCTCCGTCATACACAGAGGTTTTCAAAAGAGCTCCCTTCATTCGGGAGCTCTTTTCATTTTTATACTTAAATATAAGAAAATTACATTCTTTGGATTTCTAAAAATCCATTGTTTTACTATTGCACTTCTGCCATGTCTTGAAGAAAAAATAAAGGAGCTTTTATTTAAGCTCCTTTATATGGTCGAGGTGACAGGGATCGAACCTGCGACCTCATGGTCCCAAACCACGCGCGCTACCAACTGCGCTACACCTCGATTTTGTGTTCTTTCAAAAAGTACTTATATAATATAACATACAAATTTACTAAATTCAAGTGTTTTTTATAAAATTCCATAATATTATTACTTTTCTGAAATTTTTGCATATAATTTATTTTAGAATATACAAAATAAAAACATTTTTCTACAAAAAAATGCATATTTTTTTCGTTAAAGCTTGTTCTATATCAATCTATATGTTATTATGACCTTATCTTTATTTTGAGGAGGTATCAACCTATGGCAAAGTCATCTACTAAAGGAGCAGTTCAAGTCGGAGGAATTGTCCCTAGAGACACAAGTGATATTGTGTCACGGAGGGCATTGCAAAGCGGGGCTAGGAGTGTAAATACACGCCCGGCCATTGATTCTAACCACAGCTTTATTCTTGTTTGCTTTGCCGACAACAAATCAGCAAAGAAGTTTGAAGCTTGGTTAAGTAAGTATCGTATTGCCGAAGCTGAGTGACATCTTTTGTATTGCTGATGCTGAACGACTTCTTTGGTAACGACACAAACTTACTTGGTGTATTACATTAGAACCCTCTCTCTAATTTTTATAGAGCGTACCACACGGTACGCTCTATTTATTTTTTTATTTTTACATTGCAAAAAATGCTTTATATGCTGTAAATGCTGTATATACGTCAAATTTACTTGTTACTTCGTATGGTGCATGCATTGAAAGCACTGGAACTCCACAATCTATAACATCCATTCCTTTATTTGCTAAAATGTATGCTATTGTTCCTCCGCCACCAGCATCAACTTTTCCAAGCTCTGAAACTTGGTAAGCAATGTTGTTGCTTTCGAATAAATCTCTTATGCATCCAACGAATTCTGCATTTGCATCAGATGCTCCAGCTTTTCCTCTTGCTCCTGTGTATTTGTTTAATCCAACTCCACGTCCTAAATATGCTGAGTTGTTTTTCTCATCAACTGAACAGAATGTTGGGTCAAGCCCCGCATCTATGTCTGCTGAAAGCATTTTAGAATTGCAGAATACTTTATCTAATAAGTTTGGCCTATTTACCCCAAGTTTGTTTAATACTTCAGAAACGAAAGTATCGAATACATGTGATTCCATTCCTGTATTTCCCATGCTTCCTATTTCTTCTTTATCTGATATGATGCAAACTGCTGTTGTTTTTGGATTTTCTACATTCATCATTGCTGTTAATGATGTGTACACACAAATTTTGTCATCTTGCCCATATGCAGCAACCATGCTGCTGTCGAATCCTAAACTTCTAGCTTTAAAAGCTGGAACTATTTCTAGCTCTGCACTTAAGAAATCTTTTTCTATTATTCCATATTTTTGATTTAAAATGTTTAATATATTTAATTTTACTCTTTCTTTTACATCGTTATCTTTGTATGGAATGCTTCCAATTAGAAGATTTAGCTCCTCACCTTTTATTCCGTCTCTTAATTTTCTATCCATTTGCTCTTGAGCTAAATGTGGTAATAAATCTGTTATTACAAAAATTGGATCTTGATCGTCTTCCCCAATTCTTACTTCAACTTTTTCACCATTTCTTTTTACAATAACTCCATGTATTGCAAGTGGAATTGTTGTCCATTGATATTTTTTAATTCCACCATAGTAATGTGTTTTAAATAATGCAAAGCCATCATCTTCGTATAATGGATTTGGTTTTAAGTCTAATCTTGGTGAATCTGCATGAGCTCCTATAACATTTAATCCATTTTCAATATTTTCAGATCCAATAACTGCAAGATACATACTTTTATCTCTGTTTACGTAGTATATTTTATCTCCTGGATTTAATTTTTCTACACTATCGATGTTTTTAAATCCATTAATTTCAGCAATTTCTCTTGATTCTTTAACAATTTCTCGCTCTGTTTTTCCATTATTTAAAAAGTCCATGTATGAATTACAGTAATTCATAATTTCGTTCTTAGCACTTTCGCTTATGTTCTCCCAACCTGTCTTTTTGTTGTTAAATAGCTTTTCTTGTAAATCTTTTCCTTCTGACATTTACTTTCTCCTTTCGTATTTTTATCGTGTTTATTATATCATTAAAATACTAGTTTTCAATATAATAATTATTAGAATTTATTTTCTAAAATCATTTACAGAAAGTGTTTTTTGTAGTTTAATAGTATATATATTTATTTTTATGGAGATTTTATATGAATATGTCGAACACAAATTTATCGGAAGAAAAGAAAACAACCAATGAAACACAAAATAGTATAAATAACACAAGTTATACAAGCCAACAATTTAATAAAATTCAAAACAAAAAACATAAAAAAAATAAGAAAAATAAGCACGATAAACATGCTTTTAGTGGAAACAATAATAACCACATTAATATTTCTAATAATAGCGTTTCCAATA
>CAMUZZ010000033.1 GCA_947165355.1 uncultured Clostridium sp.
CTTCTACTGCTAAAGCTGCTGACGCTAAAGTAACTAAAAAAGCTACTACAAAGAAGACTACTTCTACTGCTAAAGTAACTAAAAAAGCTACTGCTAAGAAGACTACTTCTACTGCTAAAGCTGCTGATGCAAAGGTAACTAAAAAAGCTACTACAAAGAAGGCTACTTCTACTACAGAAACAGTTGTAATAGCTTCTCCAGAAAAAGTTACAAAAGCAAGAGTTACCAAAACAGCTACGAAAAAAGCTTCTAGCAAGAAAACAGCTATTGCAGAAAACATAAAAGACGTTAATGATTTCAAAAAAATAAATCCAGATGCTATTCCAGCCGAATATTACGATTTACCATATCATTACGACAAAACTACTGTTAAAATTCTTGCACAAACACCACATTCTATGTTTTTATACTGGGATGTTTCAGATGCAGATAAAGCTAAATTAGAAGAAAAATACGGTAAAACAGTTTTTGTTGAAACACAACCAGTTTTAATAATTCATAACGTTACACAAAACTACACTTTCGAAATAAACGTTGACGATTTTTCTAATAGTTGGTATGTTCGTACCCCTACCAGTAACTGCCAATTTAATGTAGAGCTTGCGCGTAAAAAAATAAATGGAAATTATTTAAAAAATAATAATTCAACTGCTGAAAAAATTCACATTACATCATCAAATACAGTAACATCACCAAATGATCATATACTAAGTAATACTATAAATAATCCCGTATTATTTAAAAATGTGAAAACAAATACATTAGAAGAATTAACTATCCACAACCTTTCTAAGATTGAAAAACTATATCAAAATTATGAACTTGATAATTCTATTACTCAAAACCCATCTTCAAATTTTAGAATATAGTAACACGGAGACAATTAAATGAAAAAAAACAATATACAAGGATATGTAAGTTTCGTTCTTCATGCTCACCTACCATTTGTACACCATCCAGAAAGCGAAGATTACCTAGAAGAGCAGTGGTTATTTGAAGCAATTTCAGAAACATACATTCCACTACTTACAAATTTTGAAAAACTTGTGGAGGACAAAGTTGACTTTCGCATAACAATGTCACTTACGCCTCCACTTTTAAATATGCTTGATAATAAACTTTTGCAAGAACGCTATATTAAATATTTAAAATCACATATAGAGCTTGCCAAAAAAGAAATTGAAAGAACTACCTACGACGAAAGAGTTAATGCTCTTAGCCATTATTATTACGACAGGTATTCTAACGATCTTAAAATTTTTAAAAACAAATACAAATGTAACTTAATTAACGGATTTAAACATTTCCAGGATTTAGGCGTTCTAGAAATAATAACTTGTGGCGCAACGCATGGTTATTTCCCAATTTTATACACAACAGAGCAAACAATAAAAGCACAAATTGCAGTTGGTGTTCAAACATATAAAAAATATTTTGGAAAAAATCCAAAAGGAATTTGGTTACCTGAATGTGGCTACGTTCCTGAAGCAGATAAATATTTAAAAGAATTTGGTATAGAATACGTAATAACAGAATCGCATGGTATTTTATATTCAAATCCTGCAGCAATATATGGAACCTATGCTCCAATTATTTCAAAAGAAGGAATTATTGCCTTTGGTAGAGATATTGAATCTTCTAGACAAGTATGGAGCTCTGTAAATGGTTACCCTGGTGATTTTAACTATAGAGAATTTTACAGAGATATTGGATACGATGCTGATTACGAATACATAAAACCCTACATCGCATCAAACGGTGCTAGAGTAAATACCGGCATTAAATACCATAGAATAACAGGAAAAACTGAAAATAAAGATTATTATAACATACAGTGGGCAAAAGACTCGGCTGAAAAACAAGCAGGACATTTTCTAGATAGTAGAAAAAAACAAATTTCAGACGCAGCAGAATACACAAAAAATCCACCAATAATTCTTTGCCCATACGATGCAGAATTATATGGACACTGGTGGTATGAAGGTCCATATTGGTTGTATGTTTTATTTAAAAAGATTTATTATGATGATTGCAATTTTAAGCTAATTACTCCAAGTGAATATGTAAACAAATATCCAGAAATACAAGTTGCTACACCATGTAGATCAAGTTGGGGGGCTAATGGATACAGCGAAGTTTGGTTAAACCCTACAAACGATTATGTTCACAAACATTTGCACATTGCTGGAGACAGAATGGTAGAACTTGCTCACCTATACCCTAACACAAAAAACAGATTACTAAAAAAAGCATTAAATCAATGTGCAAGAGAACTTTTACTTGCACAAAGTAGTGACTGGCTATTTATAATTACAAACGGAACTATGGTAGATTATGCTAAAAAAAGAATAAAAGATCATATTGGAAGATTTACAAAACTATATTATCAAATTAAAAATAACGAAATAGACGAAAATTTCGTTAATTATATAAACACAATCGACTGTATTTTTCCAGATGTCGATTATAATATTTATTATTAGGAGGAAATATTATGAAAAAAGTTAAAATTTTATTAGCAAGTTTATTAACGCTAGCAGTACTATTTGGTTTTAGTGGATGTGGTAAAAACAAAAATCCAATTACCGCTAAAGAATTTAAAAGCAAAATGGAAGAAAAAAGTTATACAGTAACAACTTCAACTAATCAATATTCAAACTCTTCAATTAAAGAAAGTTACATTGCAGTTGCAAAAAATTATGGATATCAAATAGAGTTTATTGTTTTAGATTCAGATGATAGTGCAATTTCAATGTATAGAACAAACGAAAGTAATTTCGAAGTTGAAAAAAATAAAGCAACTGTAAAATCATATACAACTGTTTCTTTAGCTAATTATGCAAAATATACACTTTTAGCTAACAACAAATATAAAGTAATATCTAGAATTGGAAACACATTAATATACATCGATGCTAACGCAAACTACAAAGATGAAATAAAAACAGTTTTAGATGAATTAGGATATTAAATCTAATACTCAAATAAAAAAAGAAGATTTTAAAATAATTAAAATCTTCTTTTTCTATTATTTTTTAGCAATAGTATTCATTTTTCTTTTCTCTAGTCATTAAATCTTCAGCTGCTTGAACTGGGCTCTTCTTATTGTATAATACATTATAAGCTTCATCTACTATAGGCATATCAACTCCATATCTGTTTTTAAGCTCATATGCAGCTTGAATATTATCAACACTTTCAATTACCATTCCAACTTCTTTTTTAACGTCTTCTAGGTCCATTCCTTTACCAATTAAACGACCTGCTTTTCTGTTTCTACTATGTTCGCTACCACATGTTACTATTAAGTCTCCTAATCCCGATAAACCATAGAACGTTTCTTTTCTAGCTCCTACTTTTTCTCCAAGTCTTGCAATTTCTGTTAATCCTCTAGTAAGAAGTGCAGCAAATGAGTTATCTCCCATTTTAAGCTCTACTGCTATTCCAGCACAAAAAGCCACTATATTTTTTAATGCTCCACCATACTCAACTCCTAAAACATCATCTGTTGTATATACTCTCATTGTAGGACTCATAAATACATCTTGTATGTACTCTCTAACTTCTTTGTTATCTGAAGCACTTACCAATAATGTTGGAATTCCAATAGAAACCTCTTCTGCATGGCTTGGACCAGATAAAGCCCCTACCTTAACAGCTGGTATTTCTTCTTTTATAACTTCCGTTAAAGGTAACAATGTTGATTGTTCTAAACCTTTAGAGCAAACTATTATTGGCTGTTTATCTACATCAACAAATTTTTTATATTCCTTAACTATATTCCTTGTAAACTTAGAAGGTGTAACATGTAATATAAAATCAGCATCTTTTATTACATCTTCATAATTTAAGTAACAAGTTACATTATCTGGAATTGTTACATTTGGTAAAAAAATACACTTCTTTTCATTATTTATTAAATTAGCTTCTTTTTCCTCAAAAGACCATATTTTTACGTTATTTCCTAAAGTAGCTAAATATATACCAAGTGCTACTCCCCAACTTCCACTTCCTATTATTGCAACGTTTTTCATCTAATCACTCCTTATAAATAATAAAAAGCGGTTTC